>JAGTQO010000097.1:0-1515 GCA_018396565.1 Candidatus Bathyarchaeota archaeon
TTCTGGTCTATTACCTTATATGCGTCTGAGCTATTATGGCTCGCCGAAGCCGTTGCCACAATCCCGTTAGAATAAGACACTGTTAAAACAAGGTAGGGAGGAGTCGCAGACTCAGACGAGTAAAACATTGTCTGGTAGCTTCCACCGTTTGGCGTCTCATCGCTTGGGTCACGGATCATCCATCCATAATTTGTCGCTCCACTCTTCCACGCCTGGACATCACTTGTTAAATCAACTTGAAAACATGTGTCAGTTTCACCATGATAATGCGTTGTCGTAGCTGTGTAACTGCTTGCAATTGCAGGTTGGTTACTCCATTTCACAGATTCATCCCAAGGCCCCAGAACCCTGTAATATGCTTTGATCCTAGGGTTATAGTATGGGTTGGCTTGACCGTTCAGGTTTGAGGTTTTCCATACACGAATATTGAGAATAGCTGAAGTTACCGACTGTATTTTACCTAGAATGTTTGTCAAATCAAATTTTATCAAAGCCCTCTGGTTATGATTATAAGGATTTCCCGGAGCGATAACGTACCATCTCGTATAGAGATAAACATATGATGGGTAACCTTGATTATAGTAACTACTAATATAAGTGTCCATCTCAGGATATACTATGAACTTTTGAGGTTGCAAAGCAATAAGTTTACCAGGGCTGTTCAGAGTCTCACATATCACACTAGGATCCTTGCTCTGGAAAATGTCTCTGCCCGTGGTTAACCGGAGCAGAGCAACACTCATATCTCGACCGGCGACACGAAACTGTAAATCTTCACCAGTCTTATATGTTTCAAGAGTCTCAACCCTACCTCTGAAAATCGTCGTTCCATCCCGCTTAATATCGATAACATCATCCAAGTCAATATAAGATTCAACTCGTGGAAAAACAAGCTCGAAATCGTTAGGTGTCCGAAAATCAACATTCTTACTGATAAAAATATTGTGTGGAAAATATTGTTTACCCGCAATGTCAACTGTGTAAACTGTCACAGGGTTCTCCTCTCCTGAACAGCGTCACAGATCGCCCTGCTAATCGTGTAAGCCAACTCTCTTTTGAAACGTGCATAAGTCCCTGGATCGATGCTAACATCCTGGAAGTTAACCTCGATGAACGGGTTGATCGTAGTCAGAGCAGGCCGAGCCGCCTCATAGAATCCCCCACCTCCGCCCCCGCCTCTCATCCTAGGTGGAGGCTCTTCTAAAAGAGTCTTTTCCGCAGGCGTGTAAGCGAACATTGTGTAAATCTCAGGCGGTGTTGGTGGAGCAAACATATATGTTGGCATCTGCTCATAGGTCGGCATCGCGGAAATCATGCTAGGCCCCCAATACTCCTCAGGATACCAGGACGGCTGGTAAGCCTCACGTACCGCACCAGTTGTCCCCGTAAAGAAGCTCGTTAAAGTTTGACTCACATAACTGACGCCTGAACTAACCCAACTCGTGAAACCGCTTATAGCTGAGCTGAACGCATTGCTAATCCATTGGAAACCACTCGTAATATCCTCCCATATTC
>JAGTQO010000097.1:1584-1726 GCA_018396565.1 Candidatus Bathyarchaeota archaeon
CAACCAGCGCTATAGTCGGCTTGGTGACTAAGGCTCCTTCAGCATACCCTGGAATATTGGGTAGATTGAATCCGCCTCCGAAACCGTAGCTTGGAATATTCGCAAGTGAACCAAACAAGCTTGAGATAGCGTTTTGAATATC
>JAGTQO010000097.1:1734-5014 GCA_018396565.1 Candidatus Bathyarchaeota archaeon
CCCCCCAGACCAGGGATGAGATTGTGCCAACCGCATCGCTAACGGTTGAGGTGATGCTGTTCCAGGCGGAGACCCAAAGATCCGCCGCAGTCCCAATCCCTTGAGGAATCAAACCAACCTGTTCCAGAAGCCACCTGATACCTTCAACAACCTGGCCAACCGGATTCAACATCATGGATAACGTCGCACTAAACCGACTTGTAGCCAATTCGCCAGCATGAAACTGCTCAGCTAAACTTGAGAGTGAACTTGCAAATCCCGCCAGTTGCAGTCCGCCGACTACGAGTGCTCCTCCTAAAGTGCCTGCTGTAGCAGATAATCCCGCAAGAGCTGCAGTTGCACTCGCTGATGTGGAAGCCAATGTTTGGTAAGCCGACCTGAGACTTCCAACCGCAGTGATCAATTGTGGAATAGAAGTTGTAGCCGCCATAAAATATGCTTTATTCAGTTCTTCCTGTCGATCCCTAACCATCTCCTGATTTATTCTCATTTGCTCCTGAGCGTCTTGAAGCCGTTTATAAGCTTCCTGAGCCTGCTGGCTATTCGGCCCAAACTCGGCCACAGCCTTATTATACGCTTCCTGAGCCTCACGTAACGTGTCCTGGGATCGTGACAAACGCAGGTTGGCCCTGTCAAGAGCTAACTGTCGATCCTGAACCATATCATACAAACTGTATAAAGACATGAAATCGCTAGCGACCTCAGCAGTTGATGTGACAACCTCAGTTAAGCTGGCCCTGGTTCGCTGTGCTCCCTCCTGAAACTTGCTACCCATATTTTTGGCTTCTTCACCCAGGTCTTTCAGGGCCGACTGTGCCTGTTGAGTATCTGCAGTAACCTTAATGTTTATTTCAGGCTTAGTCGACATCTCCAATCACATCGAAATGAATCATATGACCTATTCTTTAGATTGGTAGGAGGATGTGAGTTCAAAATCTACCGCACTACCTTAAGTGAACATTCCTAATTGTTTCCACTTGCGTTTAATCTCATCTTCAAGAGTCTCAGGCTGGTTTGCAGATTGAAGAGTCTTAACGTCTATGAGGAAACGTTCAAGTGAACTTAGATCATCCAGGCCTAGGAGGGTTGACGGTCTTGTCCTTGTCCAGAAGCTTAATTCTCCCACCGCCTTTAAGATCGGCTTGAGCCTTTCCTCGTTGAAAAAACGAATCCACCTCTAGAACTGCTTGAGTTGTGAGGTTAGATATATATCGGAACAACTTGGTTTCATGTTCAGGCTTAGGTTTCGGTGAAATACAGGCTTCAAGAATTTTCTGGCTCGCCCTCCTCATATCTTCACTTATCTTCTCAGCTTCCTCAATGCTCTGGGCTGGCTTAGATGCTAATTCACTATACAGGTTGAGAAAAGGCAGTAGGTATGGCGGTATAACTGTGAGAGTGTATTCTACTCCGTCCATGGTTACTTTCTTCAAGTTTAGATCGAGGACTCCGTATTGGTGACTTTAACAGCTATATCGTATCCTGATGTCGAGTCGAACATCGCTCTGAACGGCGCTGTGATCCGTATCGGGTCACGCCTCGTCAACAGTGGAGCAGTGTCGCTTGTATAGATGACTTTCGGAAGATCGATCTCAACTGTGTGTTTGTAGTCGCCGCTTATTGTGTCGCCTTCCAGCTTAACGTTCAACGTAAAGTCTTGACCTGCCAGGAACCGATCGTATTCTGTTGAATCTGCAAACTGCAAGTCTAGGCTCCCATCGACAACTCTTCGCCCAACCTCCATCCTCTTCATCGTCTGACTGCCGAGAGCATACATTCGATCTATAGCTATATTGTTGTTTACTCTCAACCTGAAAGCCCGGCAGTAAGACGCTGTTGAACTGCCAATGGTGACGGTTGCTCCGCTGAAATTCAGCTCGCTCACCGCTCCGAAAGATGGGGTGCCGATAGTTGTTTTCGACTCATTCGCCCCTACGATGCTCAAGGTTGTAGTGGCTGTTTCACCTGCTACAGCCTCAACTGTCATAGTATCAATAATACATCCTGGAATGACTCTTTCGAACTGTTCAGCTCCAACCCTAGCTGTGAAACTTTTCACCGTGTCCGCCGGCGTGATTGTGTGTTGATATACTCCTGTCGCGAGCTGCTCAGTAGATTTTGAGCCTAAACCCCAATAGAAAAATTTCGTATCAGGCTCCGACGCCAGCAGCATCACCACTTCGCCCCTGACTATTACTGGACCCGGCAGCTTCTTGAATACAGCCCTACCTCTCACAGTATCAGGGAAAAGGTATCTCTTGTCCAACCTCAAGTTTTCACTGATTACGTCCTTAAACTTGTTTGCGGTTACTGCTGTTCCAAATGTTGATTCTTCGCCTACACCTAAATATCTTTCAACCATTGTCTTCTCACCTCAAAATTTTTGTCAAGGGCCCCCTCGAAGGAACCCTGGGACCGTGACTCTTGGATTTAAACTAGAAATCTTTAGATGTGAACTCAGGATCGATGGCTGATATTAATTTAGCATTCGCTCAGCAAGAGTCTCCCATTTCGATTTGACTTTCTCTCCTTCAACTCTTCTAGTTGACGCTTAAATTGGATGAGGCTCTGTACAGGCCGTACACGTAATTTGAACTCTTCATAAATTTCTCTTGAGAATTCGCAGAAGTGCTCATCTTTCGTTACAAAGTAGACCTCATTATCACCCGCCTTGAGGCTGATGGCTTCAGATATGATCTTGAGGTCGGAGTCTTCAGGCATTAAACTCCTGCTTCCCTTAAAATTTCTTATTTTCTCCAGGCGCGTCCTGGTGTGAGGGTTCTCAGACAATTTCTGATAGAACCCCTTTACATGCGTTATGTTGCCATGCAAGGTTAAAATGTCGACGTGTGACCATAATTCTCGAAGCCTGGTTGCACATTTTGCTAGTGCCAACGCCCTGACTTGCCTCAATCTTCGGGGGTGAGCCGAATCCACCAGCCTGTTGACGGCTGAAGTAATTTGTTTCTCCGCCTCATTCTTCACGGCGGTGGATGTGACTACCTTAATACGGTTCGCCCTCAAGAACCCTATGAAATCCGTTACGGATTGGTTATATACTGAAAGAATATTTGCGTCGACCCTCAGAGCATAATCTATACAGGTTGATGTTTCTAGAAAGAAGATGAGCCTGTCAAGGTCTTGAACGTATTCTGGATCCGTCTATATTCATCCTCCGTCACCAGCTCAGTCAACTCTCTTTCCGATAGTTTAGGCTGGATACCATGCCTATCGCAGAAATCTTCGATGAAGTCGAAGATCTCGTAGATGGAGGATGAAT
>JAGTQO010000098.1 GCA_018396565.1 Candidatus Bathyarchaeota archaeon
AAGGTGAAGAGTTCACCAAACATAAAATTTCTTTTTGGTAAAAATTTTATATTTACCATATATCTTATTTATGGTGGAGATAAGTATAATGGAGGAAACCGCAGTAAAGGAGATAGACTCCCAAGGCCGCATATCGATTCCAGCACATTGGCGTAGAGGATGGAGGACCCGGAAATTGATACTGGTAAGGCATGAGGATAGGATAGAAATTATCCCAATAGAATCTACGCCACCATCCGAACTATTCGACACCATCAAAATAGCTGGGAGCGTGGATTTCACAGATCCCCACTCCCTCAAGAAGGCCTTCACGGAGTTGCGTGAAGCTTGAGATTCATAGACTCGAATATATTTCTCCATGCCTTCCTCATCCCATCAAGACAACTAACGAGGGAAGAACAACTTATCAAAGATGAAGCGAAAGCCATAGTGAAGAGGGTGGAGGAGGGTGAGGAAGTAGCTCTCACAACGGTCCACCTGTCAGAGGTTGTTAATATAATCGAGGCTGGCCTGGATCTACATAGATCCTTAAGATTCCTCGCATGGGCTGTAACAAGCGAAAACATCAAAGTATACCCTGTAACTGCCGAAGATTACGGAAGTGCCATACCATTAGCAGAGGATAAAAGCATCAGCGCCAACGACGCCCTAGCCTACCTGATCATGAAGGCCCACGGCATGAATGAAATATACACCTTCGACAGACACTTCGGTCAACTCAGAGAAATCCTCAAGCTGCCGCATAGCAAAACCCAGTGAGAAGAAGGTCTGGAGGAGAATTGTAAATGATGGTGGGTCACCTCCAAGGCTTGATGAAGAGATTAGCTCTTTAAAGGTGAGTGGGGAGTCTGGAGTCTGCTCTTGAGACCATTTCACTTCTGAGGTGCCTCCATAGTAGAGGGTCTCTAGCATGTCCTCTAGACCGGCCTTCCTCAACTTTTTGGACAAGCGTTGCATCGACTGTTATAAACTTGCTTCCAATTGCTTACGTTAACGATATGTATTCCGAGTCGTAGATGGCAAGCCCATGTTTGGTTGCTATTGTTGCTTCGCTACATGTAGATGCCGCCCGGTCCATCATTATACTATGCTTGACATCTGTCTCTCTCGAATCTCCTTCGACCTTCCGTCTTCTCTAACTCTCATGTACAGGTGGATTAGCCGGAAATCTGTTTAAATATAACATCTACGTAATACATTTACGGTGAACATGAATGCCTGTAAAGACCACAATAACATTGAGAGATGAGATCTACGAGTATTTGATAAAAGAGTTTGGAAGGCGAAGAATTTCGGAGGCCATAAATCAAGCACTGATGAAACAACTATTCAAACCAGTCAAGAGCATGTTTGGGGTTGACCGTTGGCTTACAACACAAAAACTCAGAGATGAGGAAGAACCCCATGAAGCTTCTTGATTCCTTCGCATGGATAGAATATTTCATGGGTTCAAGAAGAGGCTTGAAAGTAAAGGATTACATAGAAGGCACCGAGCCCCTATACATACCTTCAATTTGCCTCACTGAGATTAGAGCAAGATACTTGAGGGATAGAAAGGACCCAACAGCCAGAATAAACCTCATCATTGAAAGAAGCTTCATCATTCCTCTAAGCGTGGAGATAGCCCTCCTAGCTGCAGATATCAAACTGAGACATAAGCTCCACACAATGGATGCAATAGTGTACGCCACATCCCAACATAGAAACCTCACATTAGTCACTGGAGATCAACACTTCAAAGACTTACCCAACGTAGAGATTATTTAACATGAATTCAAATTTGAAAGAGTAAGTGCTTCCGGCTCTTGTACATATAGGATTTCTCAGTTCGTATTAAGCTATGGGAGAGTATTCCCAGAAAATCTTATAGATGTATTTATCTCGTGTTTTATTGATTACATATGGGTGGACATGAAACTCTCACAATCGGTGAGGAAGCTTACAGAAGGCTGGCGGAGGTTAAACAGAATGGTGAAAGTTTCACCGATGTCATCATCCGCCCAACTGAAGGAAGGATCTGTCTATCTAAGCATTCAGGAGCCTGGAAGGATGTCGACGACTCTGAGGTTAAGCGGGTCCTCGGCGAAATTGAGGGAGTATGGCATAAAGGATGGCCAAGCTAGTCCTAGATACAACTTCTCTGTAGATCTGTTGAGAGGAAAAAAGCCCGCATTGATTGCAACTCAAGAGTTGGAGAGGCTCGGTTCGGAAGTCTATACCACAGCCATAAACTTTTACGAGCTGCTTCTTGGAGCTAGACGGTTGAGGAAGATTGCAGAGACCGAGGCGCCGCTCGCCGACCTAGCAGTTCTCGCTTCAACAAAGAAGGCCGTGAACGAAGAGCTCAGGTATGCCTTGATGCCAGGTGTAGCGCTAGCACATGGCATTAAAAGTGTAGTGAGTAACGATGAAGATCTAAAGAGGGTCCGTGAGATTCAGGTTAGAACCTACTAGGGAATTTCCAGAAAGTCCATTTCAAAATTTTGACATGAATTTCACCCAATAATTTTCATATTGATTATGCGTTGAGTCATGACCAGGTGGATGCTGAGTGGCAATGGAATTCGCATTTAATTATGTATAGATACCGCAGGTCCACAATTATGCCACCCTCGAATTTGAATCTGCTGGGTTCAGGAAACTCTCCGAACAGGCAAAGATCCTCAGCGCATGTTGGAATACAATTGCTGCTAAGGAGCGAATATAGGTTATGCGCAATTCAGATATCTAAAGGTCCTCCTCAGTTATGACTTCGACACTGTTTCTTTTCAACAATGCAGTTGCGACTCCATCTCCTCTAACAATTCTCGAAGATGTCTCATCGTAGATTTCACCACATCCACAGGAGGGGCTCCTAGACTTGAAGATGGCTTTCCTCACACCTAGAGACCTCGCTATCTTAAGAGTCTCCTCAGCACCTTTAATCAGGTTCCTAGAAACATCTTCCCCAATCCTGTTTATGACCTTGGCCTTTCCATCCAATACTTCCGAGCCCCCACCGCCAATTATCCGCATAGGCTCCCTAGGTGTTCCAAGGCCTCCAAGCTGCTCGGGACAGACAGGGATCAGAATCTCTTTCTCAACTAGACGAAGTACCTTCCCGCTGAGGGTGTTCTGGCCATCATATCTGCAATCTATACCTAGGAGACAGGCGCTGACGAGCCTCATGGACTTCCTCATACAAACACCTATTAAATTTCGTTTAATACAGAACTATTTCCGTTTTGGATTGTTGCCAAATAATTCTTATTCCTTCCAGAGTCGTATCATATTTTATCTTAAGCGATGATGCAATTAAACCAGTAAGAATATACAGGAGATAAGATTAGAAGTAAGATTTAAATCAGTCACCTCTTATGGTAAGACAGATGATCTCTTTGGAGGCCAAGTATAAGACGAGAATGTCGGCTAAAGGCCAAGTAGTCATACCAAAAGATCTAAGGGAAAGTCTCAGACTTGGCAAAGGCGTCGAGTTGACGCTGACCCCCCTAGACGAGAATAGAATTCTACTTGAGAGGGTACCTCCACTCTCAGAACTCTTCGGCTTCCTAGGTGATGTTGAGTCTACGAAAATACTGCTCAGAGATCGAGAGTCTGAGGTAAAGGCTGAGATGAGAAGGAGGGTTGAACTGGAGAAGCTGGCTGAGAGGAGCAGAGATTGAGAAGGCTTGTCTTCGATGCGGGCCCCTTCATCCTACTCTTCACAAGAGAGAAGGGTTCGAACATTGCTAGGGAAGCTGTTCTAAGACATGAGAGAGGTGAACTCCAAATATTCATGCACCCAAACAATCTCTCAGAGGCATATGGAGTCATATCCAAAATAAGGGAAGAGGCTCCTAAACTTTTGGAGAGAGACATAGACCCCGTAATGGTTATTCGTTCAGCATATGAGAATATTAAAGTGGTTCAAGACGAGATTACAACAATAAATCTTGGAAGGCTGAAACACAAGTATAGGGATAAGCCGTGGGGAATCCTATCCTCGGCTGCACTAGCAATACGCCTATCATATAGGGATAAGGTGCCGGTCATAATCTTAGATGAGGAGAGGCACTTCGAAGACATAGATGAAGTTTCAACCGTCAAAATATCTGATCTGAAAGTGTAGCTTATCTTTGTAAGTATCTTCCTCCACTTGCCTGAGCAGCTTGAGCAAATAATGTTTTCATGTAATAGATGCTGGCAGGATAAATTTCAGGGATCTCGGTCTCCATAGTGGAACTTCGGCCTGTCCCAAGCGTCTCGACTTTCCTCCTCGAGGATAATACTCGGCAGCCCTCCATGAATATGTCCAACACATGCATGAAAGATTCAGCGGCGGAATATGATAGAATCATGGTTAGACATCCTGAAACATAGGATGGAATACCTCTACAACAACCGCTAACACAGAAACTCATCAAGGAGCGTCTAGAGAGGGATAAAGACCTACCCAACCTACACGCGTCAAGCTGACGGTCTCCAAACAAAAAAATATTTAAGAGACGTTTACAACATTTGTAATTTATATAAGAGTTGTTTTCGTTGGATGCTCCTACACTATTCCAGAGAAATATATTCTTGATAAGGCAGAAGATTTTAGCTATAGGATCGTCTTATGACATAATGGATGAGAGAGGTGAAACTATAGGCATAGCTAAATCTGAGATTCTCACGCTTGGTCCGAAGATAGCTGTTAAGGATCTACTTGGAAATACTTTGATCAGGATTGAGGGTAACGTCTTAAGGACGAAGTTCACGGTCTCAGATCAATTTGGTAATAGGATAGCAGTCACGAAGATGCCTAAATTCTCACTCAAACCAAAGTTAGATCTAGAAAGCTCTACCGGTGAACTGCTTCTTAGAAGTGAGGGTAAACTGTTTGCACATGATTTCGAGTTGAAGGATGGAACAGGCAACACAGTGGCTAAGATGCATAAGAAGTGGCGCTCATTCACAGACTCAT
>JAGTQO010000099.1 GCA_018396565.1 Candidatus Bathyarchaeota archaeon
CAGCAAAAGGAAACGTTTGGACTGCCATGACGATAAACGGCCTAGGATGCGCAGCAGCCCTGGGAGAGGATGCGTCGGTAATAGTCGAAGCATTGAAGGCCGGAGCCTTGGCTGCAGGAATCTCAGGGACAGGCCCAGCCATATCAGTAGTCGTCAAGGAAGACAGGGTGAAAGAACTCTATGGGATACTTGAACGGATTGAAGGAAAAGTGATCAAGACATCCGTCAACAATCGGGAGGCGGGAGTTGTAAAAGATTGGTGAACGCCATAATTCGCGGCGGAAACAACCTGAGAGGAAGAGTCGAAGCGCCAGGGTCTAAAGCCCACACCCACAGGACATTCATAGCCTCACTCCTATCAGAGGGAGAATCGAAAATTATTGGAGCCCTAGAGTCAGATGACACTGAAGCAACCATAAGAGCCGTCGAAGCATTCGGGGCGAAAGTAGAAAGGACGAGTGAGCACACAACAATATCAAGCAGCGGAAGAATCGAAACACCAAAGAATCCTCTGGAATGTGGAGAGTCAGGAGCAACCCTACGTTTCACAATCCCCATAGCAGCCCTAGCCCCCAGAGACACCAGAATATGTTTCTCAGGAACTCTGAGGAGGAGGCCGCTACAACCGTACCTAGAATCCTTGAAGCAGATAGGAGTCGACGCCAGACTCGAAGAGGAAGGGAAAGTAAAGGTCAGAGGAGGGGGAATTGAAGGTGGAAAGATTGAACTCAGAGGAGACATAAGCTCACAATTCATCTCAGGAATCTTATTTGCAACACCAAAAGCTGAAAGAGATACAGAGCTGACTCTCACAACCCCCCTCGAGTCTAGTAGCTACGTAGATTTGACCATAAACATCCTTGAAAAGCACAATGTGAAAATAGTTAAGATTGACTCGAGAGGCTACTGGATAAAGGCTGGCCAGAGGTACACACCCTTCAACCACAAGATTCCAGGAGACTTCTCATCAGCAGCATACATACTGGCGGCAGGTGCGGTGGCAGGGTCAAACGTCAGAGTATCAAACCTCGATTTAGACTCACTCCAGAGCGACAGATTCATACTCGATATTCTGAAACGCGCAGGAGCAGAACTCAAAATTTCGAATCAAGAAGTCGAAGTTTCAAGAAGCAGATTGTCAGCTTTCGACCTCGACGCAACTGACTGCCCAGACCTCGTGCCGGTATGCGCCGCACTCGCCTCCCTCGCAGAGGGCGAGACAACAATCCGAAACGCCAGAAGACTCAGATTCAAAGAGTCGGATAGGCTTGCTGCTCTAAGGATCGAACTTGGAAAGATGGGCGTGAAGGTAATGGAGACTGAGGACGGCTTAATTGTTCAAGGCCAAAAGAGACTCCGCGGCGCAGAGATCAACCCACACAACGACCATAGAATAGCAATGGCATGTTCAGTCGTAGCGCTTGGAATCAAAGACCAAACCGTTATCACAAACATGGAATGCGTTAGAAAGTCATATCCAAGATTCTTCGAAGACATAGCATCATTAGGAGCTGACGTTGTTGAGCAGTAACACTCTAGGTAAAGCCTTCACAGTCACATGTTTCGGGGAGAGCCACGGCAGATGTGTAGGAGTAGTAATCGACGGATGCCCAAGCGGCTTGAGAATAGATGAATCAGATATTCAGATGGAGGTTGACAGGAGGGGTCCGAGAGGCGAGACCCTAGTATCAGGAAGAACTGAGGAGGATAAGGTGGAGATACTCTCAGGAATCTATCGCGGATACACAACCGGAGCCCCCGTAACGGCACTCGTCTGGAATAGAGATATCATGTCGAGAGACTATGAGGGGCTAGCTGACAAGCCAAGGCCAGGACATGCAGATTACCCCGCAAATGTAAAATTTGGAGGATTCAGCGACTTGAGGGGTGGAGGAAGATGGTCAGGCAGAATGACAGTAACACTAGTCATGGCAGGCGCTGTTGCAAAGAAGCTACTCAACCTACATAAAATCGAAGTTCTCGCATACACCTCAAAGGTGGGAAATGTAGAAGCATCAAAGGTCAGCGTCGACGAGATTCGCGTGAACACATACAAAAACCCAGTCAGAACAGCAGACCTCAAAATTGTAGAGAAGATGGTTGAGGAGATATTGAATGCGAAGAGTCGAGGAGACAGTGTCGGCAGCATCGTGGATTTCATAGCCTTAAATGTACCCGTAGGGGTCGGTGAACCATTCTTCGACCCTCTAGATGGAGACTTGGCTAAAGGCCTATTCACTATTCCAGGAGTGAAAGGAGTAGAGTTCGGATTAGGATTCAAGAGTTCAACCGTATATGGCTCAGAGAATAATGATGAGTATAAGATAGAGGCTGGGAGAATCGTAACGTCAACCAACAATTCAGGCGGCATCTTAGGCGGAATGAGCAACGGCATGCCCATCACCGGGAGGGTTGCTTTCAAGCCGCCACCATCAATCGCAAGAAAACAGAAGACTATAGACTTGAAGAGGTTTGAAAACGTCGAGATCACCGTCGGCGGTAGACATGATCCATGCATAGCTCCAAAAGCAGTTCCAGTTGTAGAGTCGGTCATATCGATAGTCCTAGTCGACCACATGTTGAGGTCAGGAATCATCAAGCGAATAATCAAGAGCTGAACAAAATGGCTTCAATAGAAGAGTTGAGGAAGAGTATAGACAAGATAGATAACCGAATCTTAACTATGCTGAAGAAACGTGTCGAACTTGCAAGAAAGATCTCTAGGATCAAGGCTAAGAAAAATCTTCCAATAAGAGACATTGTGAGGGAGAGGGAGGTTGTTGAACGGGCTGTGACTTGGGCGAGAAAGGATGGGTTGAATCAGAAACTCACCAGCGACATATTCAAGACAATAATTGAACTCTGCGTAGAAGCAGAGAAGAAACAGAAGGGGCGAGGATAAGGGTAATGTCAGCACCATCGGGGATTGAAAGCAGATTGACTGTGAACATAGTTGGGGGAGCAGGCAAGATGGGTAAGCTTCTGGCAAAGTCTATGAGGGGCAGGGTCGGAACCTTAAGGGTAATATCGAGGAGCCCAGAGAGAGCCGAGAAGGCGGCTAGAGAACTCGATGTGGAATGGGCTCCGATAGAGGACGCCCATAACGCCGATGTTGTAATCGTCTCAGTTCCAATGGATGAGACCGTAAATGCTTGTAAGAACCTGGCTGGCAGAATGAGCCTAGGGTCCTTGCTTGTAGACTTGACCTCAGTGAAGACAGGGATAGTAGATGCCATATCAGCGTCGACACCGCCGAATATAGAATACCTGAGTGTCCACCCATTATTCGGACCCAATGTGGAAAACATTGCTGGAAAGAGAATAATAGCGATCAAAGCCAGACCTGGCCCCAAGACCGAAGACTTCATACACCTATTAGAGTCATGCGGATGCATCGTCAAAATCTCCACTGTCAAAGAGCATGATGAAGCGATGGCTTCAATTCAGGTCTTACACCATTTCGCCCTACTCTCACTCTCCAAAGCGATGATTAGGCTAGTCGCTGGAAGGAACCTATCAGAATACCTGACCGAATCATTTGAGAGAACACTCACAAATATTGAGAGCATCGAAAGAAACCTAGAGACCATATATAAAATACAGAGGATGAATCCCTATGGCGAGAGAGCACGTAAAATCTTCATAGAGGAGGCGGCTGGACTCAACAGTCTCAATCTCAACATTGATGATCTAGATATCTGTCTTCAAAACTTGATAAAGGCTCTAAAATCTTAATCCGACACATCCATAAACGTTATACGCACATATACAGTTAGATTGTAGTGGTGCTTTGAAATGTTCGCGACATATGAGGAGCCCAGATGGAGCGTATGGCTATTATTCAACTGCACTAACTACCAGAACCATCCAGAAGACGCTGAGATAGGAATAGCAGTAATAACAAACGGGTCTAGAATATCTCAGGTTCAGGCGACGATGTGTGAGAGAGTATGCAGTCTATGCAGTGCACCTTTCGAGGAGGTTGGTCAAGAGAGCGCTTTGACTCCATATCTGGCCCACGACATCGAAAGGTTCAGAAGCTCCGGCTACGCCATCATGAAGGACGATGAGGTTACAGGTTGATGGGGTTTGAGGGCCAGACCTAGGCTCTCACACCCGATCTTTTAGCAACCTCCTCCTTCAGAAACTCAATAACCTTTTTTGCGTCAACCCTACCCCTAACCTCAGCCATAATCATGTTCATCAACTTACCAGTCGCCGCCCCACCTTCACTCTCGACCAACGCAATATTTCTGTCGAGCAGCGAACATATTCTAGATTTCAACTCGTCATCAGAGATAGTTTTCAGACCCAACTTTTCAATGGCAACCTCAACCTTACATTCAGGGTTTTCTGTAAGCCACCTGAGAATGTCTGGAATAGCCTCCTTCGCAGTTAAACCCAAGTCTACCGCCCTGAAGACTCTAAAAACTGTTTCACCGCTGAGACTCCCCACTGGAACACCATCCCTACTCAGACTCTTAAAAACCTCCGTCAGAACGGTTGCTGCAAATGATGGAGCAACATTCGTTTCAGCAGTCACCTTCTCAAAAAGTTCCAAGTAGTCTGAGTCGACCAGTTGCTCAGCAAGTTTCCTGTTTATTTTATGCCTCTGAATAAGTTGGTTGACAAGGTCGTCTGGCATAGGCGGTAGAGCCGACTTCAACCTCAACAGTCTATCCTCAGTGATCACAACAGGGGGAATATCGGTCTCAGGGTACATTCTAGCTGAGCCTGGCCTAGGCCTCATATACCGGGTTGTTCCATCATCATTCGCCGCCCTAGTCTCCTCTGGAACTCCGAGTAAGCATTCCTTAGCCCTCTCAAAAACCGCCCTCAAGGCCTCCCTTGCATTGGCCGGACTGTCTGCAACAATAACCGCCGCATCCATCTCAGATAGCTCAAGCTCCACCATAAGTT
>JAGTQO010000100.1 GCA_018396565.1 Candidatus Bathyarchaeota archaeon
ATTTCATTCTGAGGCTCTCCTGAAGTTTACCTTTGAGTGTGAGGCTGTGTGAACCTACAATGTCGGCTCTTAAACCATTCATCCTGAGCATTCTGATGGTCTCCTCGAAGTCTCGAGTAACCCTGAAAACTTCATGGCCTGCATCCTCGAGTCTTCTAGACAATTCGCCGAGGAAAAGGGCCTGTTTAGGAGTCAGAATATCTACCATTACCTTCAATTATTCTCAACCCAACCAGATTTAGATCCTCTGAATGAAATATGTTTCTAAAATAGGAAGATTCTACTACTGTAAACTCGGAACGATTAGGTTTTTGAGGTAATCTGATCAATATGTTGAATGGAAGGCTGATCCAAGGGTGGATAGTGATATTGACAATTATGAAGCTTAAACCTGAGAATATACCTAAGGAGATCTCGCGTGGAAGGGTGACTGTGGCTGTTATAGGTTTGGGATGGATGGGTCTTCCGATAGCCTGCCTATTCGCTGAGGCCGGTGCCAAAGTTGTTGGAGCCGACATAAACAGGAAGCTTGTTGAGAAGATCAGTAAGGCGGAGGTTCCTATAGATGAGCCCAAGCTGCCCCAACTATTGACTAAACATGTGAAGTCTGGAAGGTTGAAGGCTACCGACAATATTGAGAAGGCTGTCTCAACGAGCGGTGTTACTGTGATAACTGTTCCAACACTCATAGATGAGAGGAGGCAGGCTGACTACAGCATCTTGGAGGCAGCATGTAGGGATGTTGGGAAAGGTTTGCTTCCAAGATCCTTGGTCATAGTCATGAGCACTGTGGCTCCAAACGTTACCGAGGTGAGGGTGAAACCTGTACTGGAGAAGTATTCAGGCCTAGTTGCAGGTGAGGATTTCGGCCTAGCATACAGTCCAATAAGGGCTATGGCAGGACGAACATTGAGGGATATCCAAGAGTATAAGAAGGTTGTAGGAGGCTTGGATCAGCCCAGCCTGAGAGCAGCCTCAGCCGTTCTCAGCACAATAGTGAAGGTTGGCATCATCGAGACCAGCAACATTAAGACAGCTGAAGCCTCAAAAATATTCGAGGCGGTCTATAGGGACCTGAACATAGCCTTGGCCAACGAGTTGGCCCTATACTGTGAGAGGGCTGGAATAGACTATTATGAAGCTATGGAGGCCGCAAACACTCAGCCATACTCACATCTACACCTTCCTGGAATAGGTGTAGGAGGCCACTGCCTACCATTATACCCACACATGTTGAGAACCGAAGCTGAAGCATTGGGCATTAGACTTAGACTTGTAAGGTTGGGTAGACGTATAAATGATGAGATGCCTAAACATGTCTCCAGACTAGCCGCCTCAGG
Organism: Candidatus Bathyarchaeota archaeon; assembly: GCA_018396565.1. Classification (GTDB taxonomy): domain Archaea; phylum Thermoproteota; class Bathyarchaeia; order 40CM-2-53-6; family RBG-13-38-9; genus DTMT01. The sequence continues at coordinate 1,341 of JAGTQO010000100.1, forward strand.
ACTCAGGCAGGTCGGTCGAACATTGACGAGAGCCAACATCACAATTCTGGGAATATCTTACAGGGCAAACGTTAAGGAGACAAGATACTCCCCCACCTTGGAGCTGATAAACATCCTCAAAAGGAGGGGGAGCAGAATCACAGTGTATGACCCGAAGTTTCTATACAGCGAGATCAAGGCGATGGGCTACGATTGCGAAGCAACCTTGGAAGCATCTATCTCAAACGCTGAATGCATAATAATAACAGTTGGACATGAAGAGTTTAGAAAGTTAAACCCAAAGGCCCTGGCAGCCCACACCTCCACATGCTGCGTCCTAGTGGATGCTGCGGGAATAATGCAACCCAAAGATGTCGAAGCAGCTGGGATGATATACAGAGGCGTCGGAAGAGGGGTCTGGACGAGATGAAGATAAAATATGCATAACCGAATAGGGTGAAATGTTCAACACGAGCGGAACCCGATACTTTTAATATCGCCTGACCTTAAGGGTTTGAAGGTGAAAGTTTCTTGAAGAGGAGCCTAATGGAAATTCTCGCATGTCCGATAGATAAACACCACCCACTAGAACTATACGTGTTCGAGGAGAAGGATGAGGTCGTAGAGGGGATGATAGTATGCCCAAAATGTAACAGGTTCTACCCGATAATAGAGGAGATACCCCACATGTTACCTGACAATCTGAGGACGAAAGAAGAAGACTTGAAGTTTCTGAAGAAATGGGCTGGCAAAGTGCCTAGAAAGATTGTTGAGGAGGGTAAACCATACTGCCTTTCGACAGATTGATAAAGCAAATGTCTTAAGCAGGTATATTCATCGAAAAAGCATGTCAGCCCGGTAGTGTAGTGGACAAAGGAAGAACACGTCCAAGCATAGCGGGCTTTGGACCCGTTGACGGGAGTTCGAATCTCCCCCGGGCTACCATTTTACCGCGGAGAGGATGAGATACTAAGCGCTACGCTAGATGACTACTCGTGGCTTAGATTGTGTATTTGACATGCCTGCACGACTTAGGGTCCCAACCACAGGAAACTTTTCAAGAACATCCCCACCATGTGGAGCTTGTTCCAAGGCATCCGTCAAATCCATACCAGCTCTATGAAGAACTTGATGAGTTCCATCTCTCCAGAGAAAACTAGCTGATACATCGTATACCTTTCCCTTATACCCCACATAAGCTGGTTTTCCGTTCTTGCCATTGTATTCGGTGAGTTCTTCCTCAGTGAAGTGTTTCATACACCTGAACCTCCCAAGTCTTCCTAAGAAAATAAGCAGTCTAGCAACATCATGATGACAAATCCGGTGATAAGTCCGAAGGTCGCTTCTCTTTCAAAACCTTTCCTGTGACTCTCAGGGATAATCTCATCGCTAACTACAAAGAGCATGGCACCAGCAGCGAAAGTAAGTGCCCAAGGGAGAGTCGGATGGAAAACCGATATTAAACCAATACCCAATAAACCTCCGGCAGGTTCAACTAGCCCAGTCAATGTTGCATACCATAGAGATCTCTTTCTGCTGTATCCATCTCTAAACAACGGGAGTGCAACTGCAAGTCCTTCAGGCATGTTTTGAAGGCCGATTGCCGTGGCGACCACAGTTCCCGCCGCCACATCTTCGATTCCGAAGCTGACTCCCACCGCTAATCCTTCAGGGAAGTTGTGAATTGTTATGGCAAGTGCAAACAGCCAAACTTGTGAAAGCCTTGAAGGTGGACCTTCCAAACCTAATGTCGAATGAAGATGAGGAGTAAAACGGTCTACCATGTGTAGTGCAACAGCGCCAGAAACAATTCCAATTACTGCAATCCATACGCCACTTAGCTCGATAGTTGGGATTATGAGACTGAAGAAAGTAGCTGCCAGCATAACGCCGGCAGAGAATCCAAGCATGACATCTAGCAACTTGTCTGAAACCTTCTTTGTAAACAACACTGGCAAGGCTCCGGCACCAGTAGCTAAACCCGCAAGTAGACTGGCTACTGAGCCGAGCCAGATTATTTCTACATTCATATTTTACATGAGAACCTATATGCGATATATGTTTACTTATAGAAAAAAGGGAGGAGAGGGGGGCTATCTCAGGAACTTTGAGACGAAAGGTGAATTTTCGCCCCTACGCATGAAGTGGCCTGATGGTCCTTCACCTAGGAATTCAGAGAACCAAGATTCGTGCTCTATCTCCTCGTTAAGGATGGACTGAGCTAGATCGTAGGTTCGGTGGTCTTTTCCAGCGGTCATGTTGCAGATGTGGGTGTATCCTCGAACAGCACATCTCTCAGCTTCAACAAGCACCTTCAGCATAGCCGTAATGTTAGTTGGATCATCTGGCAGTTTGGCAGGTGGACAGGCGGAAGTGTCATGGAAAGCCTTCATGTCTTCTGGGAGTTTGCCTCCTAACTCGTATATGCGAGGGACAAGAGCCTCAAAGTGGTTACGATCTTCAATGCGAGCTGCCTCTGCAATCTCCTTAATACCTTCCCCGTCCAGTCCTATTAGATTACATCTAAGAATAGTGTAGTAGTAATATGTTGTAAGCTCGGCTGCGGCATTCTTAACTAACAACTCCACCAATTGTTCAACGTTGATACCGGCTTTCTCAACCATCTCTCTCGCGACTCTAGCCATGTTGTTACCTCCATTTCATTTAATTCATATTCAATATTAATTAATAATTAGTTAAATTTAAGTCTTTTTATTTATTAGAAAACAATATAAATATTCATGCCCACTCTTCTAACATATGGAAACGCAACAGCTCATAGTCAAGTTCCGCAGCAAAGGCTATAAGGTCACGCCGCAGCGTCTAGCAATTTGCGAATTTGTTCTCTCAAGCAAGGATCATCCAACAGCTGACCGAATCCATCAAGAACTGAAGAAAAAGTATCCAACAATGAGTTTGGCTACAGTATATCAAACATTGCATATCCTATCAGAGATTGGTTTGCTGCAAGAGCTTGGATTCACCTATACTACCTCCAGATATGATCCAGATACTTCACCGCACATCCATATTATCTGCAAGAAATGCGGGAAGATTCAAGACTATAAATCTGAAAGCATTGAAAGGCTCTGGGCCCAAGTAGTTGAAGAGCTTAAAATCAAACCTATCGGGCAACGCCTAGATATATACAGATATTGCGACCAATGCCAAAAATCGGAAAACTAGGGCGAGGTCACAAGCGGGATGCACACACATATCTTCATTTGATCAGAAGTGAGAGATTTAGGCAAGATGAGTCATTTAACCCAGGCTAGCTTGAAACTGCGATCTTCACAAGATGCTCAAGCAGATCTTTCTCCCTAGCATCCCGTAGCTCTATTCCCATGACTTCACCAGCGCCATCCATCTCGAAAACCACCCGGTCCCCAACCTCTTTCACGATACGAGCGGGACCATCCTTAAAATGCAGATAGAGGATTTCTTGCCCGGGATCGTAGCTGAAGAATATTTTAGAGGAATATTTTACTCATACTGGGATGAAGAAAGATTTTTGAAGGTGAAGTTGGCTGATGCGAGAAGGGACCTGAGTGCCTTCGAAATTCTGCCTGTAACATATGA
>JAGTQO010000102.1:0-874 GCA_018396565.1 Candidatus Bathyarchaeota archaeon
ACCATTTAGACTTCAGAAAATGTATAATAAACTGGGATTCCGATGAGACATTCTTCTTTTTGGACCCACCATACTACGGGGTTAAGGGTCCCATGTACAGGTTCGGATTCTCAGAGAGCGACCACCAGGACCTCGCTGAAATGTTGAGGGCTACGAGGGGCAGATGGCTCCTAACATATGGAGACCACCCACACATAAGAAGCCTCTACAGAGGATACTTGACGAGAAAGGTTGGATCATACGCTTATGCTGAGAGGATGAGTCGCAGGGAAGGATTGAGACAGAGAGGGATCGTCAAGCATCTACTGATAATGAATTACAAGCCTCCAAAAGCGGTTCGAAAGACTCCTCTGAAAACGTTCAAGCCGATTACGCTCTTCGACCTCGACATCAAGATGGCGACGGAGGATCTCGAGTGAAATTGGCGTTTGAGAAGCCTCCGACATGTGAGGATTGCAGCCGAATATGGCTCAAGTTGAGGAAGCTCAAAAGAGGTGACTTGGTTGAGTGTCTATGGCTCGACTCATGCCTGTTCAGAAGGGTCAGATACCTCACCAGAAGCGTATACAGGACTGAGAAGAAGACCGTAGGCTACTTCCACTCAATCAAGGACGACGAATATCTGATCCTGATAAATGAGTTGACTGACGGAGAGACCTATCTTGAAGGAAACTCGCTGCTCATACGTGGAATAATAGAGTTGACTGTGAGGGTTCCAGCGTCAAGGTCAGGCTACCATAAAACCCCAAAGAAGACCGTGAAGAACCATCAGACCCAGACAATAAAGATCATACAGTCAATCGAGAAGGTGGCCCTCCCAAATTGAGGAAGATAATGGACAGACTCCTCAGAATATTTGAGGGCCTACTATCGG
>JAGTQO010000102.1:924-4834 GCA_018396565.1 Candidatus Bathyarchaeota archaeon
AGGAAGACCCAGATACCTCCGCCCAGAATCGTTGTATACGCGATTCTGGCAGCCATAATATTCTTCGTAGGCCTGACAACCCTCGAGTTGACGCATATAATCATCTTGAGGAGTATCGAACCTACAATTCTGAACCTGATGGGTTACATAGTGACATTCCTCCTGGGAACATTATTCGGAGTAAAGAATAGGTGAAGCCCCTTGCCTGGAAGAGTATCAAAGAGGCTCCTCTGCGATTTATGCCATTCCATAATCGACGAGAGATCAGCCTTGAATATTCCAGTCAATATTGGAGAAGCTGAGACGAGGATGGTCGTCTGCACAGAATGTTTGAAGAGGAGCCGGCGAGCCCCATCAAAGTATATTGGAAAAAGTTACAAGGAGGATCTTTCAGGTCATGAGAACCTGAAAGACATTCAGCGCATGGTAAGTCTTGTCAGAACCTTAATCTTTGAACCTGAGAAATCAGATTTGAAGCATCCATTCAACATTGAGGAGGTAAGGAGCAGGGCTGTTGAGGAGATATTGGCCGCCATGGCGGTTGTTGAGGAGCTGGCCAAGAACGCCCCAATAGAGGCTGAGAGAAGCAAGACAGACACAACGAAAGCCAGGTACTACAGCCTCCTAGGATACTTGGTCCAAGTCCTAGACGGCGTATTGAAGAGTGTAGAGGCAAACGACTTGGACAACAGGTTGAAGACTGTTGAGGCACTCTTGAATGAGTTCGCGAAGCCAAAGGTTAAGAAGGGTTGAGGAGAAGGTTCAGAGGCTCCTCGAATCTAGATACGATGGGTCCAACCTCAAGATTCCTACAGACCCAATGGAGTTCGCCGTCAAGATATTGAAGTTCAACCCAGCACCATACCAAGCCAAAATATTGACAGACAACTCTAGGAGGATCGCTGTCAGAATCTGCAGGCAAGGCGGAAAGACAACGGTCATAGCGGCCAGGGCAATATGGTTCGCAGCGATCAATCCTAAGACAACAACGATCATAATTGCGCCGTCACAGAGGCAGTCGATAAACATGATGGACGTGATCCACAGCTTCATCTACACCATGGATGAAGATGTTAGGAGGAGTATTCTGAGTAAGGCCCTGAGGACGACAGTATATTTCAGAAACGGAAGCAGGATCATAGCGTTACCGAACAATCCCAGAACGGTTAGGGGGTACACGGCACACCAAGCAATAGTGGATGAGGCCAACTTCATAAAGGATGATGAGCTGCTAATCGACTCAACATTGAGGCCGCAGCTCGGAACCACAGACGGCCCCATAATACTATGTTCGACACCATGGTCTATGAACAGCGTATTCTACAGAGCCTTCAACCCAAACTCAGGATACAGCAGACACATCGTAACTTGGAGGGACGCTGTCCAGGCAGGCATATTGAAGGAGTCTTTCATGACGGACCTCATAGATGAGGTGAACGCAGGCCTATACGACCGTAACAGGTTCATGCGTGAATATGAGGTTGAATTCGTGGAGGAGACGAACAACTACTTCCAGTCAGCCCTGATAACAAGATGCCAAGACGCATACTTAGAATATTACCGGTTCGACGAGGAGGCTGAGGGCAGATTCTATGTTGGAGTGGACTTCGGCAAGAAGTCAGACCACTCAGCCGTAGCCGTTATAGATTTGAAAGGGGATGAGAGGCGCCTAGTCCACCTGCACAGGTTCCCCCTGGAGACACCGTACACATCAGTCATAGGATATGTCAAGGCCATATGCGACAGATACATGAAAGTTCAAGCAGTCTACCCCGACCAGACAGGTGTAGGCGAGTATATTGTTGAGGAGATGGTGAACTCCGGAATATTACATGTTACTGGAATAAACCTCACAGCACCGGTGAAGGAGGATATTCTAGGCTTTCTCAAGCACGGGTTGATGGAGGTCTGCATCTGCCCAAGATGTAGGAGGCGATACGACATAAAGGCCAGAACATGCCGAGACTGCGGGGAACCAGTATCACCATTACTCCACTACCCATACGACCCAGACCTCATAGCTGAGTTGAATATTGAGAGGTACGAGTATACCAAGGATGGGAGGCTGAGGTTCACCCATCCAGATGGGACACATGACGACATGCTATGGGCCCTAGCCCTAGCATGCTATGCAACCAAAGAGAGGCCGAGCAGACCAGAGACCCTACCTGTCACAAAGACATTCTAGATGATGTGGTTTGGCAAAGAGAAGGATTAAACCAGTAACGAAAACATTCAGTAAGAACAGAAGAGACAGGTTGAGGAAACTCATCGAGGAGTTAGAGGCGAAGCCTGGTGTGGCCGTGAGATCCATATGTGACGGGGGCATCGACTCCAACCAGATCAAAGGCGGCCCTCCCAAAAAGTATGGCGCAACGAAGGCCAGATACTACCCAGGCGTATCAGGACAGACATACAGGGGCATCAACAGATACTACAGGGAGTATAGGAGAAACTTCCTCGTCAGGAAGGCAATCGAATCCCTAGCATACTGGTGTGTGAAGGAGGGGTTCGACACGTTTCTGGAGCCTGGGCCGAACCAGGAGGGTTTCGATTCAGAAGAGGCTAGGGAGAATTTTCTGAACCAGTATCTCTGGGTGAAGAATTATGTCGACGAGATCAACTACAACGTGAACATGGATCAAACGTTGAGGGTTGCAGTGGTCAAGATGAAGATATATGGAAGAGCCGCTTTCGAGGTTGAGTTTCAACATGGAGGGAGACCTTGGACATCGAAGCCTCTCAGACTCATCCCCCTAGACCCTGAACAGGTCAAGCCTGAGATCGATAGTGGATGGAGTCTGACCGGCTTCACATATCAGGGTCAAAAGGGATTCTATAGGCCTGACGAGATAGTCTACTTCGTAAACAGCGACATTGAGGGTGATATGGAGGGGTTGAGTGATGTTGAACCTATCTTGAAGGAGGCTGAGCTGGACGACAAGATCCTCAGGGAAGACCTGGCTGAAGCAGCCTCCACATTATGGGCTGGGATAGCAGTCCACACCCTCCAGACCGATAAGCTCCCAGAAGGGGTGACTCAGGAGCAGGTTCAAAAGATAATAGACGAACACATAGCTGAGTTGAAGCCTGGAAAACATGTCGCGACGACGGATCAGTGGCAGATCCAGATAGTAGACATTAAACCTGACCTGGATCAGCTGCTGAACATCATCGAGAAGGTTGAGAGGAGGATCGTTGGAAACTTCCAGGTGCCGAGATTCATGTTGAATATTGAGAAGGAACTGAATAGGGCAACAGCCTACGCTGAACTCGAAGCCTTCATAGAAGGCCCGGTGACAGATATTCAGAGAATCTTGAAGAGAACCCTGGAGGCCCAGTGGTATCCGAAACTTGTAAAGCAAGCTTTGAAAATCAACGGCGACAACCCCCCAGTCACTGTGAAGCATATTTGGCGGCAGATCAGGACAGCGGACTGGTTCGAACTAGTGAGAGCAGTCTCCCAAGCCTATGACGGCGGGAAAGGATGGGTTGACCGCAAAAAAATCTATGAGATGATGAGGGATGGAACGGCAGCAAGATTCGACCCATCTGAAGTCCAGTAATAGAAAGACAAGTAACGTACCTTCAAGGCTTCAAACCAAAGAGAACATGAATGAGATCTGATGAATTCGAAGGATCTGCATCAACGCCTCCGCCCAAGCTCCTTTAAGAAGTCACCATATCCAGACTCTAGTTTAAGCTCCTCAAAGATTCGCCTGAAACCTGGGACCTTATCAAAACCTTTATCTAACGAGTATACCTCGTGCACACCATACCTCTTCATAATTGACAGGTTTATCAGGTCTGAGATTCCCAACGCGAACGTCCATAAACCTCACTTGCCTCAATATTATTCTTCATCAGACTCCTCGTCGAAGCCTCTTCGCCACTCCGAATCCCGCTCAAT
>JAGTQO010000103.1 GCA_018396565.1 Candidatus Bathyarchaeota archaeon
AAACCCTCATCAAGAGAACCCACTTCACAGTACACCAAGTAAACATCATAGACGGAAGATGCAGAAACTGTAAACAAAAAATACCAGGAATATGGAGTTCAAAACCATACACTCCAACACCTTGGTACAGTGAAGAGGAATTTTAGATCTGAACAGTTAGATTAGCATTTGACTTTCACATAGAATAATAGATACCAAAAATCAGGAAATGGAAAATCCAAAATGATTAAGGATTGATCTCTGTGAAGAATCTTGAATGTTGCATCATCTATAATTATAGCCATAATTTTTCATACAGTTCAGCCTCAGAACTGAGGTTTGTTTAGAACGTTACCGGCTCAGTATTCATTCGATACACTTAGTTATAGAGTATGGCTGTAACTTGCTTGATAAGTCTGTTGAGAGTCGCTTACTTCTTAGCCTTACTAAGTAATATTCTACGACTATCGCCACTACGGCAATAAAATGTAAGAATGAAACTGTTACAATATAATTCGAAACATGTCTCTGTTTCATCTCTGCTTCTTGATATTCTTCTTCAACTGCAATTGCTTTCTCAAAAAAATTTAGAGCAACCTGAGCAAGATCTCTAGCCATCGAGTAATTGTTTTGAGCAAAGGCTTTTACAGCCGAGTCGTAGGTACTTGCCCCTTTTAGAGCAAAGTCTTGGGCTTCTGCACTTTTGAAATTGAACGTGGAGATATGTTTCTCCAGAACTTCAAGTTTCGTAATGAGGTTTTTTGATTCAAGGTGGTCCTTGGGGTAGGTGGCGGTGCGAGCTAAATCTTTTGATCTTTGGGCAAGGGCCATAGCAGTATCAAGATCACATCTATCGAATGCTTCTGAAGCATTCGACAACAATGATTTGGCCTTGTCTACACCCTCAATCCTTTTTTCATCAATTGCCTTCCGTATATCGGCTTCAGCTTCATCCATGATTTTAATAACATCTAGTGATTTAGCAGGATTCTTAGAAACGACTTCCCCGTGTTTCACAGGTCCGACAAAAACTATGTAAGAAGAGTTTAACTTCCCAGTCAATACAATGGAGACATTGTTCTTTCTATCGAGGAAGCATGCCTGTTTCCCAGGCCGTAGGTCAAATGTGGCGTCGCTCAGAGTGGACGTTTTTGGCTCGGCGTCTTGAACATGAGCGAAACCGTCACCTAGCGATTCATCTATTAGAGTCACAAGTATCCCTTCATCAGGGATCTTGTTGTCGAAACCTACAGCCTTTCTAACTTCGACCAGGTAATACTTTACTCCGGTTAACGGTATTCTGACGGCCTGTATTCCTTTGCTGGGCAATTCTATTGGGTCAATAGTTACTGTAATCCAATTGGTGTCAACTGTCTTTATGCGTTCTGATGGGATCCAGCCTGCCTTGATCTTATTGTAAGAGCAGAAGTGCACAGTTAAATGGGCTGCGGACATTATGTCCCAGATACCAACATAAACGATCGCGTCACTTGACGACCCTCTCTCTTGTGCCAACTTATAATCGTACATATCATGTAATCCGAGATTGTGACCAAACTCATGCGCAAATACACCGGGTGGAGATTTCTCAGTCTGAATCGTGGCTCGACTGACAATTGCACCGTCATTCGTCATAATGTTTAATCCAACAGCTACACAAATCACATTTACATTAGGGAGAACAATTATGACATGCTTGAATTTTCTGAAATCGATCTCTTCGTCTGCAGCGTGGATAGCATCTTCACCTAATCTCCGTGCACGATCCCAAAAATCCCTCTGGTACGTACCAGTCCATGTCAGATCACCATATGAAGTAAAAAATTTTGGCAACATGATCCAGTCTCTTGTCATCTCACCTACGATCCAAGTCTGATTGTATGAGACCTCAGTATAGTACGCATTCATCTTAACAAATACCAGATCATAGATGCATTCCTTAGATACTGAATGTTTATAGTCTGAAAACTCAATTAATATGACCACGACAGGTTGCGAGCCTATGTTCAGGCTCGTACAACAATTCCCCAAAGATACAGGCAAAGCGATCGTAATAACTAGAGATACAAAGAAGATGCGCCTCAACATATTCTTCATCTCGATTTTCATAAATCATCAATCCTCTCATACGTAGATTTATCTGGTTTAGTGTAGTTTCAGATCGCTATAATAAATCCCTCTTTATTGAGGATACTAAATTCTGTCTATTTTACGCTACGTTATTCGATTATGCTGAACCTTTTATGGACATCATCTATTTTCTTGCCCGCATCGAACTTCTTTGATCGTTCCTGTAAGTATATCCAATTGATCTCATCGAATCTTCTTGAAATCATCGCTTACAGATCTTTATAGTCCTGGGCTCTCCACTTGCAACCTCAATTAGGATCAGATCTTCTATAGCCAAACACCATATCTTAATTCTACCTGGCAGTACCTTCTTTACGCCTCCTTCTCTATGCTTCAGGATCCCATTTGAAACCTTTTTGGATGAAGAGGGAGAACAGAAGAATAGAACGAAGAACTTTTGAAATATGAGTCTGTATCATCGAGGAACGAATCTTTTGCGATAATAACATCTACACTAGCTGTTAGAACCCCATAAACAGGAGAAAACTAAAAATCTACCTTAGTTAGTATATGGATACAGCGGTTAGAGAACCGTATAGAACCTACATCACGTTGGGGTCGTGGGCTAGTCTGGTCTACGCTACGCGGCTTGGGTAGCCATCATAGGCTTCGGGAACCCGCGAGGTCGTGGGTTCAAATCCCACCGACCCCACCAAACCATTCTTGAACGTAGAGCTGTTCGAATCAGCCAGTGTATTTTTTGTCAACCACTCGTATGTTCGCCAACTCCCTCTTCCTATACGATTTTTACTACATCTTAACACACGTTTCATATTCTAATGGTCTGCCACAATTTTTCTATGCCTACCCTTCCATGTAGTCGTCTCATCATCTACCAACGCTATTCCACAATTTTTTGCAATGTCCAAAATCTTCTTCGCCAAACCTCTGTGAAGTATAAAATGGATTCAACTAAATTGTCACTTCACCGCATATCTTTCTAGTGCTCTTCGATCCACCTCAACACCAAGGCCTGGTTTATTGGGAATCTCCATAAAACCTTCTTTCGGCTCGATAGGCTCCCTCACCACTGCATCTCTAATCGGGTTTGGAGTCCTATCGAGCTCGAGAAGAGGTTCAATCGGATTCATCGATGGTGTCGGTCTAGGTAGGGATGCTAGAAATTGTAAGGCTGCTGCTATGGCGATCTGGGTGCCCCAAACATGTGGTATGCATCGAACTCCAAAAGCTTCAGCCATCTCCGCAATCCTCTTAGTTTCAGTCAGGCCTCCGGCGGCGCATATATCAGGCTGGGCTATATCTAAGGCCCTGTGGAGAAATATCTCCCTGAAACCGAATCTGGTGAACTCACACTCCCCACCAGCTATAGGGATATCGAGCGCCGCCTTAACCTTGGCGTAGCCTTCCAGATCCTCAGGTGGAACAGGCTCCTCGAACCAGTATATGTCAAGATTCTCGAGCTCTCTCCCCAAGGCTATGGCTGTTGAGGCGTCGTAGGCGCAATTAGCGTCAACCATCAGTACAGTATCTTGTATAGCTTCCCTGACAGCCTTGACATGTTCAATATCGACTTTAGGCGTAAGCCCAACCTTCATCTTCATCGACCTAAACCCTTCCCTAAGGTATCCCTTAGCCTCCTCCACCAAGGCCTCGGCTGGCTTCTTGCGCCGTTTAAAGTACAGGCCTGTCGCATATGCTTGAACCTTATCTCTGAACCGGCCTCCAAGCAGCCTGTAAACCGGTAAGCCGAGAGCCTTCCCAGCCAGATCCCATAAAGCTACATCGACTCCGCTCAATGCACATATAACCATACCTTTCTGACCTTGGCTCCTAGTAGAATTATACATACGCTCCCAAAGAGGAGAAATGTCAAGAGGATCCTTACCTAGGAGTATAGGCTTGTAGACATGATCAACTATAGATGATATAGGCTCCGGATAGAAGCAGAAGGACTCCCCCCAGCCCGAGATACCTTCATCTGTAGCGATTTCAATTAGAGTCGTTACCCTGGACCTAACCCATGTTTGAGCCCAACCGAACACCTCATCCTCGTCGAGAACACAACGCAACGGATATGATTTCACATCAATAATCTTCAAAACTATGCGCAACCCTTCATTTACAACTGTTAGACATTTATCAGAAATATTTTAAGGTTGTGATCAAGTGCTTATGCACTCCAAGGTTAGTAGCAGTTGAATTACTACAATCAAACTGTAACAATTATGAATCTAAAATTTATTAACCGACAAGATGATATGAAAAGATCTCATCGAATTCCTATCTAAACGAGAGGTAGTATCCCTTTACTATCGAAGACTATTGGAGCAGATATATTTCAATTTTATAATTCGCTGGAACTTGGTTACTAAAATACCATTTATATTCGCGATTTAAGATAGATAGTAAATTGATGTTCGACATTGAATTAGTCTCAATCAAAGTTGAGTGGCTGGCACGCATGGAGCTTAATTCATAGCAGATCGTCAGATCGATTAAAAGAAAATTATGGAGTGAACCTTGAAATATTCACTCTGTTAAGGCTCATTTTTATATGTTTTCCAGCTATTTCTTTGAAGCCTCGTAGGTT
>JAGTQO010000016.1 GCA_018396565.1 Candidatus Bathyarchaeota archaeon
TAGGTTTGACTGCATAATGTGCAGAATAGTATAGGAACTCGGCTATATCCCACGCCAAGTCTTCACTCCTCCTCGCCTGCTCTAAATCGATGATGACGATTCTGCCTTCACGATCCCTTATGAAATTCTCTGGTTTACTGTCACCTATTTGAATCATTAATGAATGTATCTTCCCTATAGTTCTCCCAATATTTTTGACATCTTCATAATCACTTTCCAAGCAGTTCCTATCTCTAACTATCTTTTTTACAATGTCTACAGATGGTTGGCCATCAATATATTTAGAGACCAACATCTTGTCGGGGAGGCTTACAAAAATTATCTCAGGAACATCTATATTGTTTCTTCTCAAGAGGTGATTTATGCCAAACTCGTTTGAGAGTCTTGCTCTACCAGATACGGAGAAGGTCTTAGTCCCTAAAGTTACAAGGTTCAGGGTGAACCATTTGAAGCCGTGCCAGTCAGTATACTTCTTGACTACCAGCTTTTCACCATCAGCGATAGCTAAATATACTTCATTCAAGACCCCCCCTAATGGTGTGACAACTACTCTGGATTTTGGTCTAACCTTCCCGACCACATCTAGGATTGACCCACGTTCATCTATTTGGACGAGACCATTTGTTGTCTTTAAGTATAGATAGTCTCTAGGATTCTCTGCACGGACATTTGAGCTTAATATGAGCAGCTCTCTCTTCAGTTTCGACGCGACCTCTCTTGACATATCGTCGAGGGAAGATAGACTCGCCCTACCCTGAGTCAGATATGATGATATGGCCTTCTTACTCTCAGCGACAACATCAATTATCCTGTCAACCGTCTTCTTGGCTAAAACCCTATCTATAAATGTGTCACTTGCCACTACATCGCCGTCGTATTTTGAAAGTATTCCCTGATCGATTAGCCTATCGATAGCAGCTCTGTACCCTGGAAGGATCATAGCCATATTTCGCTCTCTCAATGAAGGTTTGAAAGTGTTCAAGTAACTATATCTCAGGGGGGGATAGGCCCTTGATCTACGCAGTATTCTTGAAAGTGCAAAGTATTCTATTTTTATTACGAGGCCCCTAGACGCCTCTCCAAGCTGAGATATCAAATGTTCAAGTTCCTCTCTGACCACTCTCTCTTTAAATTCAACCTCCTTCCCCTTCAAGTATTTGACACCGTACAAAGCTATATTTGGAAACAATAAACGGCCCGCCAGAAACTCGCCAAAAGCTCCCTCACTGACATCTAGTGAGAATAGTTGATCATCAATTTGTAGCATACCAACACCTATATCGCCGATCCAGTTCAGGCAGTACCTAACCCCGTAAGGATAACCCTTCACTACCACCATACAGTCGTATAGGCTATCTCTCCTAGCGTAGCCTGCAACCCTAGATCCATAGAGCATAGACGCTGTCAAACGTTGGTCGCCAGCCACTTTATACACCAGATCCGAGATTTTAGCAATCAGACTCTCATCCATTCCAGAACTTGACCCTCAAATTCTTCCAGATATAATAACTTAATTGAATATATGGTAGGAGAACGATGCTTTTATACCTGACTTGCATTGAAACTATCTCTGCATTACGTGTGCAAGAGAGAACTTAAAGTAGTTCACGAACATCGGGTGCTCTCCGAAGGAGAATGGTGCCCATCTTGAAGGTTGAACCCCTGAGTTTACTATGCATCCTGCTAGTGGTAACTTCAACTCTCTTCCTATATTCAATAGATCCGGTAAGCCCTCAGGGATTTACACATTCTGTATTCGTTGAAGTCTTTTCAAGCACGTGGTCTGAACCATGTAGGAAGGAGCAGAGTCTAATAAGGAACATTTACCAGAATCGGGGTCACATAGTGCACTTCGTTGTATATCATCTCCAAGACATATGGAGTACGGTCGATTCGGTCAAGAGGGCAACAGAGCTGGAATTCAACTTTGTACCATCACATGCATATGACGGGGGATATAGTAAGGTGAGTGGGGCTATAATTGAATGGAGTGAAATCGAGTCCGTAGGCTCTAGGACAGTGCATCTGGTTGAGCTGACTATAACCAAATCTATCAACGGATCAACATTGAGTGCTCAAGTAAAGGTGACGGAACGTAATGGGTACTCTTTCAATGGAGAGGTCGCCGCATACGTCGTTGAGAATGATATAGAGCTTGAAGGTATCCGATGGTACCACGTTTATAGAGGCACAGTCTTAAGGCAAGGCATCTTCCTGAGGCCAAACTCATACGTTGTGATAAATGGTAACTGGACGATACCGCCTGACGTAAACTCAGAGAATGTTGAAGTTGTCGCCATAGTGACAGATAGAAACACCTTTGGTAAGTATGGTTCATATGTGGTTCAGTCAGCATGCGATAAGGATAGTAGCGCTGCCATCCCAGAATTCAGAACGATTCTTCCAACCCAGATTATAGCAATTTTAACATTATTATGCATCATTAAGAGATCGCGCTCCAGAGTTACATATGGAGCGCGATAAGTTTATTGTGAGTTGGTAGCCTCTCCATGAAGTTTAGATTTAACAGCCAAATTCCTTTGGTATGTTCTATTGTGATAAGTGCGTTAACTGTACTATCAAGGTTTTCTCCTGGCATACCGGAGGGGGTGGATTCTACAAGTCATTTGAATAAGATCCTGTTCATCATCGACTCCTACAAGTCATTACATTATATCCCATCATGGTGTCCCGACTGGTACGGTGGTTCACCTTTCCTTCTGCTCTATTCACCACTAAGTTACATCCTAACATTCTCAGTTGCATTGACTGGTATTGATGGAGTTTTGGCATACAAGATTGTAGATGCGGCATTCTATGTCGTAACACCTATTACAATATATATTTTAAGTCGTGAACTTAACCTTAAACCAGTAGAGGCAGCTTGGGCTTCTCTAATTTTCACCCTCACCCCCACAGTAATCGGAAATTTTCTATTCTATGATAGGTTTCCGAATATTGTGGCATTACCTATAGCCTGTCTCTTTGTAACTTCTCTCTCAAAGATGTTAAGAAGAAGTGCAGCTACAAATTTTATAACATCGATTCTTCTCCTTTCCATCCTGATACTGACTCATCACCTCTCAGCATTCATAGTTCTTATACTCGTCCCTCTAGCATACTTTTCGTTGACTAATTCGAAAGATAGACTCAAAGCAGCAATAATACTCATTGCGGTTATAGGTGGTGCACTAACCCTTTCAAGTCCCTGGCTTCTACGGTTTCTCGAGGCCTCTGGGCATCTAATGAGAAACCCATTCTATAACAGAACCGTAGACTTTCCTTTCGTTAGACTCACATATGCCATATTAGACTACCTCACTATAGAACAGGGAATATTCCATTTCTACCTTGCTATTTTATCAATATACCAATTATTCTCGAAGAATAGGGGCTCTCGAATTTTTTACCTAATCGGAATAATGATATTGCTCACAGGCATGGGTGTCTTCGAGTTCGCCGGCGATTCATGGCTTCGAATCTTAGGGCAAGGGCTCATCGTCGCATCATTCCTTTCAATGATATGGTCAGTCCTAAGTATTAAGAGAATAGTTGAAAACGAGGATTACCCAACGATGTTTCTCTCCTTATGGTTTCTCGTCTTCCTATGGTTAAGTCTAGGGAACTACGCCATGCCTATGGTGAACCTGCCCCTCATAAATACTGTCTGGAGGAGTCTGGATGTTCATAGATTTTGGCTTTACCTTGCCATTCCGATAGCTCTATTGGCAGGGAAGGTTGCGGCTAATGCCATACGTAATATCCGAAGGATATACGTCATCGGTTTTATTGTCATCCTTGCTGTTATGATTATCAGCGCCTCAATGAAAGGGATCTGTGCTATAACTCAAGATGTAAATCCACATTTACCCTACACAACTGAGAATTCAGAGATTCCTCAGCAACTCATCGATTATTTTAAATCGGAAAACGATTATGGGAGGATCCTCCCTATACGATGTCCGATGTGGATATACCTGTTACCTAGATATGTTGGAAAGCCCATAATAGATGGGTGGTACCCCCAGGAGAAACTTATTTCAGACCTTTTAAAGATAAACGATTATAGGATAAACGATCTGGAAACCTCGGAGAATAGGACGAGAATCTGGAAGTGGCTTATAGAGAGAAACCAGAATCTAGCTATTCGATGGATTATAGTCGGAAACGCAAATTCGACGTTGGTAAACACATTGGCCAACTCAACGTTCAAGGTTGACAATTACATAATTTACGGAAAGAATAACCTCACAATCCTGAAGAATTCTATCCCAAACTCCCCTATCGAATTACGTAATAAGAATATCGATTTCGATATTAACTATTGTAGACCGGCACCGGACGCCATTCTCATCGAAGTTAAGACTCCTCTGCAGGACTTAAATCTAACCATAAGAGAGGCATATGATGCTGGATGGAGAGTTGAGGTAGACAATGTAGTTGGGGCTGTTCAGCAGTCGCCTGAGGGAATGATCTCTATACATGTAGTCTCTACACCTTCACGAATCATACTGAATCACTATTCCTCAACCAATATTTTATCCATATGTTACATTTCTGGCGCCTCTACCATCATATTATCAATCGTTTCGTTTTGGCCTATAATCTGCAAGAGAAAATTTGGTGAGTATAATAATTGACGCAAACCAAATATCACCCGGTTGACCAGAGAAATACGATGAGAAGTGGGTTAATACTCCGTCTATCCTACATTTTCGCGTCGTCCTTCCTCTTCTATGAGGGATTTCAAAACTGGCTTAGAGGAAAGTTGGAAATATATCATGAGGTAATTTTCCTGTGCATTTTGACATATGTACTTGCACTGATTCTTCTGGTGGTATCAATGATGCCCATACGGATTATCAAGAGGTTCAGTCACCTACCTTTGATCGCCCTACTATTCGTCACCGCCTCAAGCATCTATGTAATCGCTGAGATACAGTATGAGGGTGTATATAGGACGGACTCTATGGCTTTCACACATTACGCCGCGCAATTATGGCTGTTCCCCTCATGGAATCCTTACCCGCACGACCTCCAGAAGGCTCTTGAAATGTTCTCTGTAGATATTGATTACGTAACCTTGAAACCAGACGGTGATCTCGTCACAAACCTCAACTATCCTGCGCTCCACTTCGTCATATTCACTCCATTCATCTATTTTGGAGTTTCAGACATGAGATGGGTGACATTTATATTCGAATTAGCAACTTTCATGGTAATCTACTGGAAATCGCCGGCCGAGTTGAGGCCCCTTGTTATGGTCCCTCTATTCGCCGGTTCAGATTTGGCCATAAATTTTACGGCAGGTTGCCTCGGAGACTACTTATGGGTTCTACCCCTCTCACTGACTGTCTTCTACTTGGAAAATCCTATATTATCTGGGTTAACGTATGGTTTAGCCTGTTCAGTTAAGCAGGAGCCTTGGATTCTCGCACCTTACCTTATGATCTACATGTTAAGATCCAATGGAGGAGGTTTGAGGAGAATTAAGAAACTTTCCATATTCATCATGGTAACAGTCGGAACCTTCATTCTTCCAAATTTGTTCTTCATATTAAATGATCCTGAGTCTTGGTTCAATGGTGTAACGACTCCATTTGCTGGAGAACTGATAGTTGTGAGCCAAGGAATATCTATGGTGACACAGAAAGGACTCTTACCATTGTCAAAGACCTTCTACACCACTTTGACAGCGATAACAGCAACGCTCCTATTCATATATTACGGGTTATACTTTTCAAACATCAAAGATACCTTATGGGCGTTTCCAGCATTGATAATGTGGACATCCCCGAGGGGTCTCCAGAATTATTTCATATATCTAATCCCAGTATGCCTCGCCGCAACAATTAAGAATTATAGCAAGTCCGAGGAGGACCTTAGAAAGTGACGTTAAAGAGAACGCTTGTCAGTGTCCTTCCCCTTATTCTAGCATTACTAGTAGTCACCACCTCTTTCTACCAAAGTTTAGGAGAAAATGGTACCTATCCCATGATCCTTAATCCAAAATTCAAGTATTTGACAAGGGATCAAGTGACTGGCGGCTACAAACCTTTCCTTTGGGAAGTGACTTACACCAAGGGGCCCAAGGACTACGCGTACACACACCGTGACACAGTTGAGGGTTTAGAATGTCTGGGTCTTCATGTATACCAAGATGGTGCAAACGATTCCTACAACTGGGCCAGCATCCATGTAAAACAGGTACTCAGGGGGGAATCCATATCACGGCTATTCGAATCTATAATAGAGATTTGGGTTTATCCAAACTTCAGTTTCGCAAGGGACCCCATGTCAAATGAACCTTGGAATGTATTCGGATTAGAGATAAATGATGGAAGAAACATGGTCTGGCTCATCTTCTCTGAAGGACCTGATGAAGTGTATCAACTTCGCAACCATAGAATCATCATAGTGTCAACACCCCTCAAACACTGGGCGAAACGCCAAATAGACCTTGACAAGATATACTCAGACGCGAATTGGGAGAGGCCCGAGGACCTATCCCTCATTCTTATATGCGGTGCTACAAAAATGGTATCTGGAAAATATAGCGGGTATATAAAGGAGATACGTATAGAAAAGAAGTGAAGAAGGTTATAGCGGTTTTCGGGCTCCTGAGAGAGCCTTGTTTATTAAACCCTCGAACAACGTTAATGGTGAGGGCCTCATGTTGAGGAAACTGCAAGTTTCAAAGAATCTTCGCAAGATGTTCAAAGAGGACCAGGACCTATATAAAGACCTTTGGCATATAATCGTAGTCATTGTTTTCTGCGGTCTCATTCTAATGTTTACCCCAGCACCTGCGTATATCGTCTTCATCGGTGGAATTATTATGATCTCAATATTTATACTGCCGAAGATCAAGCGAGTAACAAATTACATATACTCACTTCTATCATGGGTATTTGGAATAACAGCTGTCTCTGTGCTTGTTGTTTACACGGTCAAGGCGACCCCACCTTACATCGTTGGAGATAACTTGGTTCTGATACAGGTTGAGGTGTTGCCTGGGTTATATATGAAGCCGATAACTATATTCATGTTTTCATTCTTTCTATGGTTCGTCTTCGGCCTTTACACTCCATCGTCTATAAGACGGTTTGAGCAGATGCTCCCTGATATAAGAAGAATACTGTATGCAATAGCTTGGCTGAGTGCCCTAGCAAGTGGTTTCGAGATAGTTTATCATGCCGTGGTATGGTCAGCCGCGCTATCTGTCCAAGGTTTGCAGAATCCTGATATAATAGTTAATCCGTGGCCAACCCGTAGCATGATTCCTATCAACATAGTATTCGCAACGAAGATAGTTGTCCTTGTATTCGCATTATCCTGTTTTGTCATCGACTATATTAAGATGATAGAGTCCAAGAGATAGTTGTAAAGTGGTAAGCTATGAACGTTAGGGATGGACGATGACCAAGTTCGTCACATCAACCCTAATGCTTATGCTAATGATTTCGAGTATGCCGCACAATACACCAGCTATGGGTCAAAGAACCGATCTACAGGAACGGATTATTCTATATGCTCACACAGATCCGACTGCTGGAACTCGTGGAGGAAATATATTGAGTACAGCTCCTCCATACGGACAGCAACGCTTTGCAACATTGGATAAACAGGTGACCTTTACATTACAGCCTCACTTGGCTTCAAACCTTACTGTCGAAGGCTCGGTGAATTATAGGCTATACTTACGATCACAAGATAAGGTGACGGCTCACCTCAATATCTCACTCTTCGAAGTGAAGGCTTCTGGATATGTCTTGCGAGTATCTAGCGCGATGATATCATTGCCAGTAGAGGAACAAATCGGACAGTATGTAATCGGTATACCGATAAGACACTCCTTCAGCCCAGGCTCAACTATAACTTTCTCTATTGCCTCAAGAGATGATGAGAAACCTATTATTCTCTTTTGGGATGCTGAGAGGACAGACACTTACGTCTCTCTCCCTATAGGTGGCGGATTCATCACCATAACCTTACAGGCTATGGATATGAATGAAGTCCCTGTGAGTGGAGCGGACATCTCCATATTTATCAATAATGTTCGTGTGTGGATGGGTAGAACTGGACGGATGGGTTTCGCTGAGGTTGTTCTGCCCAAATATGCAAATGGCTCGGCTGAGATAATTCTGTCGTTGAAGGGTGTCATAATTAACAGAACAAGGCAATTCAATTTGGAGGGTACGAATATTCAGTTGAGATGTAAAGTGTATAGTCTTCAGGTCGAGGTCCTTGACATTCTAGGTAGTCCGGTGGAAGAGGCTAATGTACTCATACTCAGAAACGGCTCCGTCATAGGTAAAGAAAAGACGTCTGAGAAGGGAAATGTAAAGTTTCCACAGTTACCAGAATCTGTTTACTCTATTGAAGTCAATTACGAATTGGCAATATTAGCGTTTACCATTCCTTTAGCTGAAAAAACCTTGTATGATTTATCATCAAACGAAAACGTGAAGATCAGGCTGCCTCTACTAAGCCCCTGGATCTTAAACTCTGGAATCGTTACGCTTATACTCATAGCTGCCATCCCGACCATCATATACATAAGGAAGAGGAAGAGAAGAATAGTCGAGTATGATTTCAGCTACTTCGATGTGATATCTGGTGGAGGGATCTCACCTTCATCTACAGTGATGATCTCAGGCCCACCAGGCTCGGGGAAATCAGTTTTGACAAATCACTTATTGATGAGTAGTCTCAAGAATGGAAATCCCTGCCTCTTCATAACAAATGTTGAGTTTCCATCAAATATCAGAAGGGAGCTGGAAACCTTTGAACCAAGGATAACCGAATATGAAAAGGCATCTAGACTAATATTCATAGACAGTTACTCAGCCCTAGGAGGGCAAGAGTCCACCGAGGAATATAGTATCTCATCTATCGAGGATTTAACTGGATTAGGTGTGAAAATTTCAGCATGTTTGGATAGGCTTGGGAGAAATACCGACGTATTCTTAGACTCATTAACTCCTATCTTCGCTATACTGAAAGGTGGCTACATTACAAATTTTGTACATTCCATCGGTGCAAAGACGAAAGGGCTGAATGGGCGATTTTTCTATACTCTTGGAACTAATGTGAAGAGAGAAGAATTGAACATGGTGGAGTCGGTCTCGGACTGCATAATAGAAATGTCTATCTCGGATAAGGAAGATGAGAATAGGCGAAGATTGCGAATAAAGAAGATGAAGAAGAAGCATATTGAAAGCTGGATTGATTTCAGGATAGACGGTGATAGAGGGTTAATCTTCAGAGTTAAGGGCGGTGGGAAGATGTTAAGATGAATTTTCTAACTAAATACTCGGTCTCTTGGAAAGACCTCTATCCCATTGACGGTTATCTGGTAAGGTCTGAACTGAGTGTCATGAGGGATACCCCTCATCTTCTCTATCTGAATTGCCCTTACAACGTTACCTGCATGAACTAGTGAATGTAAAAGAATAACTCCTTGGGAGAGAAACTCCTCCAACTGAAATCTTCTCTTCAGTATGTTTGTTCTGAGCTCAGTAGATATCAATGATGTGCATCCAGACCTTGAGAGAGCATCAAAGAACATCAACATCGCGCGTCTTCTCCTATATACGTTGCCATATCTTAGCATTAGTGAGGTTATTGGGTCGACAGCTATCCTCTGAATATTCTCCTCACTCACGATTTTCATAATAGTTCTAATTAATGATTTGACGGTCATCTTAAACTCTGAGCCAATATTCTCCTCAAGGAAGGAGTGATCAGCAACCTTCGTTCCAACCACCTTCTTGAGTGAAGTTGCATCCAAGAACAGGAGTTTACCATTTCTCTCAAGCTCTTCAAAACTCCATCCAAACGACGACAGGTTCAACTTCACCTGTTCCGGCGGCTCATCCATAGCTACATACAAGCCTGGCTCATCGGCTATGGCTCCAACTCTGAGAAACTGCATCAAGAGTGTGGTCTTACCTGATCCTGGACTGCCGACAACCAAGATAGACTTTCCCTTAGGGAAACCACCACCTAGCAATTCGTCAAGACCCTTAATTCCTGTTGAGATTAGTTGCATACTTAACCCTTTCCTTGGCTAAGATCCGGCTTATAGACATAAAGTTGTTAAAGGTCTCTAATCAATGTTTGGAATCGAATCCAAAATATTCTTCAATCCAGATTTGAAGGTAGGTAAACTGCAGTCTACATAATTATATGGTTGACACTAAAAGACTCGATGAAAAGATTTTGAAAAGACTTTATGGAATAAAGATGCGAGACAATAATGATGTCAGAATGGCGAAAAACCTATACCGTGTGTATAGTCACAATTGTAGTTCAATGCGTCTTCACCGTTCTGGGTCTTAAAGGTCCTATTACTGTTCAATGTTCTGAGGATCAGATCGAGACAACAGGACCACAAACCACCATAGTAATACTTGTAGAATTCGAAGATTTAGTCCATCGAAAGAGTAAAGAAGAGCTCAGGATTACTATATTTGAACGCTTGAACGATTATCTAAAGGAAACATCTTTCGGATCTGCATGGCTTATAGGGAATGTCACCGACTGGATTAGGCTCCAACATGAAGTTACAGAGTATGGACGTGATTTTGGACCCTTTATAGATGTCGAAGCTAGGAGACTGGTTCTTGACAGCATACATGCTGTTGACTTAAATGTAAATTTTAGAGATTACAGACATATAATGATTGTTCACGCAGGCAGAGGCCAAGAGACAACAGGGAATCTAAGCGACATATGGTCATGCTATCGAAAGTTGAGCCCCCCAGTATACGCTGACGAACTGATAATAAACAATGTAATCATAGTCCCAGAAATCCAGGCAGGCGACATAGATCCTTTTGGAGTGTATGCCCACGAGTTCATGCATAGTCTAGGTTTACCCGACCTGTATCCAGGCAGTGACAAGGTCAAGAGTAGATATCTAGGACCTTGGGATATTATGGATTCAGGTCTACGTAATGGCTTACCAAGTGGATCGAGACCTTCACACCCATCCTCATGGAGTAAAATAACCTTAGGGTGGCCGATAAAAACAACTACAATATTTCAAAATTCAAGAGTGGAGATAGTCATGTACCCTCTGGAAGTATCTACAGCAAATATCCAAGCAGTAATCCTGCCGATTACCCAAGGAAAATACTATCTAATAGAGACTAGAATTCAATATGGATTTGACAGCGGTTTACCGAACAGCGGAGTCTTGATCACGATTGTAGACGAGGGATTGTCCCCCGGAAATGGTATGGTTAAAGTAATCAACGCGGATCCTTCAAAACCCAACTTAGAGAACGCAACCTTCAAGGATGGTCATGAATACTTGGATAAGACAAGACTTGTAAAAGTATCGATATCGAAAACTGGAGAAACGTATACACTTACTATTGACAGGAGAATTGAAGAGTGATATTAAAAAGAGAACGTGATAAGCCGTCATGAACCATAATGTAAATGTGCTATGGTTAGATGTATATCCGGCTTAAAAGAATTCAGATGTGATTTAATATGAGATTGACACAGCAAATTGGCTTTAATGTTCGATATTTAATGTTAATCATACTCCTTTCATCCACTCCGGTGATCCTTTCAACCATACTAAACGCAGCCCACTCTACGATCGATTTGGCATCAGGCACCATTTCAAACTTGTCTCCAATCTCATATGCCAATAGAATGGTTATGTTCAATGTAACAGGTGAGAGCTATAGGCATGAAAGGATCTCTATAACGCATGATGGAGGAACATTAGAAGCAGGTAATCTGAAAATTCAACTTGTTCCTTGGAAGCACATATATTGGATCGAGAAGAACATGGACGGATTCCTCTTGGCAAACGTGACAACAACAAACTTCTATATAGCATTTCTATACTTTTCAAATGGATCAAACAGGGCCGATATGATTCTCTTTGAATATAACTCAGCATTATACAAGAAAATTTCATTTGTAGGAACGTGTATCGTCAAGAACAGTTCAACAGCGGTGAATAGACCTATCACATTAGTATTGACGCTGAAGCCTGAACCTAAAGTTGAGAATAAGCTTTTTGCAACAGGGCCTGACCTATATCTTGTAGGCGATGTCGGCTACCTAAGACTCAACTCCTCGACACTCGACCTCTATGCAATTCGAAACACGTTGAACCCCAGCTCAGGCTGGAACGAGCTCTGGGCACTCCTCATAGGCCAATCTGGTGAATATTATTTCAGTATAATATATATGAGTACGCAATCGATGGATAAAGTAATCTTGGGGCATACTTTGAGGCTAAACGACTTCTATGTTATCAAACAAAAAGAAATTGAGGCCAAATGGAGAATGAGGCAAAACGTATACACTTTGGCGATAAGTGCGCCTAAAGAGGTTGGGAATTTTTGGATAGACGGATACCAATTTCAATTCAGAGACTCAACTTCAACTTTACTCATAGATGAAGGTAACCATACACTTCGTATTACAGAAAACAAAACAGAGAGCCAGAGGTTGAGGTTGAGGTTCAGTCGATGGTCGTGTGGCTCCACTTCCAATCCTTTAATGTTAAGTATCAAATCACCAACTGCAATATCAGCCGAATATACAAAAGAATATTTCCTCAAAGTAAACTCGACCATACCGGGGATTTTTGGCGAAGGATGGTATCCTGAGGGTACGGAGGTGCATGTTAAAGCCCCTAGGTCTGTTGAATCTGGCAATGTAAAGTATGTCTTCGAGAGTTGGGTAGGAGAAGTTGAGACTGAAGGGGCGAATGCAACAGTTTTTATGGACGCTCCCAAGAGTATTACGGCGAAGTGGTCTACCTTTTTCAGAGTGAACCTTACGGCTGAAGGATTGCCAGAGAACATAGATCTGGAATATAGTCTTAATAATTTTACTCTTCAATCCCGTCCATACCAAACAGTCTATCACTGGGTCAAAGAGAAATCTTTTCTCAATTTCAGCGTATCATGTAAGGAGGAGCTAGTAAAGACCCAGTACCCAACAGTTTACTGGACAGATTCAAAAGGAAATGAGGCAAAGTCTCCGAAGCTTATAACTGCCCCAGAGAAACTCATCGCAAGATTCACAACTCAAAAACAAACTACGAACATAACATGCAGAGTCTCCATATCCTCTCTTTTTGATACTGGTATGTTAACTGTTGAAGGTCAAATGACCCCACCATTTAAAGCGAAAGTAGCAATCGAATGTAGAGCCCTCGGAGACTCTTGGAAGGTATTGAAGATGGTTGAGACTAATCAAGCTGGAAATTATCGTTTCGACTGGATACCGGATACGATGGGAATACTCCAGATAAGGGCAAGATTCTCCGGAGACTCATTACATAGTGAATGCACCAGCAACATAAAGGAGGTGGCTATCAGCTCAAGCATGTTGAAGTTCAGGAGGTTGACAACAGTATTTAACAGCTCTACATCAACATTTCATGAGGAGATTGGGACACCTAAGGAATTTAGAAAAAACTTTCTTACACCACTAATCTATGGAATAGATGTTTTGAATATGGTCTACCCCCCCTTGTCAGGTTTTGGGCCTTTGGGATCTATTATCGCAATAGTCTCGAGTTCAACGGTTCTCGGCCTCTTCTATATACTTCCTTTCACAATCATTCTTGCTATTCTATTCGTAATCACATTTAAGAAGTCTATCACTGAAAAAGTCCTGACTCCATTTGGAATCATGTGGGGGGTAAGCTTCTGCTACCTTCTGCTTGAGGACTTAAATGCTATGCAGCTTTTACAGTTACCAGCCTACGCTGACATGATCTTCACAGCCTCTTTAGCTGTATCCACTATTGGGATTATAGCAATAGTTCCTCCAATAGTGATATCACGAATGTTCGCTAAAAGATTTGGAATAAGAACTTGATAGAAGTTTGGCCGGATTCTCACCTGATTTGAATACTCACAAATTCTAGCAGAAGGATCTGCGAGAGTAAGGACTTTAGGTTTGAGACCATAGAGTTATTTAATTATTCAGATGGTATATGAAGTTAGGAGTCTGGTCGGTAAAGGGGATGGTAAGCATTCGCTTTAGTAAAGAAGTTGCACTTATTATCACACTATTTTTAATAATCTCAAATCTACTACTATCCGAATATTCGAACGCAGAGGATTCTTCACAGGATAAGGGTGCGCTTCACATCTTAACACCAGAGGTAAGCGACTATGCCTATGGGTTCAAAGAGATTCCTGAGACAAAGTTCGAGGACGGATCCGTTAGATTTTCTGCAAGAGTTAAGGTGTTAAGGTTTCAAGGTTCTCCCGGTGGAATTCTGCTCCAGATCGACTTTAGAGAACAAACACAAGATCGAAGCCAGGAGCTAAGGTTCTCATTCAGGTTCGCAACTGACGGGAGTATACTCTGTTATTATCCTTACATGAATTCTTCAGCAACGTTCACTATACGTAGGGGTTGGGCTGCCGGAGAATGGGTTAGTGTAAGTGTTTCAATAGTTCAAGACAAAGCCATGTTCTACTTAAATAACGAATTTATCGGCACAAATGATCCTAAGTATCCTGCTAATAGAGGCCCATTTTCTATATCAAATATCGGATTTGGCCAAATTGACATGAAGAGTACAAGCGTTGAAGCATTCATTTCAAAAATCATCTTGATTACAGACAATTCTACCAAGTTCTTTGAAGATTTTGAAAACTCTCTGTCTAACTATAATATTAAAAAATCTATAGCCTCAATATTTAGAACCGTTGATGTTGAAAAGTATTCTTCGATTGAATTGATTGTCAAACCTAAAGTGATCTCACCTGGTGAAACAATTGTTCTTCAAGCAAGGTTGATGGATGAATCGTTAAACGGCATTGAGAATAGAAGAATTGTTTTTGAATATAAGAAGGCTGACGTGTGGGAAAGGTTTGGGGACGCAATAACCTTGAAAGATGGATATGCAATATTTTCTTGGACGGTTGCTCGTGAATTATCGCTTGGAGAGTTAGCTGTTCGAGCTCGATTTCCAGGAGACGATAGGTTTCTCCAAGTAATCAGCAGTGATGTAACAATAACCCTAATACACAGGCCACCAAAGCCTATGAGCACTGGTTACTTAGTTCTCTTGATTTACATTATTTTCCTGTCAGCAGCATTTATATTTGGATTCAGGCCAGATGGAGCGCAGGTTATACGGTTTTTGATAGGTATCCTTTGTTCAGTCAGTATATATCTGTGCCTACCAATTCTCACCAGTTCAGTCAATATTGTGTCCTACATAGGATATGCTAAGAGAGTAGTTAGAATAGAATATTTTGGTCTTGGAATTGATAGAGCACTCTGGATGATTTCAATAGCTTCATTAGCGTTTGCATTTGTAGTGTTGGAGAGACGAAAAACCTTAACACGACGGTTAAACGTCTTCCCAACTCTACTAGTGATTCTCTCAATTATTGTCGCTATTCAGGGCAGAGGGGAAATTGCATTCTTTCTGACGGTGATTTTGGCTGTTATGAGTCTACTGCTTCAAAAATCAGATGAGACATTTGCTGATCTTAAAATTTTAAGAGCGAGTTTCATTCTCTCTTTCATAATGTTGATGCTTGTAATAGAGCTAGGCTCCATCTTCGGATGGCTTTACAACATATTTGATCCGCACGTACCTTTCGATGGAGATGTCAGGTGGACTGTTACCTCACTCGAAGCCAATATGTATGGTCTACTATATCCTTTCACAATACCGTTGTTAATGATTGCCTTATTCTCATGGATTTGGACTAAACCTGTTGAGACTATCATCAAAGCCTATACTAAAAAATATAAAACATATAGATCCAGCATATCCATGGATGACGGTGGCACATCACCTGGGAACAAGGCGATCGTTGGAAATGAATTTAAGTCGAATGCCTTGCATCAAAGAAGGATACTGAACTCAAATTCAATAGCATTTCTGTTAATCCTCCCATCTGTATTTTTCACTTCAATATTGGTAGTTTACTACCCCTACTTTTACTCGTCCAAGCTGATTGGCGTTGATACTCCTTGGTACTACAAGAACCTGCTGCTAATGATGGAGCCAGAAGGTCTATTGACTGTCGTACATGATTATGGCGCTGCAAGTAGATTACCATACTTACTGATACTTTATGTTATTAAGATTTTAACAAATTTACCCACTGATTTCATAGTTAAGATCGGACCAGCGGTCCCGTCGACCTTCCTTGGATTGGCCACGTTCCATTTGACGAGGTCATTAACCCATAATAACAGTTTAGCAGCCTACTCAGCCTTTCTGAGCTTGTTTTCGATAACTACTACCGTGGGGATATACGCAGGTGTATTCGCAAATTGGCTCGCTCTTGGTTGGGGTATAATATTCCTTACTCTTCTTCATCGGATGTGGCAGAGACCCTCATTCAATAACATTTTATCTTCGATATTTGCTTCATTAATGGTTCTGGCCACCCATCCTTGGACATGGGCAGTTCTTATCGTTACGACAAGCGCATTCTTCATTTTAAATATGATTATCAGCTCTTTGACTGGTCACAGAGGTCAACTAATAATAGCGGTAAAAACTGGTTTGCCAACCCTTGCTGTAAATATTGGCCTGCTAGGTATCATCCTCATGATATATCGTCAAGGCGAATTTATGCGCTTATCTATAAGTGGATTATCGGCATTGAAATATGAAAACCTGATTATTTTCTGGCATAACATTACCTTTACAATCCAATATTATGTTGGTGGATTCTTAGCCAATTCACCAATATTAATACTGTCAATTGCAGGCCTCTATAGTCTCAGAAAACACAGCGAGCAACTTGGCTCAATCTTCAACTTACTACTGATCGCGATGTCCCTTCCTATGCTCTTTGTAGATTCATGGTGGCAATGGAGACTCATCTACATGGTGCCATACCAAATTCCAGCTATCTTCGGAACATTAGCTATTCTAAACAACTTTTCTGGCTTAAATGTCTTATCAGAGAGGACCTTGAAGGCACTCCTGCTCTCTACCATTACATTTGTGATGCTCAATTATTCTCTACGATGCCTCAACTTTATACCTTCATGACCTAGCGACTTTGTACTCAAATGACAGAAAAGTTAGATAAGTAGTGTGATACAGTATTTTTGCAGACGCGGAGTAAGGATGGTACGCTCGACTTTACGTATGGCATGTGTAATTCCTGCCTTTAATGAAGAGTCCACGATAGGATCTGTCGTCAAGAGTGCAAAGAAATATTGCGACTGCATAATTGTAGTTGATGATGGTAGTAACGATAGAACGAGGGTGATGGCGGAACATTATGGTGTGAATGTGATAAGCCATGTAATTAGGCTTGGAGCTGGCGCAGCAATTTCTACAGGTATAAGAGCTGCTCTAAGATATGACATCGATGTTATAGTCACTCTAGATGCTGATGGTCAACATGATCCGGACGACATTCCTTCAGTCATCTCACCCCTTTTAGATGGTGCGGACATAGTAATAGGTTCACGGACGAAGGAAAGATCTGCTATGCCTTTACATAAAAGGTTGGGAAACCTCGTGCTCTCGAAATTCACATCGTTGCTATGCGGCATGCCAATCACGGATTCCCAGTCTGGATTTCGAGCACTTTCTCGAGAGGTAGCGGAATCTGTATCCTTCACTTCTACAGACTACTCCTGGGCGTCTGAGATGCTTATTCAAGCTTCAAGGAAAGGTTTCAAAATCACAAGTGTACCTGTAAAGACCTTATACTTCAAGAGAAGGCTGCGTGGGGCTGGGATTAAAGACGCTTTGAAGATCCTTTATAACATGTCCAAGTTTAGATAAGAGGGGAGTTGGAAATGCCTATGTTGGAGCCATACGGGCTTGTCGCCATCATCCTCGGTGTCATTCTGCTATCCTACACGTTAAGAGAATATGTAAGAGGAAAAATTGGTCTCAGAAGTCTTTTGGCATGGACAATTGTTTGGGTTGGTCTCATTTTAACGGGCGCCTATCCGCAAGCGTATTTTGCTTTAACATCCATGTTGGGCATGGGCGCCCCGATTCAATTCGTAACCACATTCTCGATAATCATTCTCTACACTATAGTCTATCATCTCTACAAGGCTATTATAGAGACCAATAGAAAGATTACAATCATAGTGCAGCATCTAGCTCTCGAGGAGACTGGTAAAGTCAAGAGGAAAACTTGAACCTTGAGGATTAAAAATCGCTGTCTTTACACACAAAAGGTTCTAGCCACTATATAGCTTCCTTAAGCTGTCCCTGACGATTTTTGAGATGGTGTTAACCGTATCCTCAACCTCAGTAGAGAGGCCTTCACCAAGTGTTGTGTCTTTTGGCTGAATCATGAGTAGGGCAGTCTTGGCGGATGTCTGGGACACTAAATATTCTGTGAAAAAGTTGATGGGGAGGCTATGAGTGGATATGGATACACCTGGAATCTTAAGGTTGTAGACCAGTTTGAATGAGCCCGGCGGGAGACCCATATCGGCTGCATCTACTATTAGAATATGTGAGGGTTTGAATCTCCTTATTGGACCTACGTAGCTTTCAGGAACTGAGCCGCAGTCTAAGACCATTATGTTACCGGATAGCCCTATTAACCTTTTCACAAATTCAGGTCCTAAGCCATCGTCTCTCCTGAGAGTGTTGCCCACGCCTGCAATCACTACTCGAGTAGCCCCGCAAAGCCAATCTGACAATGTTGAGATGAATTCTAGGGGAGACATTAAAGTTCAACATATAACGTTAAGCGTAAATTGCTAGACGGATTCGTTTTCGTCAGTGAATGATTAGTTTAACGAAACTCTCAACGCTAAGAACAGACTGA
This sequence comes from Candidatus Bathyarchaeota archaeon, assembly GCA_018396565.1. Lineage (GTDB taxonomy): Archaea > Thermoproteota > Bathyarchaeia > 40CM-2-53-6 > RBG-13-38-9 > DTMT01. The sequence goes on from JAGTQO010000016.1 coordinate 18,783, forward strand.
GCTGCTTGATTTGCAAGGTTGACAAATGGGCCTGGGTAGATACCTATGAGGATGCATAGAATGGCTATCAGGACCATTGAGAATAGCATTGGTTTGGGAGCCTCCTTAACCCTGGAGACTGACTCACTAGGCTCATGCAATGTTACTACCTGAATTATCCTTAGGTAGTATCCTACAGAGAATAATATGTTGATCAACATCAATGCAGAGAAGAGGTACCATAGATTCCTGGATGCACCCACCTGCAATCCTGCTAGCACTAACATAAATTCACTCTGAAAGCCATTTAGAGGTGGGACACCTGCCAGGGCTAATGAGCCCACTATAAATGTAAAACCCGTAATCTTCATTTTTCTTCCTATCCCTGCCAGTTGATTTAGGTCTCGGGTCCCAGCAGCCAGCAGGAACGCTCCTGAACAGAGGAAGAGAAGCGCCTTACCTAACGCGTGATTGAGAACATGGAAGAGGCTTCCAGTTAAGCCGTAAACTGTTGCAATCGAGAGGCCGAAGATAATGTATCCTATGTGGCCTATACTGCTGAAGGCCAGTAGTCTCTTCAAGTCTGATTGGAGCAGGGCCATGAGGTTCCCAGTGGTCATGGACAAGACTGCAAGTATCGCTATCGCTGTATGCCAATGATAAGATTCAGGAGTGAATAACAGCATCATGACTCTGATGAGTCCATACACCCCAGTCTTTATTACAACCCCTGAAAGCATCGCACTTATTGAGCTTGGAGCAGCTGGGTGAGCGTCGGGAAGCCAAGTATGGAATGGTGTCACAGCAGCCTTAACTCCGAAACCGACAACTATCAATGCTAAAGATATCATCGACCAAGGTGTCACGGACTCTGATAGGGCTTTGTGCATGTATGCAAAGTTTAGTGAACCAACAATGCCATATAAGATGGACATTGCAAACAGCATCGTAGCGCTCCCAGCAGAACTCATAACCAAATATTTGAAACCTGCCTCTATAGGCTCCCACTGTTCCTTACGGAAGGCAACAAGCACGTACGAGGTTAGACACATCACTTCCCAGAATATGAAAAGTGTGAAAAAGTCACCTGCAAAGGCCACCCCTACCATCCCAGAGACCATAAGTAGAAGCAGAGCGTAGTACTCACCGTGGCGCGTGTCATGCTCCATGTATCGGGTCGAATATATTGCGGTTAATAGACCAATGAAGATAAATAGTCCAGCCATGAAAATGCTTAACATATCTATCTCGAAGAGGGCGACCCCTCGAAACTGTATTCCTACCCAGTAATGTATAAGCACCTTTTCTGAAGAGACCTTCAGATAGAGGGGGTAGAAAGATATGGCTGAGAGGATGAATCCTATCACAGCCCATACGTCGACAAGCTTCTTAATACTCGCCTTAACACCTAGCGTGTAAACTAATGGAGTCGTTATGGCGAATATTACTAGCAGGTTTATAGGCCATGTGAACATTCCGTTTAACCCCTCACGATAAGTCTCGTAACAGCCTCACCGGCTGGATACAGAATCTGAAGAGGAGCAAAAGCAAATATGCCGAAGATAACTGTTAGAAATGTTAGAATAGCCATAGGGAGAAGCATACTTGATGGAGCCTCCTTCACATCGCTGAGACTCTCAGGGCACACCCCGAAGAATACCTTCTTTATCATTCTAAGATAGTACGCAACTGTGACCATGGTAGCCGCTATTGCCAGTGAAGACAGAACCGTGTTACCTGAGGCGAATCCTCCAGCGAATATCATCCATTCGCTGGCGAATCCTCCGAATGGTGGGGTACCTGCTATCGAGAGGGCCCCACATAAGGTGGCAACAGCTGTCAGCGGCATCTTGCTTGCGAGACCTCCTAATTTATTTATGTCCCTTATCCCAGTGGAATATATGATGGCACCTGCGCACATGAAGAGCAGACCTTTTGCAACTCCATGATTCACTATATGAAATAGACCGCCACCCACACCTAGAGAGTTTAGGCTCATCAACCCAAATAGAATGTAGCCGACTTGGCTTACACTACTGTAGGCCAGAAGCCGCTTTATATCGGTCTGGGCCAACGCCATGAATCCACCCCACAACATCGTAATGACAGCCAACACACTCAATCCATAGGAGACCTTTACAGATTCTGATGGAAAGAGGGTGATAGACATCCTGACTATCGCATACGCTCCCGTCTTGATCATAACCCCACTCAACAACACACTTATTGGGGTAGGCGCCTCAGCGTGGGCGTCTGGAAGCCATGTATGAACTGGAAAGATAGCTAGTTTAACTGCAAACCCAATAGACATCAAAACCATGATAATCCTTAGCATTCCTGGGCTTATGCTTGATAACAGGTTGGGCAGACCCAGCAGATCGAACGTCGCTGTGTATGCATAGGTCAGCAAGATTCCAGCCAATAGACTTGCTGCACCAGCATGTGTGAACATGAAATACTTGAATCCGATGATCCTCGGACGCCCTGTACCCCAGTAAGCTATAAGAAAATATGATGGAACCAACATCATCTCCCAGAACAGATAGAATAGAATCAGATTAGAAGCCAAAACAACGCCGACCATACCTGCTGTGAAGAGGAGGAGGGCTGCAAAATACATCTCCTGATCATGTTCATGTGTCATGTAAGCTATTGAATATACTGCAGCCAACATCGCGATCCCTGAGATCAAGATGGATATAGGAAAGCTCAAATTGTCATGGAGGAATGCCACATTAAGCTTGAAGAGCCCGACCCAGACACCATAACTTTCTATAACCTTTTCTCCGGAAGACACTCGATTCCAAGAAGCCAAAAGGAGTCCAGTTGAGATGACGAGAATAAATGTGGCGAAAATGCCGTTACCTACTCTACCAAACTTTCTGCCTCCAAAGTAACATATTGGGGCAGCTATTGTAGGTAGTAAAATCGACAATAACATGTTGAAACCTGTTATTTCAGTCAACCATCTCACCACCCAACAATAACCATGATGAGGATAAAGAATCCTGCTAAACCAATTAGAACCGCTGATATATTGTAGTTCAAATTCCCTGTGTGTGTAGGTCTGAAACTTTGACTTAGAAATTGAGCGGCCCCAGCCACAGCGTAATTTATCCTATCAATGATCCTATTCTCGATTTGGTTATATATACAGATGCAGAGTCTGGGGAAACTGTCGAGGAATATAGCATAGTATATGCGATCAAAATAGTAGCCTTGGGATAGCAGTTTATGTATAGACTCCAAAGGCCCCCTCCTGAAAAATATTGGAGACATCGATCCACTGAAATAGACCATATATGAGGGTATAAAACCTAACAGAAGGGCTAGAAGGGATAAGGTGAGGGGGGCCATTTGGATACCGACCCCATGCTTGAGACCCAGGTATTCAGAGAAGGGTTCCTCGAAGAATCCAGATATAGTTGCGGCTGCAGCAAGTATCATTAGAGGAACGGTCATGACGAGCGGTGATTCATGTGGATGTGCGCCCTTCCCGCTATTCGGCTGCTTTCCAAAGAAGACGAGGGCAAGCCACCTGAAGCTATAGGCTGCTGTACACAGGCTTGTTAGGAATATCAGAATTAATGGGAGATAGAGTCTCTCATGTAGAACAGCTGCTACTATTAGATCTTTACTCCAGAAGCCGTTGAATGGGGGTACACCTGAGAGTGCTAGGACACCGACTACACTTGTGGCGAATGTTATTGGCATATGCCTCCTCAATCCACCCATCTCCCTCATATCGGTTGTACCTACAGCATGCATCACGGATCCGGCGCAGAGGAATAGGAGGGCCTTGAATAATGCATGGCTCATAACATGGAATTGGCTCGCAAACCAGCCAGCCTCAGATCCGACGCCCAATGCGGTTATCATCAGGCCCAATTGGCTTATCGTGGAGTATGCTAGGACCCGCTTTATATCTACTGAGACCAGAGCCATAGTCGCTGTCATCAAGGCGGTCACTGAACCTATGTATATCACTATCATAAGCCATTCATGGATGCTTGAGAATATGAAGAAGGTCCTGGCGGTGAGGTAGACACCCGCCTTCACCATTGTCGCTGCATGGATTAGAGCACTGACTGTCGTTGGACCCTCCATAGCGTCTGGAAGCCAGACCTGCAACGGAAATTGAGCAGACTTTCCTATAGCACCTCCAAATACTAGAATTGAAGAGGTCATTAAGATGGAAGTCGCTAACTTTCCTGCCTCAACAGCGTCCTTAGTATTCAGGAAATTGAAGGAGCCCGTCTGTATAAATAGTATTAAGACACCGATCAGTAACAGCACATCACCTGCCTTGGTTACAATGAAGGCTTTTATACCTGCCCTAGCTGCGCTCTCCTTCCGGTACCAGAAACCTATCAGAGCATATGAGCACAGGCCCACGATCTCCCAAAATATGAATAGTTGAAGGAAGTTGTCAGCCATTACAAGCCCGTTCATCCCCCCTATGAAGAAGAGCATGAAGAAGTAGTATCTCGTCAATCCCTCCTCGTGAGCCATGTATCCTATTGAGTAGAGCATTATCAGTGAACCAATACATGATGCCACTATCGACATGAATACACTCAGTGAATCGATAAGGACCCCTACTTGAAGCCCAATCTGAGGAATCCATGGAACTTTGAGGTCTGCCACTCCACCATGCAGATCCAAGACCTGGGGTATCATCGAGAGAGAGTAGGCGGCGCCGACGAATGATGTAACAACTGCGAACCAGTCTCTCAATCGTGTATTGACCAAAGCGACTAGGGGAACCAATACGGAACCAGCTAGTGGTATCAACCATACAAGCCAAGGTGCATATTCAGAGTATGGAAACATGTTTACCACCTCAGTCTCCTAAGCTCTCTCACGTCTAGGGTTCCATAATGTTTGTAAGCATATAATGCAATAGTCAAGGCAACTGCTACTACACAAGCACCTATAACTATTGACATTACGACGAATACATGGCCCAAAGGGTCTACAGCACCAGGTTTCGCATGGGATGATATGCTTATCATATTGAGATTCGCAGCGCTTGTCAATATCTCTATGGCAATGATGAGTTTGATCATATTTCTTTTGGCAGCTAGACAATACATTCCAACTGCGTACAGGATGATTGCTGTGGCAAGATAGTAGTTTATAGGGATCAATTTGAGGCCCTCCATTCAGGACGCAGCATTGCCATGCAGCAAACCGCTGCTGCAAATAGAAGGACGGCTTGAGCAACTAGGTCTAAGGTTCGACTTATCCATAAATATCGAGATGATATCTGTCCAATGTTTGATTCTATCTCAACGAATTCTGAACTGAATTTGGATAGACCCACAACATCTAATGGATTTGACCAAACCACCCATAGAAAGACTATCAATAGTAGGATGGTTGCCAGTATGCCGGCTACACTTATTCTGTCAAAGTATCCTTCCTCGAATGACAATTCATTTCCTCCTGGTCAACATGACCGCGGCAATGAGTAGGACTATTACGGCTCCTGCGTAAACAAGTATTTGGAAGACCGCCACGTAAGGTGCTTTCAAAAGCCAGAATACTCCTCCTAAGGATACAGCCATACACGCTAAGGATATGACGGCATGCAGTAGGTCTCTCATCTCCACAGTTAATACTGCGAAGATGCATGTAGATACTAACAGTACAATTTGGAGAATCTCCTCAACCAACGTATACTCCCTCCATCACCCCAATGATCCCCATCCCAGACTGAGCTCGAGAATTATTATTTGGATAATCGACAGGGGTACCAAGTATCTTCAGCAGCCGCTGACCATCTGATCTATCCTGAATCTGGCAAATAGCGCCCTCAACCCTGAGATTATCAAGACCAGGATGAGGGTCTTGACGATGAACCAAAGTATTCCGGGGAAGACCGGTCCTGTAGGTCCTCCTAGG
>JAGTQO010000110.1:0-613 GCA_018396565.1 Candidatus Bathyarchaeota archaeon
GGTCGTTGTCCACATACTGATCGGGAAGACCTGAGTCACGTAGTCTCAAAGCTTCGGTTGCATTTGGATCTTCATAGAATGGATCAATAGGGAATCCTCGCTCTCTGAAAGCTTGACGAATAGCATACTTAACTGCCCTTGCGGATACAAAAGGTAAAACCTCCCCCTCTGACGAGTACATTTTCTTCAGAGTTATCCTATTTCCAATAACCCCATCTGCGTTGACGTTTCCACTTATCTTGCCTAAGATTGAGATCTGAACGACTCTGCTCACTTCTTGTCACCTCTCTCCAAGTGCATTGAGGAAACCTGTAAGGATCGATGATTTCAGATAGTAGAACCTATCTGCAACCCAAGTTTGGCTGTAGAGCTCTGGATGTAACCCGATGTTCAGACCAATGTTCCTATTTGTCTTGTACTCAGTGATAGTCTCAGACAGTTTGTCTAGGAATCGCCCTGGAGTCTCCTCAGCTCGTATGCTGAATATCAATCTTCGCAAAAGATCTTCACCTTTTTCAGTGGGTTTCTTCTCCCCTTCACATCTTATGTACATGCCAATTTTGAAAGCCCAGTTGAAGAATTTGTCGTACATTTACATACCTCACATTATTAA
>JAGTQO010000110.1:643-4327 GCA_018396565.1 Candidatus Bathyarchaeota archaeon
TTCGCCGAATCCTGCATCGAGTCCGAACTGCAATAAGTCTCTTCTAGTACCATTTAAGGGGGTGAAGTGAAAGTTCCATAAGGTTCCAATGATTGTTGATTCTTCCCCCTTCATTCTCAATGGCACGGCAACCTGTTTCTTGAATCGAAGCCGCTCAAAAATCTGGAACGGCTCCAATTCTGCATCATAGTAATCATTGTACTTCTTTAAAAGGTTCTCCTCAAGCTGTTTCATGAAGGCTGTTGGGGTATGTTCTTTTCTCCAGTAGACGTAGCGGTAAGGGTGCTTTGGAGTGATCCCATACTCTTGCAGCCGATTCTGGGGGATCCTGATAACTATTGGTGTTCCGCTTGTCAATGTGAATCCTTTAAAAGCCTCTTGTGGTAGATCTTGGTCGAAGATCCTTGTTTCTTCAATCTTGAAGGCCATCTCACCTATCCTGACCTCTCCACACCGCATCTCCTCTAGGCCATTTGACACAGTTTCAATCAGGCCTCTGTCTGGAGAAGCTACTATCAGGCTCTTGCTTGACCCTTCTTCGATTATTCTGCTTGGTGGAATTATGTTTGAGAAGGAGAAGTATTTGTAACCTTTCTTGTCGTGGAGTGTTTTGAATGTTGAGTTGCGAAGAAACTTGTAGATTAAGCCCTGTAGATCCTTGTGGTATGCTAGGTTGTAATATACTCTCTTCAGAGCCTTAAGCCTGATAAGCAGCCTCAACCTGAACAGCCTAAGTTGACCATATTGTATGCCAGATGGGGCATTTAAAATTTTTGTCAAATTGTTCTAGTATGATAGTTCAAAGCAATTTTCTCTACATTACGGGTAGTTCCTAATGTCTATGAGGAGCTGGGTTAATTCGATTAGGATAATCGACAATAACTGGTCCTTTCATCGCACCTTCTTCGATGTGCCCTACCACCCTATTTCTAGCGAAATGAATCAATGCTCTCCTAGAGAGTCGAGGGAGAGCATAAAACCTTATGGGATGTTGCTCCTGTCGAACTTGACAGTATAGTATTCACAGTCGACGGTGCATCACTCTCAGCTTCAGCAATCCATTCAGCAGCCATGTTTGGACTCGACATAGTATTTCTGAAAGGAGATAGGCCTATTGCACGCCTATTACCAGCAACATACGGCTCAACGATGAGAAACTGGCTCAGCCAACTCCGCACATTCAAGAATAGGGAGGCGACAGTGCAACTTGCAAGAGAGTTCATCTTGGGAAAGATCCGTAACCAGAGAATGATCCTGCTGGAGTATTCATACTTGAGCAAGAGGGCTGGAGCCCATGGACCATACTTCTGGGCTGAAGCTGAGAACCTAAAAGATTCTACCGCAACATTAACCGAAGCCAAGAGCATAGAGGAGATACTGAATGTTGAGGCCCATACAGCCAGAATCTACTGGGCGAGCATATCAAAGATCCTACCTGAGAATCTCAACTTCACCCAGAGGCTACCTAGATCGAGAATGCCATCCAACGGTGAAGTCGATCCATTCAATATAGCCTTGAATATCGGCTACTCAGCCCTACTCAAGGAGTGTTGGAGAGCAGTATTTCTGGCAGGCCTCAACCCCTACGTAGGCTTCCTACACAAGCCAAGACCAGGCAGAATGTCCTTGGTCCTTGATCTGATGGAGGAGTTTCGAGCCCCATGTGTTGACAGACCCCTGATAGCCCAAGCCAGACGTGACCCCGACCTCTTCATGAAGCTCAGCCGCAGAGACGACAGGGAGCCTGTCAAGCAGGTTTGGAGGATCGTCTCAAACTGTATAGCCCAATCGGAGGCGGACTATCGAAACCTGATCAACACACAAGCCAGGCTACTCGCTAAACATCTCAGGAAGACAGATCTCTACAAGGCATACAGGTCAAGATGGTAACTATGAGCAACCTTATAACCCTGGTCATATATGACATCTCAAGTGACAACCTACGTTATAACGTCGCGAAATTCTTGAAGTCGAAAGGCTTAAGAAGAATACAGAAAAGTGCCTTCGCAGGCCCCCTCACATCGAGTCAAAGGTCAGATGTCGAAGCGGGTCTTAGAAGATTCGCAAAGATAGAGCCAGTCAACATACAACTATACCCCCTGACAGAAGCTTCATTCAACCAAAGAATCATAATAGGGGTCAGAATAGACTACGATGGGGAAGACGACATTCTACTTTGAAGAAGATGAATGTTTAACGGTTGTAGACCTGAAACACTACTCATACTGTCCAAGAATAATCTACTTCACACATGTTCTACATTTACAGGAGAAAGAGACTGAGGCAATGTCTTACGGCAGAGAAACTCAGGATGAAAGCTCCCTAGCCCCACTGATCAAACTTTTGAAAGCAGAAAGGGTTACAAGAGATCTACCATTACAGAGCAGAACCATACCGTTGAAGGGCAAATTAGACTACCTCATCCACACCAAACTTGGAGAACATATTCCAGTAGAGTTGAAATGGGCTGAACCAACATTGAAAGGTAAGGCCAAGCCCGACCATAAGATCCAATTGACCGCATACGCTTTGATGATCGATGAGAATCTTAGAACAACGGTGAAGAGAGGCGCAATATATTATAGGAGAACTAACAAAATCATCCTGACTCCAATAACGTGCGAAGATAAAAATAGGATAAAGGAGATGACCCGCATAATCTTCAAAATTGTTATGGAGGAAGATTACCCGAAACTCATACCTAACAAAAAACAGTGCGTAAACTGCGGCTTCATGAAATTCTGTAAGCCACAACTAACCCACATAAATAATCTCAAATTATAACTTCGCCTGCCGCTGCGACTGGTATACTATTCAGCATCTTAAAGAACGACATTTTTGATGAAAAACTGTGATCTTCTTCACTCCATCCTTACTCTAGATGTGGAGCGTATATGGTGAGGACGGCTCCTTTTCAAGAGAATATGAAGCTTACATGCATGGGGCTCTTCTTCTTTGAGGTGTTGAGCCTTTGAGGCGATTAGACTAGATGCCCTTCTAAAGGTGGCGGAGATGGCAGTGGGCACTGTTCCACCGCCCTGGGGGAAGAGGCCTACTGGGAGACCTCCAGTAGACTTCAAGACAAAGATCCTAGCCGTTATAATTAAGACTTGGCATAAGCAGGGTTACAGGGAAGCTGAGGTCTACATAGACGAGAACTAGAGCTTCACGCATTGGAGGAGGTTACGCGTTGACTTAAAGAAGTCATTTCCTAGCTGTCTAACATCTTCAGGCCGTCCAACAATGAATCCATCATGGATGGATGCAATAATTAGGGAGTAGTGCGCCGTTAGCGAGCGGGTTGTCTGGCTTTGATACGGATTGAAGATGGGGAGGATGTTTCCTTGCGGGTCGAACTGGAGATCGACGAAGTGGGAGATGGACTCAACAAACTTCTCGACTTTAAGCTTCACTTCAAATGTTAGAGGCATATAATATAGCCTCGGTGACCTAAGTCGCTGTCGGTTTCAACCCGTGCCTCTTGGCGAGTCTATAGACCTGGGAGACGCAGGTGGTCTCTTGGATAAGAAGTCTATCAGGCTGTTCGAAAACTGTTGCGGTCCATTAGTGATTATTATGATTATGGGTTAGGACTATAGCCTAGTCCAAGGGATACTAGAACCGAAGCTGAGACGATCGCCTTTTCAGGTTTAAGCGGTTAAAAAGGGGTGATTAGGCCACGCG
>JAGTQO010000104.1 GCA_018396565.1 Candidatus Bathyarchaeota archaeon
AGGGCCTGTCAGAGAGAAGGCTGCTGAGCTTATGGCCAGGGGGTTCATTGAAGGATTTGCTTGCGGTAGGTGAGTTCACGTTACCTCTCAATCTCACCGGCAATGAACTTCTCCATCAAAATCTTCGCTTCAGCGTCGCTGTACTGGATCGGTGGATGTTTCATCAAGTATGCTGACGGCGATGTCAAGACGCCGCCTACACCCCTGTCGAAAGCCAATTTCAGACACCTTATGGCATCTACAGCTATTCCAGCCGAATTCGACTTGTCGTCGACTGTGAGTTTACACTCTATCTCGAATGATCTATCAGCAAACATTCTGCCCTTGATATTTATGTAACATATCTTTGTATTTCCAAGGAATGGGAGGAAGTCTGATGGGCCGACATATATCCTGTCTTCACCGAGCCTCTGCCGGAGCTGGCTCTGAACGGCTTCAGTCTTAGATATCTTCTTGGAGGCTAGCCTAGACCTCTCTATCATATTCGCGAAATCTGTGTTTCCGCCGACATTTATCTGGTACATCTGGTCTATAACCGTCCCCCTATCATCACAGAGTTTCGCTAAGACACGGTTGAGGATGGTGGCCCCAACCTGGCCTTTAATATCGTCACCTATGACTGGTAATCCTCTCTTCTCAAACTTCGAAACCCACTGTTTATCGGAGGCTATGAATACGGGCATACAGTTTATCAGGCCGACATTAGCCTCCAACGCTATGTTGCTCCAGTACCTGACAGCCTTCTCGCTACCAACAGGTAGGTAGTTGATGAGCATCTCAGTCCCAGTATCATTGAGTTCCTTTATAATCTCCTTCCTTAACTCTTCAGGTGTCTTGGTCTGCTTCACAGGCTTTATCATCTTCTCAACATAGACGCCGACACCGTCCAGGATAGGGGCCTCCCTGACAATTGCATTTATCATCGGAACTTCAGGTAGCCAGTCGACACAGTTTGGAGGCTGATATATTGCCTCATCAAGTCTCCTACCGATCTTGTTCTCGGCAACATCGAATGCTGAGACGAAGTCTATGTCGAATATTCTGTATCCGCCTATATCTTCATGCATCACCCCTATGATGGGGCTCCCCGAGTTTCTCCTGTAATACTCGATACCTTGAACGAGGCCGGCGAAACAGTTCCCTACACCGATGATTCCCACTCTGATTCTTTTACCCAATCCTGACTACACCTGATATAGAGACATTCATGATGATTATAATATTTAATGGTGACATATGCGAGTAGACATTGTCCTCAAGATTTTCATGGCGCTTTCTGAAAATTCAAAGATTGGAAGCCGAGAGGGTTTAGGTCTTCAGACGTATGTGGGCCCTTCCTTCCTTCTAGCCCTCGACTGCTTCTTAAGAACTTCTCCCAAGCCCCTTGTGGCTGCGATATCAAACTCCAGGAATTCGAGGGCGAACTTTCTGAATGTCTCGAATATGTCTTGCAACTTTTCCTGGTCGAATTGCCCAATTATAAGTGGGTTGTAGACCCATTGCATCCATCCCTGGCAACTGCTCGCTATATACTGGTTTATCTCTGTTATCGCCTCGACGAGGCTTAGCCTATCGTGAGGCTTCATACTTTTTATCCTCTCTATCTGTTTCTCCTTCGCCCTAGACCACTCATCACTCATGCCGACACTCAATCCATCAATGTTTCCTGTTCACACATTGACATGGTAGCCGATAAGGTTTTAGTTCAAGCCATAAATTGCAAGGAGTGACTAAGAATATTCCTGTAGTGCCGTTGGATATTCTTTTGGCGAAACCTCATTGGCATCTCTGAGGCTGCTTAAGATATTTGAGTATAGCTTTTCAGCCTTTCAATTTCATACACCTGTTTGTTGCGGGGTTCATAGTTCCGTAATATGCGTTATTGTTTTACGAAGCTACAATATATATGGTGTAGAGGAAGATTTCTTGTAGGCATATGTCTGGTGGATGTTATGGCGCAGAATTTGATTCCGGAGATGGTTAGAGCGGTGATAGCTCTCTTCATTGTCGTCGATCCTTTGGGAAACATTCCAATATTCATCTCTTTGACGAGGAACCTCCCCAAGGAGGAGAGGCGGCGTGTATTCAACACAGCAGGTATAGTGGCCTTCCTCATAGCCATAGGTATAGTTCTTGGCGGTCAACAGATCCTCAACCTGTTTGGGATCGGACTCTACAGTATCATGATCGCTGGGGGCATCCTTCTGGCAATCCTCTCGATCAAGATCCTGGTTTACGGCGGATGGGTCGAGGGGGAAGGTTCTGGGGGAGATCTAGGAGCAGTGCCTATAGCTTTTCCCCTCCTCGTTGGCCCAGGCGCAATAACAACCCTCCTAGTCTACAATCAGAAGGCTGGAATAATGGTGTCTGTAATTTCAGTATCAATAGTTATGGCTGTGACGAGGGTCATACTCCAATTCATCGATTCAATCTATAGGATCCTCGGCAGGGTAGGGTCGGCTGTTGTTGCTAGATTGATGGCTGTATTTATTGCAGCCATAGCTGTCGAGTTCATGATTGAGGGAATAAGACATTCCATCCACTAAGTATCTTGGAGGTTCATCCTAAGTTTTTCCTGTCCTCCAAACAAGGTCCCTGAGAACGTCGACATATTTCGGCTGGTTTTTCACAATGTCGGTCGTCGTGACGATCCCTATGAGCCGCCCATCCTGAACTACGGGGAGCTTCTTAATGTTTCTCTCAGCCATCATCCTCGCTGCCTCCTCTAAGGTGGCATGGTCACCTATAGTCACAAGGGGCGAAGACATTATCTCCTTAGCCTTCAAGGCCTCAGGGGCCAATGTGACTTCCAGGACCCTCCTCAGTATGTCACGCTCGGTGATTATTCCAACTGGCCTATCTCCCTCAACCACCACCACTGAACCTACATCGAACTTGTTCATTTTACGTACAACCTCGAGAATGGTTGAGTTAGGCCTGACAGTCTTCACATTTCCACTCATAACATCCCTTACTAACAATATGCTTTCCATGACGGTAAGGTAGGGTTACCTTGTTTTTAGGGTTACGGTCTCCAGTAATCTGCTACTGAGATGAATCTCATGACAACTCGTCTTTAGATGGCCAGCGTACCCGGAGGGTGAGTGGTAAGTTACTGCCTGTGTCCAGTATCAACAAGGCCATTGATAAGATGTGCATCTCACATGGACCTATAATGGGATAGAATGTCACTGCCTAAAGATCTTGGGCCATAGGGTGCCCGTATCGCCAGCACCAATGTTTTAGGCGAATGTTTATCTCTACTCTGTAATAGTGATCCGTTGAAGTGTTCAGCAGAAAGATTGAGTGTGTCATCTGTAAGAGTGGAGATATGCTGGTAGCGGGCTCTCTAGGTGTCTGTGCAGACTGTATAAGAGAGAGGCCTGAGCTCTCGAGAGGCTTCGTTGAGGAGGCGCATTTGAAGGTTAGGGCACGTTACGGGTTACCCTCTAAACCTCTGAAGAGTCAAGGAGGGATAAGATGTGGATTATGCTCAAACCTATGCGTGATGGGTGTCGGAGAGAAGGGTTACTGTGGGTTAAGAGGCAATGTTGAAGGTCGACTCGAAGGTTTGGTTAGTTCAGAGGAGGCTCTCCTATACTCTTACATAGACCCACATGTAACTAACTGCTGCGCATCATGGTTCTGTCCAGCTGGAACAGGTTGCGGTTATCCAAGATACTCTATGTCGAACGGTCCAGAATATGGCTACTTCAATTTGGCAGTATTTTTCTACGGATGCAACCTTGACTGCCTATTCTGCCAGAACTCATCACATAAGGAGATCAGCCGGGCAATGAGGGTTAAAAGAGGGGATCTCATAGGGATCTTGGATAGAAACAGAAGAATAACATGTATATGCTATTTTGGAGGTTCACCTGAGCCTCAGTTGCCATTCGCAGTCTCCGCGTCAAGGGAGATTATTGAAGCTGAATCTGGCAGGGTGTTACGTGTCTGCTTCGAATGGAACGGTTGTGGAGAGAGTAGGCTTGTGAGGGAGGCTGCTGCGCTTGCAAATGTAACGGGTGGAAACCTTAAATTTGACATAAAATGTTTCGACGAGAACCTGGCTAAAGCTCTATGTGGAGTATCGAACAGGAAGGCGTTCGAAAATTTCGAGATGGTCGCCAGAGAGTTCTTCACGAATCGTAGAGAGGTTCCGAACCTAACCGCGACAACCCTACTCGTGCCTGGATACGTCGATGAGAGGGAGGTGGAATCTATTGCGAAGTTCATCGGCGATATAGATCCGGAGATCCCCTACTCCCTCCTCGTATTTCATCCTGACTTCGAGATGTCAGACTTGCCGGTTACGCCTAGAAGACAGGTTGAGCGGTGTTACGCAGCAGCAAGGAAGTATCTTAGAAGGGTAAATATTGGGAATAAGCACCTCCTAGACTTGAGTTACATGTGAAGATCTCTTTGATGCAGAACTGGAGTTTTTAGGTGTGATAACAATTTGGGATGTTAGATGATGAGACCCCCACTCACGAGGATCGTCTGTCCTGTGACGTAGTCAAAGTCTTCAGAGCATAATGAAAGTACGACTCTGGCGACATGTTCAGGGGTTCCTAGACCCATCGGTATAGACCTCTCA
>JAGTQO010000105.1 GCA_018396565.1 Candidatus Bathyarchaeota archaeon
GTAAGACTGTCAGGCTTACAGAGGGCTATCGACCAGATTCAGCCAGATATAGTTCTGGCTGTAGGCGACACATACACCGTAGCCTACTCAGCCTTGACCTCTCATCATTTGGGAATTCCATTCTGCCATATTGAGGCAGGCCTGAGAAGCTTCGATGAGAGTATGCCTGAGGAAGGGAACAGGATAGTTGCAGACCATCTCGCCGAGATATGTCTATGCCCAACAAGCATCTCAGCAACAAACCTTTCAATGGAGGCCACCCCTCCAAACCGAGTATATGTAACAGGAAACACGATAGTCGACTGTTGCCTAAAATATAGTAGGGAAGCGGTGAATTCTAATATTGTTGAGCGACTAGGCTTGAAAGCAAACACACCTCTCATACTCTTGACCGTTCACAGGGTCGAGAATACTGATGACCCTCAGAGGTTGGGTAGAATAGTCGACGCCATAACTGGGTTTAGATATTCCCAAATCGTATTTCCAGTCCATCCAAGAACGAAAGACAGGTTGAAGAGGAGTGGCTTAAACCGTATTCTCTCAGAGGCGTCGAACGTGATCGTGGCACCTCCACTGAGATACATAGACTTTCTGAAGGTGCTGATCGACTCAGACCTGGTGTTGACAGATTCAGGTGGGGTTCAGGAGGAGGCGACGATTCTCGGCAAGAGGTGTCTTGTATTGAGAGGGTCTACCGAGAGACCTGAGACAGTTATCTCAGGGAACTGTAGGGTGATTGGAGTTGAGAATCTTAAGAGAGCTATGAGTAAGCCTATCTCAAACCAGACCTGGCCGATACCACAAAAATATGGTGGAGTTATAGGCGACGGCAGATCAGGCCCCAGAATAGCCAATATTCTTATCAAACAGTTGAAGAGAGGTTTCAAGCGTCAGCCGAAGTATTTCGATGATGGCTACGCATCCTATCGGTTGGTGAAGGTTAGAGGCCAAATTCCAAGACTGAAGGGTTTGAGAGTAGCTGGAGACACATCGATCTTACAGGCTTATAATGAAAATGGTGAACCATCCTGGCCTGGTGACTTTAAGAAGTTGAGGAGAGTCCAAAACCTCATGCTCTTGGGTTCACCTTCACATCTGAGAAGCTATCGACCTTAAATTCGAGATTTAAGGCTCAACCTGAAAGACATTTGAGTTCTAGAATGTTTGGAATATGGAAGAATCCTGTGGATGAATCGTAGTTGACTCATTTGGAGGCTCAATGGTGGCTATGGTACCTTATATTTGCCTCAATCCTCCTCATTCTCTTGGCGGTATCCAGTGAACGAAAGAGAACACTCTCCCTCAAAGAATACTCGGAGTCTATGGAACACAATATCGGATACGGCTTCGGCGAATCTAACGAGCTTCCAAACACAGACCTGGAAGGGAACCCCCTAGATGTAGACTTCATAAGTCTCAGAAGAAGCCGGATCCTGTGGGATAAGATCTCAACAGCCCTATACACGTCAATAATGGTCTCAGCAGGGTCAACCATATTACTCGTCCAATATGAGGTTCTGAGAGCACCATGGTGGGTTGGCTTAGCCTCAGTCGCATACATATTCTGCTCAGCTTTCCTGATGAGGAGGACATGGAAACTTCTAAAAGGAAGTTGAGACCTGAATATGTGGAGTGTTCTATTTGATTGCGACAAGCCGCGACATCAAGACTCTCCTGATAATTTGCGTGTTACTTATGAATCCGTACCTACTGAGTGGCGGAACCGAAGCTGAGGTGGATGGGACCTCGAAGTTGCAGGCCACCATCGTTGAGACCCTGATCTCAATAGATGATCCTGAATTCAACGCTTACAGTTATGAGACCGGTAATGGAACCGTAGCCAGGGTTTATGATAGGGGTGGCGTGAAGTATTTCGAATCTCTGATAAATGAGTCGACTGCACCACACCCTCCAGACGATTACACATTCAGATATCTGACTGGAATACCGGTTGTAGACACATCAAAACATTGGAACATATACTTCAAGCATAGGGTGTTGAACAGGGGGGATGTGACTGTTGAGAACTGTAAGCTCGACGGTTGGCACGCATACATTATTGCTCCAGACGGTAACCTTTGGAGGCTTTATAAGTATTCGACCCAGAGCCCCGAGACTCTGAGGCCCGGGGAACAATTGATCGCAACAAACACCTACCAGATACATAATATCCCAAATTATAGGGCAACCTTCTACTTCACATTCAACTCAGGAGACTCAAGCCTAGACTCTTGGGATACCGGTAGGGAGATACTGAGATTCATAGGCTCCAACTACTCCCTCCCACATATGAGTCTTCTAAGACTCAAACCTGGGAAAGTTGAGTTGACACCTCCAACAATAATAGACTACATCTTCAACATAACAAATGTCAGAGACGAGCCTATCAAAATATCTGTAGACTACAAGTTTGCTGAGACAGCGATCTGGATACTCCACCTATGGCCCTCAGGCTACATGGGCAAGACTGGAAAACATGAGGTCACCCTGAAACCTATGAGTACATGGTGTACAAGAATGACGGAGACCTTCCCCGACGATAAGAGCGATCACGCAGTCCACATCTACTATGGTGTCATCATAACCTCAGGGGAGGATGCGCCCCCACTCAAAGGGGAGATATGGGAGGACCTTTACGGGGTTAACTCCTACCTTGGATTGAAGGACGCTTATGCGAGGCTCATCAAATCTGGCAGGTTCGAAGTTGAGGTAGCGTTCACTCTAGTCCCATATGTATCGCCGAGCAGTCAAGACGTCAAACCCTACGAGTACAACGTCACATTGACCATCTACGACTCAAACTATAGGGAGGTCATACATGGTCCGTTGAGGAGGACCCTGAACCAGCAGATAAGGAAAGGATATGAGCTCGAGGTTTACTGGAGGATCCCAACCGGAGCCCTCAACAATAGAGAAGGGAAATACATGGCTCAGATAGATACTTGGCGTCTACCGACTGGTAAAGGTGGCCCGATGCATCTTGCCAGAATTTCACTCCCCTTCTGGCTCACTCTTCCAGATATAACTGTTAAACCTGAAGACATCAAGATTCAGAAGGTCCCTGAGGTGGGTGTGGAGAATAGGCTACTCATCGAATTTTCCAATAAGGGCAGGATGGACGCTGAGAATTTTCCCATAGAGGTATACGTTGACGGGGCTCCCCTACATTCCAAGAACATAACCGTACCTGCAGGGACATCCGTAGTTGAAGAATTCGCTTGGACCCCACAGAAGAACACCCAGACAATCGAAGTTAAAGTTGATCCTAAAAGCATGATGGGAGAGGCTGATAAGACAAATAATTTTGCGGAGAGAAAGTTTACGGTAGGCCAGGTTATGGGCGAATCCTATGTTGAGGTTTATTCCACCGCATCTCTGATCATAGCCGCAATCCTGATGCTGGCTGTAACTGTATGGCTTATAAAGAGAACCGTACATGGGAGAAGGAGAGGATCTGGAGATTCTGGGCTGGAAGGTGTCGATAAGGGTATCTGAGGGATGGAGACCCTGATCGAACGGAACATTTTCCTTCCAGTGATGCTTTCACTCATCCTGATCCGACCGAGCCAATACGAAACTCATTCGACATATACATTGGATAGTCTTGAGATTGAAGACTTGAAGGTTAGACTCGCAGAGTCCAGAGATCTCTGTCTGAAATTCCTCATCGGCAAGATGAGGGGTGTGGAGGGTGGCTTCTACTCAACATATCTTGAAGGCCACCCGAAATCAACGGCTTACGGAGTCAACCATGAGGTCACATCAGAATCCACAGGCTTAGCGTTGGCTTATGCTGCAACCTCACGAGATTTGGAGCTCTTCCGTGAAGAGTTCATCTTCTTGAAGAAATATCAGGTTGGATCTTTAGGAGTTACATATTGGAAGTTGAACCCTGACCTGGCACCCTTCAGGAACATAGGTGGATCATACAGCAGCGCCCTGATAGACGACCTGAGAATATTGAAGGCTCTCATCAAAGGATATGAGGTTTGGAGGGATGATGCTTACCTTGATCTTGCAAGAAGGATGATCGGCGGAGTCAAGAACTACATGGCCACCGACGGTCTTCTAGTAGATAATGTTGATTGGACCCCAACAGGCTCTTGTTTGAGGTCTACAACAGTCATTCTGGGATACATTGACTTCGAAGCTCTTCTGAAGGCATCCGAATATGACCCTTCATTCATAAGATCATTCAATCGCGGTGTCGAGATAGTTTCTAATGGTCGGGCTGGATCGACTGGACTGTTCTACGACCTCTACAACATCTCCACGGCAAGATATTCAAATATCGATTCAGGTCCGAGCAGCACACTCCAGATACTTACATCCCTACATCTCGCTGAAGCTCGATTGAGAGAGGTAGCCGAACCTACATACCAGTTCTTTAGAGATGCTTACTTGAAGGATGGAGCCATATACTCCAGTTACGATCCGTCTGGAGGAAACCATTCAGCGTATGAGCTTGATACAGGTGCCTATTCACTCGCCTCAAGGCTAGCCTTGCTTGAGGGAGACATCGAGTTTTTGGACTCTCCTCAA
>JAGTQO010000108.1 GCA_018396565.1 Candidatus Bathyarchaeota archaeon
TGGGCCATGACCCCTTAACAAAGGTCATCGCCCTACACTTGGAGAGTCTAACCGATGGGAGGCAACTTGTGAAGGAGGCTAGGGAGGTCTCGTCTAGAAAGCATATAGTGATTTTGAAGACAGGTAGGGTGGAGGAGTCTAAGGCAGCCCTCAGCCACACAGGGGCGATAACCGGCTCCTACCAGGTTTGCAGGTCGATCTTGAAGGATTCAGGGATGATCCTCGTCGACTCTTTCGAGGAGCTCTTTGACTTGTCGAAGGCGTTGGAGAAGCAGCCTCCAGCTAAGGGCAGTAATGTTACGATAATAACAAATGCTGCAGGTCCATCGGTAGCGGCCGCTGACCTATGCCACGAGTACAGCTTCAAGATTGTTGAGTATTCTGAGGGGACTCTGAATAGGCTCCGTTCAACCCTTCCGCCATACGCTGTGATAGGGGAGTATGTCGACCTGACAGGTAGCGCAACAAGTGAAGACTATCAAAAGACATTCGAGATTGTTCTTCAAGAACCTAACATAGACGCCGTAATATGCTTTGTAGTATTTTTGAATCCACCCATAACACCTGAAGTCGTCCAGGTCATCTCGAATGTACAGAGTTTCGGGAAACCGATAGTTTGCTGGGCTACAGGGGGTGAATACTCCCAGAGGCTCATAGAGAAACTTGAGGAGGCTGGTATTCCAGTATATCCGACGACTGAGAGAGTCATAAGATCTCTGAGGGGGCTCATAGAGGCTGGTTCTTTGAGGTCCTGGTCTGAACCTGAACCTGTCCAAGCCGACAGAGAGAGGGTGGGCAGGATAATTTCTAAGGTTTCATCTGAGGGCCGCGACATGTTGACTGAGCAGGAGAGCAAGGATATCCTCAGAGCCTACGGAATTAAGACGACTGTTGAGTATGTAGCGAAGTCTGCGGTTGAGGCTGGTGCGCTCGCCTCAAAGATAGGTTTCCCCGTTGTAATGAAGATTCTTTCACCGGATATAACGCATAAGTCTGATGTCGGCGGCGTATTGACCGATATTAGAAGTCCCCAGGAGGCGTCTGAGGCTTTCAATGAGATAGTTGAGAATGTGAGGAGGAGTAGGCCAGAAGCTAGGTTTGAGGGAGTTATAGTTGAGAATCAGCTGGCCAGAGGCGTAGAGGTTCTTGTGGGCGCAACAGTAGACAGAGACTTCGGTCCTGTCGTAGCCTTCGGCCTCGGAGGCATATTCGTCGAGGCCTTCAGGGACATCTCCTACGGTTTGGCGCCTCTCTCAGATAGTGATGCATTGAGGGTTATCTCCAGAACCAACGTGTCCAAGCTGCTTTCGGGATTCAGAGGATTTGGACCTGCCGATTTGAAGGGTCTCTCAACCCTTTTGAGGAGGGTGTCTTACCTGGCTTATGAGCAGCCGATAGTTGAGATGGACCTCAACCCTGTAATCGTCACGTCGAAGGAATGTACTGTTGCAGATGCGAGGATAAGGATAAAGGTTTGAGGTGGTTTGAGCCTACTTCCTATGTATGATGTCTGCAACCCAGCCTAGACCGAGCTCCCTCAGTTTACCTCCATCAGGCTTCCCATCCTCGTCGAGTCTTCGCTCCCTATAATACTCGTCGAGCATCACATCCAATTCAACTATCTGCCCTTTGGCAGGTCCTTCATTCACAGATTCTTTAAGGAACCTCTCAGGGAGGGTGTCGTCTTTTCTTGTGATTCCCATCCTATTGTTGAAGGCACGTTGAAGATTCCATATTCTCTCACCTATCCTCATGAATTCTTCAAATGTTAAGGTCTTGCCTGTCACGGCTCCATAGTATTCGGTGAGTATCCTTAGTGGGAGCTTGCCCCAGAAGACCATGAACTTACATATCCCAAGAGAGTCTACGGCGCAGCAGAGGTCTTGGTAAACCTTGGCCATGCGGCCTTTATCCTTCGTCAAGAAGCCGTCTACAGGCTCCTTCCATGGAAGTTCGGGGCTGAGCAGATTCCTCTCAACGAGCATCGGTGAACCCCTGTTATGGTTTGCTCCAACATTCGACGTTGCGTATGCGACCGCCATAGATTTGAACTTTCGTGGATTATGCTCAGGAAATTCCAGGCCCTTGACATGTATAGCGTACTTCTCTGAGCCTTTACCTATCACTTGGGATGCCCTACGAACACCCTCGCCGAGTACGGCTCCTAAACCTTCCTTCCTCCCTATGAGTTCACACATCTTGACGACGGCGTCTGGGTTCCCCCATGTCAGGTCGACGCCGCTGGTGTCTTGCAGGATTCCTTTCTCATAACATTCCATTGCGAAAGCTATGGCTTGACCTGTCGAGATGGTGTCTATGCCAAGCCTGTTGCAGATGTCATTTGCTTTAGCTATGGATTCCAAGTTGCTATTGTAACATAATGAGCCTAGAGCAGCCATGGTCTCATATTCAGGCCCGCTCCCCTCCATAGCGTATGGGCCGCTGGGCACCTTCACCTTCCTTCCACACGCTATTGGACATGTCTTGCATGGGTTTGGGCCTACTAGAATCTTCTGGGTCATCGTTGAACCTGTTATATTCTCAGCTTCAGGGAAGGATCCTCTTGTCCAGTTTCTTATGGGGAGGTTCCCATTCTGCTCGAAGACTATAAGGCCTGCCGCTGTTCCATGTTCTCTGAGGGTCTTCGTGTTTGGGATTGCTATGTTCAAGGCTTCTCTCCTCAACTCATCCAGCCTCTCAGGATTTGAAACCGTAATCTTTCCCGTTCCTTTACATGCTATGGCCTTCAGGTTCTTTGAACCCATCACCGCTCCCAAGCCGCATCTTCCTGCGGCCCTACTGTCATCTGATATGATGCTTGCTATCTTGACGAGTTTCTCACCTGCAGGCCCTATTGCTATGACTGAGATCGACCTGTCATGCAGCTCCTCCCTCACCGCATCTACAGTCTCAAAAGTATCCATACCCCACAGGCTCCTTGCGCTCTTGACCTCCACATGATCATTATGGATCCATATGTAGACAGGGTTCTCAGCCCTCCCCTCCACAATCAAGCCGTCGCACCCTGATTGCTTCAAATCTACACCAAAAGGTGCTGAGAATATCGACTCCCCATATATTCCTGTAAGAGGCGATTTGGAGACCACTGTCGTCTTGATCCCGCATGGAATATTTGTGCCTACGAAGGCGCCTGTCATAAATATGATTATGTTCTCGGGGCCTAGTGGGTCTGTCTCAGGCCCAACCTTCCTGAAGAGTATGTTAGACGCTATGCCCTCGCCGCCAAGAAAATTGTATGCAAGTTCCATGTCGAGGCTCTGCTTCTTAACCTCTCCACTTGACAGGTTTACCCACAGAATCTTTCCAGCATATCCGTGAACCATGTCTTGATGCGACTCCTACGATTATATTATGCTATATAAAATAGATCTTCAAGTTAAAAACTTGAATCCCGTTGGCTCAATGAATCGTCCAGCCACCATCCACAGGGAGGACGGCTCCTGTGATGATGCTGGCCTCATCGCTTACGAGGAAGGAGACGGCGGCTGCAACCTCATCTTGGGTTGCCAGACGCTTCAGAGGGATATTGTCCATTACGAAATTTCTGAACTCTGGGTCGGCCAGCATCTTCTCTGTGAACGGTGTCTCTACGAATGTTGGTGCGACGGCGTTCACCCTTATATTGAATCTTGCCCATTCATAGGCGAGTACACGGGTAACCTGATCTACTCCACCTTTACTTGCGCAGTAGGCTGCCCTGTATGGTAGGGCTACTTTACCTGCTTGGGATGAGATGTTTATTATAACACCCTTCCTTCTAGGTATCATGGACTGTACTCCTACCGCTTGGCAGCAGAAGAATAGGCCTTTGAGATTTGTGTCGACGATGGTGTCCCAGGCTTCGACTGTAACCTCTTCAGCCCTCTGTGGAATATTGACTCCTGCACTGTTTACTAAGATGTCTATCTCACCGAATTCTCGGCGGGCCCTCCTCACGGCTTCCTGAATCTCATCGGTCTTATTCACGTCGACGGAGTACCATTTACATCTTCGACCCAACCTGAGAATCTCCTCCCCTGTCTGGGCGAGTTTACTCTCTGTACGTCCCCAAAGGATAAGGTCGGCGCCGTCTCTTGCGAGTCTGATGGCTGAGGCTTTTCCGAGGCCGCTCCCCGCCCCTGTCACTAAAGCTATCTTTCCAGATAGCGCCATTCAAATCTCACCTATCGAGATCATTGTCTCATTAGTTAAATCAGTTTTGCGTTTGCCATTATGGTTGTGCTGGTGGTTTCACGGTTGGTGGGGGCGGTATGATTCCTTCCCTTATCAACAGATGTAATGTTCGGCGGTATCTTGATATTCTCAGTTGCGCCCTCTCCATCAAATCCTCATATGTATGCTTGACCCTTGCCACACCGGATTCAATGGCTGCTCTTCCAACGGCG
>JAGTQO010000017.1:0-12077 GCA_018396565.1 Candidatus Bathyarchaeota archaeon
ATACCTCCATACTGAACTTGGAACTTGGAGTCAGGGCAAGCTTAATGCAAAGAGATACTTGAATGGTGAAATAGATTATAGAGAATGGGCAGAGCTTGACTGTGCGCTCTGGAGAGGTATAGAATTGACTAAGATACTCGATATAATAGATAGAGTTGAATTTGTAGACGGAGCATTGGAGACTGTTGCAAGACTGAAGAAGGAAGGCATAAAGGTTGGGGTAGTGAGCGCAGGAATCTCATTGATGACAGATAGAGCGGCTAGAAAATTGAATTTGGACCTAGCTCTATCGAACGAAATTTTAGTAGAGGATGGAGTGTTAACGGGAGGAATTATTACGAAAGTCTCGTTAGACGAGAAACCAAACATTATCAAAGACATTGCGGACTCAATTGGAATACCTATGTCTGAGGTTGCGACTGTTGGCGATAACGTCTTCGATATGCCAACGGAATCTGGGTTGAAGATAGCTTTTAACCCGAAGAGTAGGGGTGCCATTGAAGTGGCAGACTTCATAGTTGGTGGAAGTGATATAAGAGAGATACTTAAGATAATATTGTCAGAGTAGCGATAAGTTGATAATCATTGTTGACTCCATTTCACGAGCTTGACATTTCACGCATCGGCTGATCTTCGCCCTATGTAACTGATACTGGAATGATCGACTATGTTCTATAAAGTTAAGGGAATGGCTCATAAAATGGTTTTGAGAAGTTTCCTGAAATATAGAATAATCAATTATGGAGAGGTCAAGTCGGTTGAGGTGTACAGTAAGAGTATGATACCTCCCCTAGTAACCTCAATCTTATTGACTGTAACTCAACTAGCCATTTTCTTCGGTCTTAAGGAGATAGATCCTCTCAACATTATCATTGAGCATCATGGTCGCTCAATATTAATTATATGTAACATCTTAATTATTACATCACTCGCTTTAGCATTTACAAGGGTTAAAATGGCGACCCTTAAGATAACTTTGATCGGATCAGATGAGCCTTTAAAACTACATTATGTGCTTAGGTCGACATGTAACAAGATAGTTGAAAGCGTGCAGGCTAGCATTCACGGCTATGAATCTCAGGATGGGACTTGATTGAACCGGAGAATAGGCTTCGGAGACACAGTACTACTCTATCTAGACCGTAAAAGGAGGTGGCTGGTCAAGGTTTCTGAGGGTAAACAATTTCACACCCATCGGGGGTTCATTGAGCTTGAGAAGATAGTCGGCAAAAGCTTCGGAGACTCAGTGATCACTTCGACCGGGGATAAGCTGTATGTCCTCAAGCCTACATTGGTAGACATCTTAAATTTCTTTGAGAGGCCTACGCAGGTACTTTACCCTAAGGATCTGGGTCTTCTATTGCTGAAGCTAGACCTAGAGCCAGGTAAGAGGGTTATAGAGGCTGGCACCGGTAGTGGAGTTGCCACCGCCGCGATCGCGAATGCGGTTAAGCCGAGTGGTCATGTATACTCCTATGAGGTTAATTTGGAGTTCTTAAATAAGGCGAGACAGAACCTTTCTAGACTCGACCTTCTCAAATATGTGACCTTGAAACATTCTGATGCGCGGGACGGTTTTGACGAGATAGATGTTGACGCTGTATTCTTAGATTTAGGTGACCCGTGGAATGTTGTGTCGAAGGCATATCTCAAATTAAAAGGCAGTGGAACGCTTGCTTCCTTCAGTCCAACCATGAATCAGGTTGAGAAGACTGTTTCAATGATGAAGAAGGATGGATTCATAGACATAGAGACATGTGAACTACTGCTCAGACATATGCGGGTTGAGGAAGGAAGGTTCAGGCCTGAAACTCGCATGGTGGCGCATACAGGATACTTAACATTTGCTAGGAAAGCTAATAGGGAAGACCCAGAGGTATGAATGATAGAAGAGGCTTCTTGTTAAGGTGGACATCTATGTCCAAATGTGATCAGTGTAAGGTTACTCTTCAGCAACTTAAAACTTGCCAGTACTGCATGAAAAATTTCTGCCCTGAATGCTATGACAAGCATATGGCATGGGAGCTACGTCATAGAAGCATGGCAGAGGAATCTTCTAAACTATGGAGAAAGAGGCGGAAGGATTGAATGTTGATCAGAAATAGTCGATGTTCTTCTTCATTCTTACCTTACGCACAAATTTTTCAGGAATCTCCATCGGATCCAGCAGCTCTTCAGGCTTAACTTCTATCTCTCTAGTCTTGAGGGTTAATCCGCATACGCCGTTGGGTAAAAGTCTACCTTTGACGCATCTCGCATACTTGCATGAAGCTGGCGTACACTCGTCATCAGCAAATCTACAGTAGGCTAAACTTCCTCTTGGTATGAGAGATCTCTGTTCACATCTAAAGAATTCGCAGCCGGATGAACATGTTTTAAAATTTTTCTGCAAAAAGATTCACCGGACAAAGGTAAGGCGGTGTGTCTACCCCTGTAGCCTTTCATCAAGGTATGAGTTCACAATTTGTAGATTAATATAAGCGTTACCATCACAACCAACCCAGACATTTGCGGATGCGTAACTTACCTCGCCCAATAGAAGGGTTCATGCTCTGACTTCCAATGTCGAGAATGCACCTTCCCTTTTACCTTGCCAGACTACCAAGCCTATCACCAAGGCTAGAAATATCCCTACCACACTCGATATTAACGGATGATCGGCAAATTTGATGATTAAGGGTGCAAAGATGAGGGAGACCAGGTTGATGACCTTGATCATGGGGTTCAACGCTGGGCCGGAGGTGTCCTTCAGAGGATCCCCGACAGTGTCACAGACTACAGATGCCTTATGTTCCTCAGAGCCTTTCCCACCATAGTATCCATCCTCAATCTTCTTCTTAGCGTTGTCCCATGCACCCCCAGAAGTCGCCATGAAGACTGCCAATATCTGTCCTGCAACTATTATTCCAGCTAGGAAAGCGCCTAGAGCCGCCTGGTTGAGGATAAATCCAACTGCAAGAGGCGTCAGTATTGCCAGCAACACCAAGCCAACAAGCTCTTTCTGGGCTGCGACAGTGCATATTGTAACCACCCTAGCATAGTCTGGAGGTCGGCTTCCCTCCATCACGCCCGGTGTCCTGAACTGCATCCTAACCTCTTCGATGATTCGACCTGCGGCCCTACTTACTGCACGTAAAGATATTGAGCTGAAGATAAAGGGTAATCCGCCCCCAATCAGTAAGCCAACGAAGACAACTGGGTCGGCAATGTTTAGGCCGATCTTTTCAAGACCGGTTGTCTCAGCGAACGCACCAAACAGCGATACTGCTGCTATTACGGCTGAGGCTATGGCGATGGCTTTAGTTACTGCTTTGGTTGTGTTGCCTGAGGCGTCGAGGTCTGCGAGTATCTTCCTGGCCCCCGGCTCTAGACCGGCCATCTCACTTATCCCATTGGCATTATCGACTATCGGCCCGAAAGCATCCATGGAAACATTATTTCCAGTGTGAGTCAACATACCTATCCCAGATAGGGCCACTCCATACATCGTGAAGACTGCTGAGGAGCCTGTGAAGAATAGGGTTGAGGCTATTATCGTCATACATATTATCAGAAGATTCAGAACAGTCACTTCAAAACCGAGGGATAAGCCCCCAAGTATCTCAGTCGCTGGCCCCGTCCTTGTAGCCCTAGCCAACTCATCGACAGGTTTCTTAGATGGGTTTGTGAAGTGGTCCGTTATCTTATTGAATCCTATGGCTAGAAAGACTCCTACGGCAGTAGCAGCGAAGACTCTTAAGTCATGGACATAATAATGGGCCAGAACGAAGAAGCTCGCGATAGAGATTGCGGAGGATAGATCGTAAGAGAGATCCATTGCCTTGAATGCGTCACCTTTTACCAATCTCTGGGGCCATAGGGAGACGGAGTATGTACCGATGATCGTACTCATTACACCAATCGCCCTGACTAAAAGCGGAAATACAACCCATTTGATATCGAAAGGCTGCAGGGCTAAGCCTAAGATCATTGCGGAGACAATAGTCACCTCATAGGATTCGAATATATCTGAGGCCATCCCTGCGCAGTCGCCTACATTGTCTCCTACTAGGTCAGCGACAACAGCGGCGTTACGAGGGTCATCTTCAGGAATGCCCCTTTCAACTTTACCCACTAGGTCTGCCCCGACATCAGCTGCTTTAGTGTATATCCCACCACCAACCCTCATGAACAGAGCTATCAATGTCCCTCCAAAACCAAACCCCAACAACACTTCAGGGGCATCTTTGAAGTATATCATGAAGATCATCGTGCCTCCCAGAAGCCCCAATCCATCAGTCAACATGCCAGTTATGGTTCCTGTCCTATATGATATCTTTAAAGCATCTTGGAAGCTCTTCCTTGAAGCCTCGACAACCCTGATGTTCCCTCTAACAGCCATGTTCATGCCTAAGTAGCCTACGAGACCTGAGAAGGCGACTCCCATGAGAAAGGCACACGCTCTTCCTATAGAGATGGCTGGAGGACCCCCAACGATGACGGAGGAGAAGTATAGAGCGAATGCCAGAATCGCAATGACAAGAAGGATCGACTTGAACTGCCTCTTCAGATAGGCATTTGCCCCCTCTCTGATCCCTTCCCAAACGGTATAAGCTCTACCGCCGCCGACCTCCCGTCTGAGGATCTGGCGCGCTAGGAGCGCCGCATATATTAGAGCCCCTATAGCTGTGGCAATGACCGACCATAGAGCGACGGTTTCGAAATTCCACGGCAAGACGATACTCCCCTAAGAGGGTAATGAAGTTGGCAATAATCTTATTTAAATATATGTCGACATTTTTACCCTTCCGAATACTTTAATTTAAATTATTGCAAAAAAGTTTAACCAGTTGTCAAAGTTTCCAACTTTTCGAAGGTCTATACGGAACCTACTTCTACTTTTTCAATAACCCACGTGTCTTACATTCAGCGCAAAGTTCTCTCAGGCTTTCAGTATCTATTGTAACATTGAAAAGTTCTTTCAGCCTACTAATAGTCTCTTCGAAGTCTATGTCGTCATTCTTGAATACGAGTGCTTTAGGTATAAGGTTGCATAGGTCCTCCACATAGTTCCATGGAAATATAACCCACCTCCACTCGATCTCCTCAGCAAAATAGTCCGGAACAAATCTTGAACCTTTGATGTGTCTCAGGGTTGCGGTTTTAATCTCTACTGGTGATAGAGACTTGACATGTTCGATAGATTTTCTCATGCTTTCACCAGTGTCGGTGATATCATCTACAACCAAAATCCTCTTTCCGGAAAGGTCCACCTTCAGGGGATATTTGAGCCTCGCCTCACCATTTGGGCTTGCAGTTATCCCCCAATGTTCAACCTTTAGACTCAGAAGGTCCTTCACCCCAAGGAAGTCACATAAGACCCTAGAAAATATCCATCCGCCCCTGGCGAGGCCTATGACGATATCTGGCTTGTAGCCTGACTCCTTGATCTTCTTTGCCACTATCTTCGATAGGGAATAAAATTTGTTCCAATCCATTAATTCACACTTGAATTCAGACAATCATATTCCCCCTATTGGGAGAGTGTTCATTCATCTATCTTCCAAGCGCCTATTTTGGTAATAAGTGTATCTCACGGGATTTCGATGTTATTCAAATCCTTTTTTAGTGATTTGAAATTCTTGATTGTGCTTGAAGAAAACGTTAAAACAATCCAGAGACGCAATATATTGGTAGATGAGTAGCCTTGAGTGAACGTAAATATACTCCAAGCCAGAAACTCATTGGAATGCAGGTTGTCGATTCGAAAGGAGCTATCGTTGGAAATGTCAAGGATCTAGCGGTGAGCATCGGGGGTAAGGAAGTTCTACTGATCGTTGGGACGAGGGCTGGAGGCGAGATCGATATTCATTGGGGGGATGTAAACTCAATAGAGGACGTTATACTGCTCTCAAAACCTGGAGACATGATCGGAGAGAAACCAAGTCCTCCGTTGCCACAGACAATTACATGTGGCTCTTGTGGTGCAACATTGCCTGCTCACGCAAAGTTCTGCGCTAAATGCGGTTCAAAGGTCAGGTGACATCGGCTCCTACGAAAGCTTAACCGTCAGATGACGCATCCATTTCCATAGTCAATCTTCTCCTCTATATAAATGCATCCTTTAGAGCACTCCAGCATCCACATTCTGCTCTATCAGGAATTTTAGGAATAACGGCTGCGAAGAGCTTCTTAGCCTTATCTACATTTGCCTTCATGACCCTCACAACCTCATCGACACTTACAGGCTTAGCCGCCCAGACATCATAGTCCGTGACGAGCGCTATAGAGCCATAGCAGATCTCAGCCTCCCTAGCAAGCACACACTCTGGAAAGACCGTCATACCAACGACATCTGCACCCCACTGTCTGAAGAGGTTACTTTCAGCCCTTGTTGAAAATCTCGGGCCCTCTACGCAAACATAGGTTCCACCATCATGAACTGGCAAGCCCAGAGACAACCCCTCCTGAACCAATAATCTTCCAAGCTCGGGACAGAATGGGTCAGCTGATGAGATGTGGCAGACCTTACCACCGTCATAAAATGTGCTAGACCTCAATTTTGTCCTATCGATGAACTGGTTTAACACAAGAATATCTCCAGGCTTATGCCTCTCCTGGAGCGAGCCGCATGCATTTGAGGATAAGATACGTTTGACACCTAGGCTTCTGAGAGCCCAGATGTTCGCCCTGTAATTTATAGCATGTGGAGGAATCTGGTGGCCTCTTCCATGGCGCGGAAGAAACGCAACTTTCCTACCCATATAGTTTCCAACAGTTATCAGGTCACTAGTCCTACCGTACGGGGTATAAACCTTAATCTCTTTGGAATCCTCAAGAAGGTCTTGATCGTAGAGGCCCGACCCGCCTATTATAGCTATTTCAGCATTATCTTTCATAGTTTTAACTTGAGGCTGGCTCACCTTTAAAATTTGAGTTAAATCTCAGGAGTATATATGCTTGCTTCAATATGCAACGGCCGGATTCTCATGGACAGCACACTTTTATCCACATTGATATAGGTAATATAGGAGACCGAGACTGCGTGTCCAGTAGAAAGGGCGTTAAGAAAATGAGGAACGAAAAGGTCGGAATAGTAGGCTACGGCGTATGTATACCCATCGAAAGGATCAGAACGGAGGAGATAGTGAGAAGAAGAGAAATTGGGCGTAAAGACCTTGACGATTTCCTAGCAAAAATTAAGGATGGACTCCTCCTCAGATACAAGTCCATAGCCAACTACTCCGAGGATACTACAACTATAGCAACCGAAGCTGCTGAGAACGCTATAAGGATGGCGCGCATCGACCCTAAGCTTATCAAATCAGTCGCCGTCGGGACCGAATCTAAACCATACGCTGTTGGCCTCACTGCTAGACATGTTGCTTCATTCACAGGTATTGGGCAGAATGTCTTCGTTGCAGATATAGAGGGGGCGTGTAATGCTGGTATGCAGGCTGTAAATTATGTTATGAGCCAGATAAAATCAGGTGTTGTCGACTATGGCATGGCGATCGGTTCAGACGTCTCCCAAGCACCAGTCAGGGATGCTTTAGAGTATAGTGCCGGAGCCGGTGCGGGAGCCTTTCTGCTAGGCAAAGACGATCTTCTAGCCAGCATAAAGGATATGGCGCCCTTCTCAAGTCTATTCCTCGACTTTTGGAGAAGGGAGGAGATGCCTTTCCCAAAACATTTCGGTAGGACGACTGTCGAAGCGTACACAACCCATGTCGTCGGCGCAATGGAGGAGCTCCTGAGAAGACACCCCGACATGAAGATTTCAGACTTCGACTACATAACGTTCCATCAACCTTCGGGATATATGCCCCTGAAGGTCTGTAAGACATTGGCCCAACAAGAGATTTCGGTAGGGTTTGACGAGAGTGTTAGAGACCGGTTGAGGCTGACTCAAGAGGATATTGAGAAGAAGGTCAAGCCTTGGTTGGTTGTGTTGGAGACCGGAAATACATATGCAGCGTCAACGCTCATAGCGATCTCTGCTATTTTGGACAAGGCAAGGCCTGGCGAAAATATCCTTGCGGTCTCTTACGGTTCAGGCGCATATACCATAGCTACTTGGCTTCGTGTGGAGAACGGTATAAGAAAGAGAGAGGGTTGTGGACCTAAAGTTCAGGAATATTTGTCCAGACGGAGAGAGATAGACTTTCCCACCTATGTATCTTATCTTGCAGACCGTATACGTAGAGAGAAGAGGAGACTGACATACCCAAGGGTTGTTGGAGAAGTTGAGGATACTGGCGACGGAAGTCTAGAGGTGTTGCTGTGCCTAGGATGCAACAGAGTATATTTCCCTATCAGAAATAGATGCTTCCAATACGATTGTGAAGGTCCCTTAGAGAAGATTACCCTGCCGAGAAGGGCTAGGCTCATAAGGATTATAGACCTTCCAATAAAGCAAAGGAGAATCTTCGACATAACTGTGATGAGGGGAGGTTACGTTTACATAGTCGATTCTGAACCTAACGAGTTGAAGCCTGGTGTTGAACTCGAGCCGGTCATAAGGAGACTGAACTATGAGGGGAGTGACGGCTTGATAATATATGGACCTTGCTACAGGCCGATGTTCAGAAGGTCTTAAGTCAGATTCTTGGAGGTCCACTCAGAGTCTCTCTTTTCATGCTTTGAACCATCTGAAGACTAAATATTTAACCCTGCCAGACTTTTTGTCGGGTGTAGCTATAATAAACTGTTTCCTCACAGTTGTGGCAAGTCTACCAGCCCTGACTATCTCGAAAGTGCTCATCTTCTCCATTCGCTTCTTTACTGAAATGATGAATGGGGCGTGATCGATGCCTGGGCCATGCTCATAGACCGCAAAGTCTGCTCCAAATTTTATCCCTGGGGTGACGACATACCCTTTATCCCTTAAGTCCTTATAGACAATGTAGCCTTCCTCAAAGTCTTTGTATGTTTCACATGCAATTTTGAGGAGCTTCTTTCTTGAAACCTCCCTTCCAGTCTCCTCATCAAGAACTTTTATAGCGTCCTTGTTGGATAGGTATATTCCTTCCATCAGGTCTAGCATTAGGGGTGAGTCGAAGCTCTGGTTGGGCTTTGGCTTCGGAATTCCTACAGGCTTACCATAGAATCCTGACCTGTATAGGTTCATTCCATCTTCAGAATTCCAGACAACCAACCTTGATCCCATAAGTTCAGCTTCAACCATTTCAAATCACGGGCCTAACCGGTTATTGCGAGTACCCTTATCTGGTCGAGCGCATCTATTGTGAGATCCGCCATACTCTCCAGCCTCTCAATTACATCTTTCATCACAAGTATCTTCGATACCTCTCCTTTACTCGTAAGAACATCGATGTCTAATGTTCTGTAGGTTGAATCGATCTTTCTCTCAATCTCCTCTACTGAGGAGGCCATCTCAATAGCCTTGCCAGGATTGAATGTCAATGCCATGAGTGTCTCCTTCATTCTGGTGACCTCGTCAAGAATCAGACTTGCCAGTCGAGATATCTCTGACATGATTTTCTTATCTATGGATATTTTTCTTTCAATTGCGCTTGCAAGCCTGAAGCCTACACCCTCAGCAGTATCTGTGATCTCAGCGAGTCTAAAGGTCAATCTCAGGAAGTCTTCTCTACTTATGAGGAGGGAGCCCAAAGACGCAACCTCACCAAGGAGAGTGGCCTTCAGCTTGTTCGACTGTTCCCTTATAGCCAGAATCTCTTTGTACTGGTCCTTGATCTTGTCGTTATCGCCTGTTGAGAGTGAGTCTATCATCAGAACTAGTTTCCTAACGATCTCAACCAGTACCCTTGCATTGTCTTGGCAGATGTTTAGGATTCTTCGGCGGGCTGTCGCTTCTGTCTCAAGTGGGAATGTCAACGGAACCACATATTCTACTAATAGAGAATTGTTAATTAAAGTATCCATGTAGGAAGCTGAGTAGGTTGCTCACTCCTATTCTTCTCTGCTCCCAGGTGTCTCTCTCCCTAACCGTTACACTGTCATCTTTCAGAGTATCATAGTCGACGGTGATGGCGACTGGCACCCCTATTTCATCGGCTCTTGCATACCTTCTGCCTATGGAGCCGATTTCATCATAATACACGTCAAACCTATGTTCCATGAGGTCCAAGTATATTTCACGGGCCTTCGAAGTCAACTCATCCCTAGTCATCAACGGTAATACCACAGCCTGTATTGGAGCTATTTTCTTAGGTATCTTCAGGATTACCCGATCGTTCTTTGTAGAGTATGCATATTCCATTACTGCGTAGGTGAGCCTATCTGCTCCAAAGCTAGGCTCCACAACATGTGGAATTATTCTCTTTCCAGCATCTTTGACCTTAAATCTCTTAATGTTAAAGTGCCTTCTGAAGAACGTATATTTGCCCACTTTGAGGAAGCCTTTTTCAAGAAATTCCCTTTCAACCTCCTCAGGATCCTTGGATTCGACTGTATGAACTACTTCAGCGTAATTTTCTCCAAAATCTTTCTTAATCTCTTCCATTACTGGGATCAAACGTTTCTCTTCGACCTCTATTGGCTGGGTGTATGGCCTGAAGACCCTCATATCTACACCTGAATATTCCATGTGTCTTGAGATGTCGTATGATGTTCTGTATGCGTGCCCCGCTATCTCAGTCCAGCCCCACCTCTCCAGGTAGACTTCCTGATCGAAGGTTTGGGCGGAGTAGTGGGCGCGTTCAGTGGGGAGTTTCTCCTCAAACCTCTGCTTCTCCATAGGGATGCCGAGTTGACTTACAAAGTCATGGGACAAAGCCATAAAGTAAGCCATCCACTCCATCAAGATAATCTTCTTATCGATCGCCTCCCTTATAGTCAGTTGAATAGGCTTCTCCGACCTCTTTCCTTCACTCTGAATTGGAATAATCCTGATCTCCGTATCTTCTACTTTTGAGAGGAGGGGGCATGAAGGTTCCTCAGGGTCGAAGAAGAATTCAAATTCCATTATTGTGAATTCCCTCAATCTTATTGGTCCTTGACGTGGAGAGACTTCGTTTCTCATCGCTCTGCCAATTTGCCCTATAGCAATGGGAAACCTCCCCCTTCCAACCTCATATACCCTTTTGAAGTTTACGAATATTCCTTGTGCGGCCTCTGGCCTCCCATAACCGATGGCCTCGGCGTATGGTCCTATGGTTGTTTCAAACATCGTCTGTACATATTTCGGTTCAGAGAATTCGCCACGACATTCTGGGCAGGTTACACCTCTACTTCTCAACATGTTATCGAGCTCACTCAAACTCATGGACTCTGCCTCAGCCACCCCGGCCTCCGCTAGAACATGATCAACCCGGTACTTCCTTCCACATCCTTTACATTCCACGACTGGGTCTTTGAAATGTTCGACATGGCCTGATGCTTCGAAGACTTTTCTTGGAGTAATGATGGGGGTCTCTATCTCTAAGAATTCATGTCGCCTAAGAAAGAAGTCTCTCCAACTATTCTCAATCTTTCTCTTGAGCGCCACACCTACTGGTCCAAAGTCTATGAAGCCACCTACCCCTCCATATATTTCGTATGAAGGCCAGAAGAATCCTCTCCTGCGGCCTAGCTCCATCACCTTCTCATACTTATCTGCTTTCTCCATTGCAAGCCACGACCAGGCCCTAAATATCAACGAAGACTTTAGAAAGTCAAGTTAGAAAGTCTTTAATGAACTTGCCTATCAACCATACTCAGGATCTCTTCGAGTCTCTCAGGGAGTTCAGCAACACTATTAATTATAAGGTCTGGGTGTCTTGACTTAGTCTCTTCTGTGAATATGCCGGTCACAACAGCCACGGACATGGCGCCGACGCTTTTTGCGGCATCGATGTCGGTGGGCATGTCTCCGACAAGGACACATCTCTTGACAGGAATGTTCAGAAGCTTAGCCGCCAACTTTACCTGTTCAGGCGATGGTTTGAAGCTTTTCGCATCATCCCTTGTTACAATAGCGTCAAAATGAGTTAAGATCCCGAGGTTACGAATCTTACTTACAGCATCCCTCCTACTCCTGGATGTTACCAAGGCCAACATGACATTCGGTCTTTTACGGAGTTTCTCTATGGCTTCAACAGCCCCGCCGACTGGGGGATGCGGTAAGTAAGAGT
>JAGTQO010000017.1:12138-23738 GCA_018396565.1 Candidatus Bathyarchaeota archaeon
TATCCTACCTATTCTCCACAGAAACATTAATTCTGAGAGTAGGGTGGGGCGCCCTCCCATTACCTCCCTGAGGGCCTTACCGACCTTCTTCTGCTTCTCATCATTTACTACAACCCCTAACTTGGCTGAGGCTGAGATGAAAACATCCTTCATAGCTGTCATAGAATCCACAATAGTCCCATCTAGGTCTATCAATATTCCGAGTCTCTCTGTGTCGTCACTATCTTCCATCTTCTAGGTCAGCCTCATGCGACCCTTTTCCTCATCCTTAATATTAAGGATCATTCTCTAAATAACGTATGGAAAAGCTTACTACTGGAAATGAGTTGTTCGACCATATTGCAAACATAAGTTTCGGATACTCTCTAGCTGTACTCGATATAACACGGTTTGAATCTCTGCAGTTCCTGAACGCTCTGCTAGGGGCCTCTCCATGCAGGGATAAGATTCTGGTAATGTCATGTGAGCCTGTTGACACACCTTTCAAAGTGAAGAGGGTAGATCTCGATAAACTTCATGATCCTACAGATCTAAGTATTGAGGTGGATAGGTGCCGGAGGGCGGTGGGGAGGCATGGAATTCTGATACATCACTATTTACCTCACATAATCGTCAAAGAAGGTGAAGAGCTCGTCTTGAGGATGATTGAGTATTGGCTCATGAAACAACCATCGGATGAGACAGCTCACTTCTTCACTCTCCCTCAAGCGACGTTCCCATTCTTCGAGAAGAAGCTTCAAGCTTTGGTCTCAGGCGTCATCTCAATAAATGTTCTAGGCTCTGGAAAAGGGAGAGTCCTCTCTTTTCAAATATTGAGAACATGCCGTCCAGAATTTCATATGGAAGATTTTCCTTTCATTGTTGATAGAGGGCGGCTTCTGATAAAATGGGGCGATACATTCACCGACACTCTTCCAAGCGAGGGGGAGAACGTTATCAAAGAGAGAGTAGAGTATTTGAAAGCCAATTTTAACACGCTAAAGATCACTAGAAGTAGCGCCGCTCAACCATCTGAAAGATTATCTACCTATGATCGATGGCTCCTCTCCCAGATTATGGGCTGGACGTTAACCGATGTGGGACATTACTTCCCTGAGAGCATAAATGAGCTGCTCAGGAAGCTTGCTGTCTGGAATCTTAGGGGTCTGATCAAGTTTGAACCAACAGAACCTAAGGTGTACCCTCAACTGAGTAAGTATTTGAGATTACGCTCCAGGTTTGCTCTAGCCCTACCGACGAGGGCAGCTTTACTATTCCTTAAGAGGAGACACCACACCATACCTATGAAGGTCTATCATGCTCTCAGACGCTCAGTTCAAGCCTTTATCTCGGAGAGGATGGATGAGAATGACTTGGCTAGGGAGCTGAGTGAACTTGAAACATACTTCCAAGATATGACTGCGCGGTCGGCAGCTATTGAGACATATCGAGAGCTTGGCCAGGACCCAAGTTTCATTTTTAACCTCAAATATCTGCCTAAACTTGTCTCTCTCGCCATGTACTATGGTTATGCATTGAATCCTAAGATCCAAAGAATCTCAGATGACCTTTACGAGATCGAGGTTAGGGACTGCTTCATTTGCTCGGGGGTCCAGAGTGAGAGCCCTGTATGCCAGCTGCTTGTAGGCACCATCGTCGGCTGCTGCAGCATTTGCTACAAGGATCGGTTTGCATGTAATGAAGTCAAATGTAAGGCCTCCGGTGACAAATCATGCATATTTTATCTTAGGCGGCTTACAAGCTAATTCAAACCTTCACTTCTCACCGATATGTCTAACTATGGTTAATACATTTTTAGTAACCTCCCTCAAATCATGTGTATACCACATATTGTAGTATGGTCTCTGGGATTCTGTATAGTGTGGGGTCTGCAACTGACACTAGGGTGTTGGAGAGGCTGTTGAAACTACGTTCCTTCAGCAACCATTTTCTTATGGCGAACATGCGTAGAACTTTAGATCCAAAGATGATGGCGTCGATATCGATTTTATCAGTCAGCAACCTAGCATCTTTGAGTGGTCTGATCCCTTGGAGAAAGATCAGATCTCCCAGATGAACCGCATCATCGACCGCCCCGCATCTTCTTAGAATGTTCAGCAAGTCCACCTCATCCCTCTCCAGGTCGTGCTCATCTATTTTCCCCGTGTCTAGTGCTAGCAACGGAACACTGCTCAGTATCCCAAGTTTCAAATCTTCCTCTAAATCGGCTATGTCATCGTATATGTTGCAGCCTTTGAAGAAGTAGTCAGCTGCCCTTCTAATATATTGCAGGGACCTGAGTTCATCCTGGTTGAGGGTATCTCTGCCTTTTTCAAAGAAACAGAAATC
Organism: Candidatus Bathyarchaeota archaeon; assembly: GCA_018396565.1. GTDB lineage: Archaea > Thermoproteota > Bathyarchaeia > 40CM-2-53-6 > RBG-13-38-9 > DTMT01. The sequence goes on from JAGTQO010000017.1 coordinate 14,467, forward strand.
TATGTCTACCCATATCTTTCCAACGCTTTTTTCATTTATTTTCTGTATGTAGTCTTGAATCGTTGGTATAGGCTTTGATCCATGAGCTTTCTCATCCATAGATCTTATTTGGCCTTCAATATAGTCTTTGAAGTCTTTCATGTAGATCTTTAATGTTTCAGATTTGCTGTCCAGGCCTCGACTCACAAGGTTGTATGTCCACTGTGCCATAGACATGCAAGAATTCTCTGCCTTTTTGAGATACTCCTCTGTCGGATCCAGATGGGCTAGTCTTCCTGTGAAAGCCTCTAAATGTCTCCATTGTGACGAAACAGCCTCCTCTTTGGTTGATAACTTGTCGTTGATGTTGTCCAAGACTTTGATGCTGGTTATGGCAGCGGTCTTTGCAGCCATAGATAACAGGGCTTGGTGGTCGCCTGCCGATATGGACAGGATCGGGATAGAGGTTAAAGCTGACAGGTACGCGCCGTAATAGTAATGTTTCTTCTTCATCAATCTGCTGAAGCATAGCTCCTCTTGGGTCAAGCAAGTATCTGTATCCAATTCTGCAAGCTGTTGCTTGAACCTCTCTATTGCAAATTTGATCAGTGCTAGGCTCTTCGGAAATTTTGTCGTTCTAAACCTGTTCATATACATTAAGAATGTTAGAGATGTTAGTTTGTATAGAGCGTTTGTACCTTCTTCTGCACTGATTCGCTGGTAGGGCTTAGAAAGGGCTACTGAGTTTAAATATGTTTTCAACAAGTAACCCAGAAATTTCTTTGCTCGAACTATTAATAAAAGATAGTGTTAGTGAAAGCTTTGACTTCTCCTTACCTAAAGTAGGATTCCGCCGGAGCCAACATTATCTAGCGTGCGAATATGTCAGAACATATTTATCCAGCAACAGCTTAAGCAGATGCGGTGTATGGAATGGGTAGGCTTGTAGGGATAGTCGGTAAACCGAATGTCGGCAAATCAACATTCTTCTCTGCAGCGACAATGGTTGACGTCCCTATCGCGGCCTACCCCTTTACAACAATAAAACCGAACCGAGGCATAGGCTACGTAACGGTCAAATGTGTATGCAGGGAACTTGGAGTTAAAGATGAGCCTGTTAACTCGATATGTAAGAATGGTCTGAGAATGATACCTGTGGAGCTCGTTGATTGCGCCGGTTTAGTTCCTGGAGCCTGGCAGGGTAGGGGGCTCGGTAACCAGTTCCTTGACGAGGTAAGGACGGCAGATGCTTTGATCCATATCGTAGACGCCTCCGGGGGAACAGACTTGGAAGGTAGAATTTGTGAGGTGGGGGCCCACGATCCATTGGAAGACCTAAAATTTCTTGAGAGAGAACTTGACATGTGGATGCTAAGCATTCTCAAGAGAAAATGGGAGAGCATCTCCAGACGTGGGAAGGCCGGATGGGAGACCCTCATCTCAGATTTAGCTGAAAGATTGAGTGGTTTAGGCGTCAAGAGAAGTGTTGTTGAACAAGCTGTAAGAGAGTCAGGTCTCAAACCTGAGAATATAGGAAATTGGTCGGAGACTGATTTGGTCTCCCTAGTTCATAAGCTGAGGTTGACTACTAAACCTATGGTTGTAGCTGCAAACAAAATTGACGTAGCTGAAGCTAGGAGGAACCTCCAACGAATATTTGAGGCAGGTTACAAGGTCATACCATGCTCCGCTCAAGCGGAATTGGCCTTAAGAATTCTGAGTGAAAGGAGTATATTAGATTACAATCCTGGCGGGTCTACATTCAAAATTCTTAAGCCAAATGAGCTCAAGGAAGCTCAGATGAAGGTCTTAGATAAGGTTAAGGAAGAAATATTGAATCCTTACGGTTCGACAGGTGTACAGGAAATTATAAACTATGCTTATCTTAAACTTCTTGGAATGGTCGTAGTCTACCCAGTGGAGAATGTTGAAAACTTGACTGACCATGACGGGCGTGTTCTACCAGACGCTTTCCTTGTACCACCACAGACCACCGCTAAACAATTTGCATCGATGATACATTCCGAGTTGGGTGAAGGGTTCCTTTACGCCACAGAGGCTAGGTCCAAGATGAGGGTTGGCGAGGACTATATAGTCAAAGACAGAGATATTTTATCCATCACAAGCACTGCAAAGAGAAGGTAGCTCGTGTCGACTAATCCCTGAGAAATTTCAAGGCAGCTAAAGCCAACTTTTTGAAGTAACCACCCATTAACTCTGGACCCGAACCGATGCCCTGACAACCCTGATCGCCGAGAGAGATTATCGAGGTCTCACCGTCACTCTTCATCGTAAATGGGTAAAACTGGCAGACTAGAGGCCTGTAATCATAGATTGAACATTGATCTCCCATCAGGAATAAGCAGTTTCCTTTCACCTTCAATATCTCATATTGGTACAGCTTCTCTTCACTCTTCTTACTGAACCGGTTCTTTCGCATATTGCTGATCTTCGCTATTCTTGAGGCCTCACCTGGGAGTAGAAGAATGTGTCGGCTTCGGACATCTATGTCCCGGCAACAATTGCTGCACCTCTTGCAGATCCATTTTATGCCATCTGGATAGAAAAACTTGAATCCTGCCAGAGTGAAGGAACCCAACCCTCACCCATCAACACGTGATCTTCTTGGCTAGTAGGATATATTGCGCATTATCTTGCCTTTACATGCTTGACTATGGGCGCCCGGGATTTCTTGAGGACTCTATATCCACATATTGGACATTTTACCTCTGGGGTTATGAGGATCTGCTCAGAGGTAACCTTGGAGTTGCAATTGATACATTCATAGACTATACCTGTTTCTTCTCTCTTTTCCATTGTATTCACTTCTGATCGAACTTGAAACTTCTTAAAATTAAAGGTTTTGTAATCCATAGATTAATTAGTTATGTGAAGCATCTATGAGAATTCGATTCGATACAATAGGTGACATTGCAGTCATCCAAAGTGATTATATAGATTCAATGAAATCGAAGGCAAGGATTATTTTAGAGAGGAATCCACGCCTAAGGGTTGTGCTAGCGAAGAAGAGTAAGGTCGATGGGATATTTCGACTCTGCGAATACATTCATATTGCGGGAGAGAACCGAACAGTAACAATACACCGTGAGAATGGATGTATCTTTCACATAGACCTTTCACTTGTACATTTCTCGCCGAGACTCGCTCATGAACGTATGCTGGTTGCGATGAAGGTTAAAGATGGTGAGATTGTGCTCAACATGTTCGGTGGAGTAGGAACCTTCTCAATAGAGATAGCGAAGAGGGTGACTGCGAGGGTCTTCACTGTAGACATCAACCCCGATGCTGTAAGGTTATGTTTAGCAAATATTCTTAGTAATCATGTAAGGGGTGAGGTCGCCACTATTTTGGCCGATGCCAAGGAATCTTTATCAGTATTTCCAATCGCCACATTCGACCGGATTCTCCTACCCCTGCCTGGAAAATCTATAGAGTATCTACCACTGGCTATACCTTATTTAAAACCAAATGGTGTAATCCACTTATATGAGTTCATAAATGCGTCCAGAAAGGAGGATCCTGTAGAGGGAGTAGTCAAAAAAGTTTCATTGATATTCGGTAGGAGGAAGATGTTAACCTATGAGGGTAGGATAGTCAAGAGCGTTGGACCTAGACGCTACATGGTCTCCATCGAAATAGTCGTAGAATAACTCTGGGATGATTTGTATTCTACTACTGTCGGGTCAGGTTCAATCCCAGACAATGAACCTCACCCTTTATTCTCCGTATGAAATTTGGGCATAAGAAACATTCTACAAAAGGCTTGACGTTCAAAGTTACAGGGCACTCAACAGACTCCTTCTTCATCCTCGCCAACATCTTTCCTCCAACCACTCCTTTTAGTGCCTCCACTCTCTCTTTATCTAAACTGACACGGCCAATCGAAGGCTGAACCTTAACAACATGTTTTACCCCTTTATCCTTACCCATTAGACACACCTTGACGGATGGGTGCATGCCAGCCCAGAGTTATAGAAGAACATAATATAAGGTTATTAGAAGGTTCTGGAAATGTTTGCGAGGGATAAGAATGGATAGAAAAGGTATCTTGGTGGGCTTGGGAATCCTTCTTGCTGCAATAGACTTGACGATTGAAATTAAGGTTCTACCTCTGCTCTATGAGGGAGTACCGATACCATTCCCGTCTACTGCCAAGCCTATAGGAAATATACTCTTCTCAGCAACATTCCTTCATCTAACCTTGATTGCTATGAACCTCATGGTGGTCCTCGCAGTCATGAAGAGATTAGGATATAAAAGCAGTTTTTTACCCTCCAAAAGTTCTGATTGGCTAGATTTATCGGCTTTCCTTATCATGGCGTTATCCGGCTTACTCATGTGGTTTTACCCAATAGCTTTTCTGTTCTTCTTAGGATCTGGAATCTATATTGTGCTAGCTGAGATGAGATGAGTCCTAAAAAAAAGGTCTGGCAAGGCGGCTGAAAGTGGCTATCTTCAATATAACCGTAACTTTAAATAGCATCTATAATAGAAACAAATAATCATCGAATACATGTTGAAGGAGACGTAAAATACTGCACAGGTCCCTTAATAACATGGAAATTGAATTCAAGCGGTTAGAGCCGGCATATGACTACGGTGGGCAGACCTTACAGATAACGTCCACCCGAAAATATAATTCTAGTATTCAATTAGGAGGGCAGCAGTAGAGGCTATGGCTGAAGTTTGTACAGTTTGTGGTCTTCCAAAGGATCTTTGTGTCTGCGGCACAATCAGTATGGAACAACAGGTGATAAAGGTTCGTAGCGAAGTCAGGAAATGGGGTAAAGCTACCACTGTCATTGAAGGTGTAGACCCTAAGAGTGTAGACTTGAACATGCTAGCAACCAAGTTGAAGACATCTTTGGCATGTGGTGGAACAGCTAAAGACGGCCAAATAATTCTTCAAGGTGACCACCGTGAGAGGGTGAAGAAGCTTCTTGTAGACTATGGTTTCCCCATATCAAGCATTGAGGTACATTAATTGTCTTGTATCAAACGTGGCTTCTCCATGATCCTGAATCTCTTGAAGAGCCTTAGAATTCATAGTGGCAACTTGGCTATTTGCCCTAAGTGTGGGAAACCTTCCATAGTTAAAAGTAGCCTTTACGATGGGTGGCTATTTCCAAATCGCTTTGTATGTATACAATGCGGTTACTCTGGTTATCTGGTGATGGAGCTTGAAAAGGTTGGGGAAGAATAGGTCGCTGGCTCAGACGTTTAGATTGAGCGCCTCCTTCAGACCCTTATATCTATTTCTAACAGTCACCTCAGTCACATTTGCAACTTCAGCTATGTCCTTTTGAGTCTTCTTTTCCCCTTCGAGAACGCAAGCCACATAAAGCGCTGCAGCTGCGAGACCCATCGGATCCTTACCAGCTGCTATGCCTACTCTTCTGGCTTCCTTCAAGATCTTGATGGCTGTTCTTTGAGTTTTCATCGATATCGAAACCTTCGAAGCAATCTTAGAGACGCACCTTATCGGGTCCTCCACTGGCATTCTTATCTCTAACTCCCTCAGGAGTAGTCTGTAACATCGGGCGACATCTTTCTTTCTTATTCTGCTTGCAGCGGCAACCTCCTTCAGTGTTCGAGGCGTCTCTGTTGCCCTGCATGCAGCATACAGTGAGGCAGCCGCTATCGCCGCTATCGAACGACCTCTAACCAGACCGTTATCCAAAGCTTTTCTATATATGACTGCAGCCCTCTCCTTCACTGAGCTTGGAATGTGTAGTTTATCAGTCAATCTGTCAAGCTCAGCCATGGCTTGAGCCAAGTTTCTGTCTGCAGATGAATGTATTCTGGTTCTTATCTGCCATTTCCTGAGTCTAAGCATCTCGAGCCTTGTGTCGAGTGGGAGCTGCCTTCCATACGCATCTCGGTTGACTCTATCTATCACTGTTGAGAGCCCTTTATCATGCACAGAGAATGATATTGGCACTCCAACTCGCCCCCTGGACTCCCTTTCCTCTTTGGTGAATGCTCTCCATTCTGGACCTTGATTCATTGCATGCTCACTCAAGACCAGGCCACAATCTTGACATATGACTTCTCCCGAATCGTAGTCTTCGATAAGGTTGCCACTACCACATTCTGGGCAGTTAGTTACTCTCGTTGCCCTCTTATCCTGGATCGGCATATGCTACCCTCTCTATTCTCGGGTCTGTTACTGTATGTTGACCGGCTGGATAGAGAAATCCGCTAGTCTACTTGGCGGCCCGCAACCAAGTATTTCAGGTATATAAAAATTACTTATATTTAAATATTTCCCAATATTGATGTCCCGGTACTTAAAGGCGAATCATACAGTTGACGTTACCCGCACCGTACACCGGTTTCAAATAGAACTCAATATAAAAATATTATCAATCGTTACCACCAACTTTTATGTTGTAAGTGAAACTCCACCATTGTAAGAAGGGGAGATGGCATATTTTCAGTTTACATATATGTAAAGTTTAAAGACCCTCTAATCAATTTAATAACTGGGGTTAAGGTCAGCCCGGTCGTCTAGCGGTCAAAGTGGGTCAGAACGATCATGGATAACGGGCTCTGGATCCTCCATCGAGGAGAAGTCACCCGTCGACGGGAGTTCGAAAAACTCATCGAAAATCTCCCCCGGGCTACCACCCTCTACTATCCAAACGCCCCCCTTCATCACAGAAAACAATCACCACACATTTGATATTTGAGATCGTCTAATGACTAAGAATCCTTCAGTCGCATTTAGTGTCAGGTAATCTCCAGTAATAATCGCCTTGGTGGGATCTATCTCAAGCTTGTCTAACAACGGAATGTTTCCTAAAACACATCCGGCCGCGACTATAGGATCCGAAACCGTATTTACGATTCCTAAAGGCTTGGTCCCCCTTCTTGCCATTGAAAACAGTACATATGAACTGACAGTGCTCCCTTTACTATGTGGAAATACAAGAACCTTGTCTGTCACTGTATACCCCTCGAGTTCATGCCCCCTTTCCTTGATGATCCCTGTCGCAGGATCAACCCCTCCCAGAAACGATATCGGCTGGCTGGACACTAAGGCTTCTCCTTCTACGATGCCTCTGACAAGACCCCTACCTCTCAACTTAATTTCCATTTCTTGCATACTCCAGGGCTTCTCCTAGGCTTTTTAGAACTGTTTTAACCCTTGAGAGTGCAGATAGATAATAAGCTGCTTTAGTTGAGTTGGTTACAACTTCACCGATACCGACCTTTTCGATTGGCGATACAACCATACATGTATCTCTCACCACTCGGCCTCCAGCGTTAATTATTCTGTCCAAGTATCCTCTCTTCTTGGCTATCGACCATACATGTCTTGAAGTATAGATGATCACACGTTTCTTGAACCTACCTTTAACAGCGATATTTGAGATATACTCCATCTCGTCGATGCTGCAGTGAGGACAACCTATACAGATGAATTCAGGTGAGCATTGTTCCGACAGAGATTCTTTGACGTCGGATAGGTTAGAACGTTCCACGATAATTCTTTCACAGACATCGAATACTCTTTGCTTACACTCTGGCGTAACATCTTTGATGTGGTAGAGGCCCTGAATCCCTGAGGTAGCCATGCCTGCTCCTAGGGCTTTGAGGTTCACTTCGTTTAGATTCGACTTCTCCAACTCGATCAGGGGTATTTTATCTGGGAAATTTTTGCCAATGTAATATCCTAGAAGGCTGAAATCTAGTTCATTCTCAAGATTTGACTTAACATGTATTCCTATGGTGGGTGTACGATTCTCTTCTAAATGATAGCCATAAAGCGGTGTTTTACCTATTACGGCGCTTGCGAGAGCTGCAGGTCCACCCTCACGATTAGTTCTTGCACCGATGATAGAGTTTACATACATTACAGCCGAGGACTCTGCCCATGCTAGGTGGTCGCCGAACTTAGGTCTTTCGGGCAGTAAGTATGGGGTGCATGTGCATGTGGGTTTGGCTCCCATCTTCTGTAAGGCGGACACTATTCTCTCTTGTTTTTGGGCAAAATCTTCAGGGACACGCATCTCCCTCCAATTCTCCATATCCATACCCGCAGGATTTATGGTCGTGTGTACATTCACCGCCGCTCCCTTCCTTGCAAATTCTTCTATGAACTCCAGCCCCTCATCACCGATAGTTTTATATGATATTCCAGAGACCTGAGCGCTCGTTACTGGAATAAGTCTCTGAGCGTCGAATATGTCACCTATCGTGACCAGCAGTTTCATTGCAATGGCGGCTGCTTCCCCTCTTGATCCTTCTAGGATAGCTTCTTCATCTTTTGAAAGATACATAGAGACAAACCTTATACTTCGGGTTCTATTGGAATCTTCGCCTTCTCGAACTTCTCCTTAGGTTTGAGGAGGGATCTTGTAGCGTCGATCCCAACCTTGGTTGTTAAGTTGAGTTTTTGATCTCCAGAAGCGTCTAGACTTGATCCTCGGACATTTCTTATAACTACTAGCCCCTTACTTCCCTGGAATCTGGTGGCGATCGCCCACTCAACCTCTGCTGGATCGTTTACATCGATATCGTTGTCAACTATAACGACATGCTTTAGTGATGGATGACCTGCAAATGCTGCCAGAATGGCGTTTTTTCCATCTCCCTCCGTCTGCTTTTCAATAGATATTACGGCGTGGAGCCAGTAGCAACCCCCCGGGGTTAGCTTGACATCCTTAACTTTTGGTACCACTCCTGAGACTGTTTCTTCGATTTTGGCTTCCTGTGGTAAACCCATCAGTAGGCCATGTTCACTACCTGATGGGAGAAGGGCGTGATAGAAGAAGTCTTCCCTACAGAATATCTTTTCAATTTCTATTACAGGCTGCTTCCGAACAATGTCGTATGTGCCGGTTATGTCCACGAACGGCCCCTCATCAACCTCCTTATCAAGAAGAATTCTTCCTTCCAAAACGATTTCCGAATCTGCTGGAACACGCGCCTCAACCGATCTGCATTCTGAGAGCCTCAATTTTTTGCTCAAAATTTTGTTCGCGACCGCATACTCGCTTACTCCAAGAGGTGCCGGCGTAGACGCCGCAATGAGAATAGCAGGATGCAAGCCGATCGCTATTCCAACATCTAAACTCTTCTTCCCCATTTCAACCATTTTTTTGCATATGTAATAGAGATGGCGTGGGACTATCCTGATAGCTAGGTGTCTTCTGTCGATAACCATGAGCCTATGAATTGAAACGTTTTCCAGACTGTCCTCTGGTAGTCTCGCTGAAACTATTGCTGAAGTTATATAGGGGCCTGCGTCCTTTTCAAAATGTGTC
>JAGTQO010000018.1:0-13475 GCA_018396565.1 Candidatus Bathyarchaeota archaeon
CAAGCCGGCTAGGGATAGGGCCCAAATAATGGAACCTACAAAATCGAACCTCTCACCTTCAGCCTCAACCCACTCTCCCCTGAGCTTCCAAATGACGGATGTGAGGAGGATGAGGCTTAACAGAGTATTCAGGGCGAATATGCTTCTCCAACCTAGATTCTGGGTTAACACTCCACCGATGAATGGTCCGAGGGATAATCCCGAGTATACGGCTGCCACATTCAGACCTAGAACCCTACCCCTCGAGCCCACTGGATAGACCGATGTGAGTATCGCTATGGCTGTGCAGGAGATCATCGCCGAACCGACCCCCTGCAATATCCTTAGCAGGATCAGGCTCGTCGCTGAGTCTGATGCAGAACATAGTAGGGAGGAGGCCGTATATGCTGCTAATCCATACTTGAAGATTCTCTTGCGGCCATGTATGTCTGAGAGTTTTCCGAAAGGCACCATGGATATTGCTAGAGCGAGGAGGTAGGATGTGGCGATCCAACCCATTGATATGATGTCTGCCTTGAGATCTGAGCCTATGGATGGGAGGGCGATGTTGATGGAGGAGGACATGAATGGTGTGATGAAGGACCCCAAGGTTGTTAGCAGCAGAGCAACCTTCCTCTCTGTTGAGTCAGCCTCACCGCTACCATGATTGTCTCTGGTAGTCAGCTTCTCCACTCCAATCTTTTCAGAATCAAAATTGCAGGTTCGATACAGAGATTCGAGATCTAAATGTAACGTTCAGGATTCTTCCTAACCTCTTCTATGAAGTCTTCTATAGACTCTTCAAGAGTATATTCTCTTCTCCACCCCCATTCATCGGATGCTTCGAACTCATCTATCTTCTGGGCCCAGCTCTTCACTATCCTCGTCTTTTCAGGGTCTGGCCTGAAGGTTATCTTCGCATCAGGGATCTTCTCTCTAACCATTCCAGCTATCTCCCCCGCCGTCGGATTGTATCCTGCGATGCAGTATGATCTGGTCTTCACCCTATCACCGGGGGCCTCATGGAGTTTGAGTAGGCAGTTCACAGCGTCCTTATAGTATAGGATTGGGCATCTGGTATCCTCTGTCACGTAGACCTCGTATGGTTTTCCGAGGGCAGGCTCCTGAATCATCAGGGTTGTATATGATGATAGGCCTCCCCCTCCACGTCCTGGACCTATGATCGATGGGAGTCTAACGCATCTGAAGTCGAGTCCAAACCTCCTATTGAAGTATTCACCTAAGAGTTCGCCGCAGACCTTGCTCACCCCATACATTGAATGTGGTCTCTGTGGCGACCTTGATGATATGACCTCTGCCTCGCCGAGGCTGTATGAGGCTACTGAACTGATGAAGGTCATCTTCTCAACTCCGAATAGGACCGATGCTTCGAGAAGGTTGAATGTTCCATTGATGTTTACCATGTAAGCTGCTAGGGGATTCTCCTCGCAAGCCTCTGACAGCATCGCCCCTGTATGGAATATCTCCTTGATACTGTTCCTCTTCACAACATCCAAGACCTCAGGCCAATACGCTAGGTCTCCCCTCCTAAACTTGACCTTCGGAGCCAGCTCCTCAATATTCTGGCCTCTCCGTGGTGGGGCTATATCGAATAATACGACCTCCTCACCCTTCTCTACAAGTTTCTTAGTAATGTTCCATCCTATGAAGCCTGTACCACCTGTGACCAATATGCTCAATGGACTCTACCTCTCTTAATTTGGTGAGTGGTTGATGTTAATTACTCTTTTGAAGTCGCCTCAAGTATTTCACCCAACTCTCTGATGGTCTCGAGTGATATAGCTTGGGGATAAGCGAAGACGACTTGTTCGATCCCAAGACTTTCCAGAGTTCTGATGTAGCTCGGAAGTTCTTCTTGGCTCTTGAGGATGTAGAATCTCTCTGTGACTGTCGGGGGGACCATCCTGAGGACTGATGTGCTGAAAGGTTTCGAACCATACTGTCCACGGATAGATGTTACTATGTCTTTCAATCCGAACCTTTTTAAAACATGCTCTGATGTGCCTAGGGCCACAGTCGCTGAGGCAAACCTCAAGACTCTGTAAATTTCAGGTTTGAATTCTCTGTATATGTATGCAGGTGCGAATATGCCGGCTGCCCATTTGCGCGTCTCATACGGTCTGCCGATCTTGTTTAGAGCCCAAGCTACCATCTCAGGATCTGAATAGTTGAGTAGGGCACCGTCAAATTTTGAGGCTATCTTAAGCATCCTAGGTCCTTGAGCTCCAAGCCATACCCTGCACCTTAACCCCACCCTGTCAAGATGCTCAGATATCTCATTCTTGGCCTCCAAGATCATCTTTGGAATTCCGCTGATCCTCTCGAGGTCTATGCCTACCATGCGCAGGTTGTCTCTGTCTCCTGGGCCTATGCAGAGTTCGAAGCGTTCCCCATAATATTCTATGAGGGTTCTCATGGAGCTCGCTATCTGTATTGGACGGTGAAGTATGGGACTGATCAGTCCTAGGCCTATTCGAATCCTGCTTGTTCTCGATGCTGCTGCCGCAGCTATTGCAGGGGGGTACCTCTGGTTTGGTAGGTCCGGTATCCACAGGTAGTCCAGTTTTGAAGTTTCAGCTGCGATGCTCTTGGCAACGGCTGTATTGAGCGTGTCATCAAAATTTATGCTGATTCCAAACTTCAGAGGCCACCCTCCAAGCTTCAGTTACCTTCTCTATAGATTCCCTTGGGTTTCTACCGTATGGTGGCCCGAAGACAACCTCGTCGACTCCGACCCTTGAGTACTCCAGAAACCTCTCACATATTTCATCGGCGGATCCACTTATGCAAAGATGCTCCATCAACACTTCAGATACATGTTCAGCCGCAGCCTCAACCCCTGAGGTCGCTAACCTACCCCTTATATCTTCAACCATTTCCATTTGTATACCTGCCTGCTCAAGGACCGTGTCTGGTGTGTCGGCTGCAACTATCGCAACTGTCTTCTTTGCAAGGTTGAGGTCGCCTTTACTCTGGACCATTATAGTGGGAAGCCATAGTACGAATGTGAATCTGGATCTTCGCTCGGCCAACCTTCCAGATATGGATCTCACGGTGTCCTCGATATACTTTTTAGGTCCGCTCAGGATGAGGCCGTCAGCGTGGTCTGCCGCAAGCCTAAGCATCCTAGGTCCTCTCGCACCCACAAATATCGGTATCTCACCGTCGACATAATATTTTGGCCTGTAATCTGTTAGGCCCAGCCTAAGGTTGGAAACCTGCCCTCCCCTCCAGACTGCCCTCAGCAGATTGATACTTTCCTCCATCAGTTTAGCCGGCTTCTCAACCTTCAACCCCATCAGGGTCAAATCTTGTAGGCCTCCTACGCCTAGACCAAGCCTGAATCTTGGAGATATCTCCATCAGGGTAGCAGCGGCCCTCGCTATGGTTGTGTGGTTTCTGATGAGGGGGCTTGTGACCCCTATCCCAACCTTGACTCTCTCTGTCTCAAGAAGTATTGTTCCTGTGAGGGTGAAGATATCTTGAAGTTTACCTATGTCTTCGCCTACCCATACACCATATACTCCAATCTGGTCGAGTATATCTGTGAGCCACTTGACCATACCTGTTGATATGCTTGTTGTGAGGCCTAGGCTCAGGTTCACCTCAGCCAGCCCCGCTCAGTATGAGTAGGCCTCTAGGGGGTTGTGTATAATGGTCATCAGGGTTTTCCAAGCCTCCTCGAACCTGTCAAAGTATAGCCACCGGTCATTGCCTCCAGGCATGTAGTCTTTTGTCTTAGGATCATATACTCTGTCGCATAGGTTGAAGACGTATCTTCCATTCGATTTCGATATGAATATGAAGCCTCCACCATCCAGATCCTCGACGCTGCCTCTGACCCTTATACCCTCATCTTGATCCATCGCCTCCATTAGGGTCGCCAACTCTTCTACGCTCTCTATCTTATGTTCCATATATGCGGCTGCCTCTCTCCCACCTATTCTTGACCTCTGACTCGTCGATCCAGACTCCATATAGTTCACCTCAAGGTTCGGAGGGTTTTATCAGGCTCGTTCGAGTGTTTCTGAATTGTTTTGGGGTTGTGTTTAATCGTCTCTTACATGTCACAATCCAGGTTTATGGGAGAAATCCACCATGTGAATGTTGTTTGCTATATAGGTTTTATATTCGAAGCCTGGGCCCTCAATTTTTTAGATCCAGGTGGCCGGTTATAGGCTTACCGGTAAATGTTGGGTGCCACCAGAATCCTCCGGTCTGAAACCTAGATTCAAGCATAATCATTAGATCCAGAGGTTTTTAAACTCGTCTTAAGATTTTCCTTTGATATTTGATACATTTTGACACTCTCTTCCCCAGACTTCAGTTAAATACATCATAATCTCCCCATCGTTTAGGTCATACCACCTCTTGTAGGCGTCTGCAACAGCGTAGAATGGGCCTGTTCTGACGTTCAGGCAGTAAACTTCATTCACATACGTGGATACGAGGTTCAATGCCTCGTCGTGTGCTGTTGGAACCGCGACCATAACATGTTTGGGGTTTTGCTTCTTAACTGAGATAATGGCTGCAAGCATCGTGTAGCCTGAGGCGAGGCCGTCGTCTACAAGGATAATCTCTCTACCCCTCAGGTCTGGCGGAGCTCTACCGGCACGAAACTTCTCCTCTCTTATTCTGATCTCCTTCAACCTGTCCTCTGCTAGAAGGCTGATGATCTTTTGTGTCAATCCCAGCTCTTGGACGAGTATGGTGTTCAGGACTATTGTGCCGTCAAGGGCTACCGCGCCGAATCCAGCCTCTGGATTTCCTGGGATGGGGATCTTTCGTACGAGGATTATGTCCATGGAGGCCTCGAGCCTCTTTGATAGGCAGTATCCTACTGGAACCCCTCCTGAAGGGATTGCTAGAACTATTGGTTTCTCATCTCTCTTCCCTATCATATCAGCGAGGAGGCTGCCAGCTTCACATCTGTCCCTGAATATGTGGATCTTAGATCTAAGTGAAGGGTCTTCAACGATACGTGTCAGGTCGAGTTCAACCTCTGATTTTTCAGGAGGCCCCTGAATAATCGGTATAGATTCATGAAATATTACTGGGTTGACCTCGCATGATCGGACTTAATAATATTTTTATTCTGACGGTGACATATCGGCTCTCGCCATTCTACATGTATGGAATGGGCGTCTCATATGATTATATCATGAATTGGGCTTGTGAATGGTTGATTGGCCCGGATAGTATTGTTTAAAAGTTTGAAGATTCAGAATTAGTCGGCGGAGTTGGCGGCCATAGTTGGGGGCAAGGACCCGTACCCATTCCGAACACGGAAGTGAATCCCCCAAGCGATCCAGGCTGTAGTGTTGTGCGAAAGCCTACGCGAAGCCTGGACAGCTGCCAACTCCACCGATTGGCCTGAACAACCATCTACATGAAAGATTTATAACAATCTCCAAATGCTTGTAATGAACAATTCAATCTGGGGAATATGTTATTGGCCACGTTTCTCTTCCTCTTCAATTCATGGGCTTCAGACAGTTCGATGGGGACCTTGATCTCAACCCTCATGTACCTCTCATTCATTCTCTTCATTCTATTCGGTCAGAAGATTCAGCTCTGGACGATGTTGTGGAATATGAGTGGGGCCCTGAAGAAGCTCGAGTTTATGAGCAGCGAGGCCAAGGCCTTGACTGTCAAGACTCTGAAGGAGATAGGTAGATCGAAGGAGGATCTTACTCCTAGGCTGAATGTTCTCCTCGAACACTTCCTCATTTCTCCAGTAGATATGGATCCTGCTGGAATAGTGTGGAAGTTCGACCATCTCCTGGATGTTAGGGACTCAAAGTTTAAGGATGATGTGAGGATGCTTGCACCTGAGGCTGATGAGGTTCAGATAAATAATCTTGAGAACCTCGTCGAAGGAGCCTTGGCTTTGAACACGATATATAGGGTTGTCAGACACTTCTACCTTCTAGGTAGGAAGACCCAGAGCTTCTACCTCATCCTTCAGCTTCAGATGATCCTCCCTTTGGTTATGCAGGAGGCTGAGGCGCTTGTCGGTGCGACTAAGGCCTTCGCTCTGGGTCAACCTATAGGTGACGGCATAGGCCCCCTAGTAGCCTCTAAGCTGATGAGGAATAGTGAGAAGAGGAAGGTTGAGAAGGATATAGTGGTCTCTGAGGTTGAGCTCGAAGGTAGGAGGGTTTTAGCCTTGAAGGCTGAGGGGCCAGGTGGAAACGTCGGTAAGCCTGGGGATGCTATCAGGCAGCTCATTGAGGAGAGGAACGGCCAGATCTCGATGGTCTTGATGATAGATGCTGCGGTGAAGTTTGAGGGTGAGAAGACAGGGGATATCAGTGAGGGTATAGGTGCCGCTATAGGTGGGGTGGGGACTGAACGTTTCAAGATCGAGGAGGAGGTTTCAAAGTTTAAGATACCGTTACACGCTCTCATAGTTAAGGAGAGTATTCAGGAGGCTATAATGCCTATGAGGAAGGAGATAGCTGAGGCTGCTGATAGGGTCATATCAAGAATAAAGACTATTATAAAGGAGAGGACGAGGGAGGCTGATACTGTGATCGTTGCTGGAATAGGTAACACGATAGGTATTGGACAGTAGGTGTTGAGGGACGGAGCAGGCTAAGCGTGGTCTATACTTTTACATGGCCCTGATGTTCAGTCTGGCTATTTTGGCTTACTCAGCTTGGCTGATATATGGTGCTGCATCGTCATACGATGAGGGTAAGGCTGAGAGCTTATATAATTTGGCCCTCGGCGTGATGGGTGTTCTCTTGGCTGTATCTTCCTTGACGACGATGAGGAGGAGGATCCAGGCTGTTAGGGCTCAGTCCATCAGGACCTTGACGGTTGAGCTCTGTGAGAAGTGTGGGTTCAAGAGTGTGAGGGAGTTTAAGGTTGGAGATTATGTTCATAAGAGGTTAGGTCCATGCAGACAGTGTAATGGTGATCTTCTCATAGACATGATATACTCTGAGCCTTTGAGGAGGGAAGGATTCTAGGTTATTACCCTGCAACCGTCCCTCTCAACTATGACCGTATGTTCAGCCTGGGCTACTGGTTTACCGCTTGCCTCAACCAGGACATTGTAGGAATGTATACATCTTGATTCCATCAGCTCCTCGAAGGATCTCTCGACGACGTCTCTGGGGAATCTGGCTGCTAGCCAGCGTGAGGCGAATGGGAGGGTTCTGTAATTGTTCTTCACATGTTCCAGTATTGCCTTCGCGTCTTTGGACTTTAACCTCCTCTCCTTCACATATCTGAATATGTATCTCTGGGGTGAGTCTCTTACCAGTCCAGTTGCATCCTGCAATGTTGCGAAGGGTTCTACAGCATAGATCTCACCCTCCATGACTGCTCCCCCCTCAATCCCTGAAACGTTCGGAATACTCTTTCCAGTGTGGAGGCTGTACCTCTCTATCCTGTGACCCATCAGGTTTCTTATCGGCTTGTAGCCGAACCTGTTTATCGTCTTCTCTATGGCTGCTCCGATCTGGGATACTTTCACACCTGGCTTTATGGCTTCTACAGCGGCTTCGAGGGCCTCCTCCGTTGAGGCTGCTAGGTCCTCATAGTTTGGGTTGAATGTGAGGGTGATGGCTGTGTCTGCTATGTATCCTTGAATGTGGATTCCAAGATCAATCTTGACAATCGAGTCTTCAGGGATTCTGCCTTCATCTTCTGGGGGTGATGTGTAGTGGGCTGTGACGTCGTCGACTCCTATGTTCAGTGGGAAGGCAGGTTCCCCGCCGAGTCTGTAGGTCAATCCTTCGAGCCTCTCACATATTTCAAGTAGGGATGTCTCAACCTTAACTATTCTCGTGGCCTCATCCTTCAGCTTGGCCGCTATTCTTCCGGCCTCCAAATATTTCTCAAGTGCCTCAGACACTGTCGACCCCATCGACATTCAATAATTTTCTGGCATCTCTATGTGACCGTCTCTCTTTAGATAACCATATTAGTCCGGTTCAATATTAAAGCCATTCAGGTCTGTGATGATTCGAATAGGGATTATAGGGAAGACGAATACTGGTAAGACGACTTTCTTCAACGCAGCCACCTTACTCTCCGCTGAGGTTTCAACATATCCGTTCACAACCAAGCAGCCTAATGTTGGGAAAGCCTATGTTAGAACTATATGTGTCTGTAGGGAGTTGGGTTTGAAGGATGAGCCTAGAAACTCAACCTGTATAGATGGTTGGCGTTTCATCCCTGTGGAGCTTGCGGATCTTCCAGGGTTGATAAAGGGTTCCTGGGCCGGTAAGGGTTTAGGTAACCAGTTTCTCAGCGTAGCGTCCCAGGCAGATGCTTTGATCCATATCGTCGACGCCTCGGGGAGTGTGGATGCTGAGGGTAGGTTGACTAAGCCTGGGATGGGGAACCCTATCATGGATATCTATGATATTGAGGAGGAGATTGTCTCATGGTTTGCGAAGTCTATACAGAGGAGTCTGAAGAGGGTTGCGAGGAGGGTTGAGGCAGGTGGTAGTCTGGAGGATTCTCTTCTACGCGCCTTGGCCGGTTTGAAGGTTAGGCTTGAACATATTGAGAGGGCCTTGGAGTATTCTGGCTTGGAGGGTAAGGGTGTGAAGAGGTGGGGTGAGAAGGATGTGAGGGCGTTCGCTAAGGAGATAAGGAGGCTCTCCAAGCCGACAGTTATAATAGCGAACAAGATGGATATTGCTAAGGCGAGTGAGAACTACAGCAGGATCGCTGAGGAGTTTAAAGACTCCTTCGTTGTGCCGGCGTGTAGTGAGGCTGAGCTCGCCTTGAGAAGGGCTGAGGAGAGGGGTTTCATAAAGTATGTTCCTGGGGAGGAGGTGTTCAAGGTTTTAGATGGGGCTAGACTCACGAATGAGCAGAGGTGGGCCCTAAACTATGTTCAGGAGAGGGTCTTCGCGAGGTGGGTGAATACAGGTGTGCAGTTTGCGATAAATATGGTCGTCTTCAAACTTCTTGGCATGAACGCCGTGTATCCTGTTGAGGATCCTAAGAGGCTCTCAGACCATGCTGGAAGGATCCTTCCCGACGTCTTCCTCATACCTTACACAGCGACGGTTAGGGACTTGGCCCAGGAGATCCATAGCGAGCTTGCGAAGACTATCCTCTACGGTGTAGACGCCAGGACAGGTCTGAGGCTTCCAACCGACTATGTTCTCAAGGATAGGGATGTGATAAGCATAGTCTCGGCGGCTAGGAAGAAGTAGTTTCGTCAGTAGGTTGGGACGACCTTCAACAGGTCAGCCTTAGTCACTATCCCTCTTATCTCACCCCTCTTGGTGACTAGAACTGCCTGACTGTACTGTAGGAGGGTCGATATCAACGTTATCGGGGTTTCCTCGTCGACTGTTGGGAAGGCCTCGTCCATAACGTTTTCGACAGGGGTCTTTGAGAGGATCTTCGGATCCTTCCCTGACAGGATCTGGTTGAGGACTGTCCTCTCGCTTATGCTTCCTATCGGCCTCACACCGTCGAAGACCGGAAGCTGGGAGTAGCCTGACTCATGCATTATCTTCGTTGCCTTCGATACTGTCTCCCCCCTCTGTATCCCAACTACCTTTCCCTGAATGATCTCCTTCACCTTCGTCTCCCTCTTCTTCTCGAGGCTCTCGAGCATATCGAATATGGCTTTGGTCTTTGTGTATGAAGGGTTTATTCTTCCGCTCTCGATCTTGGCTATCATCGACTGGCTTATCCCAACCATCCTAGCCAGCTCCTTCTGCCTCAGGCCGAGACTCTTCCTCCTCTTCTCTATCTCCTCAAGTTTAGGTAGCATGACTGGGGGTTCCTCTATCTGAAGATAATGTCTTTTGAGAGTTAAGTTTTTCATTGGACTCGCTGTGTGGGTTTATCTATGGTGGTTCGGTTGGAGGCTTCGAACATTTTCTCAGGCTGGGTGATGGTTGATCTTACCCACGCCTTGGAGGAGGGTACGCCTGGATTCCATGAGTTCTACCATCTGCCGAGAATGTCCAGGGGTATGGGTGACAGTTACAACGCTTACCTTCTGCAGGTCTTTGAACATCACGGAACACATGTCGACGCACCATCCCACGCCGGCGGCGGGAGGAGTCTCGACGAGCTCGACCTGAACATGTGTCATGGCCCATGTAGGGTCATAGATATGCATACCAAAGGTTTGAGGGAGACAGTCTCAGCCGATGATATTCAAAGTTGGGAGGAGACTCATGGCCGAATCGAGGTTGGTGAGATAGCCGTCATCAGGTATGATTGGGACCGCAGGTGGAGTGTTGGGGCTAGGTCTGGTTCAGATGGGGGGTCGAACATTTTTCTGAAGGACTTCCCAGGATTATCGGTTGAGGCTGCTGAGCACCTCGCCTGCAGAGGTGTGAGAATGGTTGGCGCCGACACACCAACAATCGACTCTGCACCGGCATTCGAGGAGGCCCACAGCAAGGGTGATGTTGAACCCTGCCACGCCAAGCTCCTTGTGGAGTATGGTATACCGGTTCTGGAGGGTCTCAGGAACCTCGACAAGCTCCCTCCAAACGGAAGCTACCTACTCGCTTTTCCTCTGAGGATAAGGGGTGGGTCGGGATCCCCTGTGAGGGCGGTTGCGCTCATACCTTCGAGATGACTATTCATACACCTAATGAGGTTCGATCGTGTATGCTCATTATTTGGGGTATCTTCAGGTATCCGCCTTTAAATATGGCCCAGACCCAACCGTATATGGTTTATAGGATTCGGGCATGCCGCTGTTCAACACCCAAAGGGGGGTAGGGGGGTGGGGGGGGTGAATGCCAAACATACATGCCCCCAATCAGGTTATCCGAGACATCTTCCCCACAACACCATATGTAGCCTCCCAGGCCTCCGAATCTCATGGAGGTTTGAACCTCCTCTGAACATCCTGGATCCTCTCACCCAAAACCTGTATCTGGTCTATCTCCCCTAAACCCTTCTCGAAACACCTTCTGATATGGTGGATTCTATGTGGGTCGAAACCCATCACTCTGGCTGCTGTCGCGTCTGTCGCCACGGGGTCTCGGCCTGCCAGAACAAGGTCCATCCTGACAGGGTATCCGCTGACAGGACCAGGCCCCTCCATGGCGACGAACCCATCTATCACGGTCAAAGCCGACCTCAGGACACTATTGATGTCAACTATGACCTTAGAGATACCTTTCAGATGGTACTTCCCCTTGAACCTGTCAGGTAGGAGGCCGAACATGTTCTTCAGGCCCAGCGTCACCGTCGTCTCGCTATGTGTCTTCATCTTCGCCGCGCTGACTATATAGCTCTCCAAAACAATCTTCGGAACAGTGATCTCACCTAGGGTCTCACGGTCTGGAATCTTGACCTTCACCTTCTCGCCAACCTTGCTCAGGTTTATGAACTCGACCCCATAACTCTCGCAGAGGCTGAGCATCCCAGTGGCTTCAGCAGCCCTGTCAGCCCTGGTGGCTGTTGCGTCAGACTCAACAACGTAGACCCTCCCACCAACCTCTCTGACCTTTTGGATGAGGGCCTCAACGATAATGGGATCCGTGGTAGCCCCTGTATCCCACCTCTTGGTCGTTATGAAGTTGACCTTTATCAGTACAGGTCTGCCTGAAAGTATCTTCTCAGCCTCAACCGTCTCGAGGCTCTTCCTGACGGTCTCGAGGCTCCTCGGCCCCCTGATTAAGGCAACCCTAGCCCCAACTTCAACGTCTAACCTTCCAGAAATTGTCAGCATCCCCTATCAGACCGATTCATCACAGCATCTGCTGTGCCTTAGGCCTATTGACGTTCGAAGACCTCCATATGCGCAGCTCCTCATCCAATATCTTCTGGAGGGCCTCCAACCTATCATCTCCAGACAGAAACTCTAACCTTCTAATGTTGAGGGGATCTATCTTCTCCCTGATGAGTCTCAAATCCACACTTGTAGGCGGGGGCGTCTCAGGAATATTCTCCGGAATCGACAGTTCGAATCCAGTATTGGAGAGGACATCCTCAACATCAACCCCAGGATGGAGGCTCATCAACCTCATCCCCCCAGACCGCCCGTCGACCCTGAATACCCCTAACTCTGATATTATGCGGATCTCCCTCCCACCTGATGTGGCCCCACCCAAATTCAATCCCAGACCTCCAACATGGTCTACCCTCTCCACGAACACCCTCCTCTCATGTCTTGGACAGTAGATCAGGGTCTTTTTGTATAGGGGTGATGCGTCTGGAATTCCGAAGCCTCCTGGAAGTCTGACCGTTCTGCCGGCCTTGACTGTTGAGTTGTTCGTGTTTCCAAACTTATCGATCTGGCCTGGCCTGAAGAACTCAACTATCGAGTCGGCCCTCTTGAAGATGGTCTCGTAGACCTCATTCTGGCCAAATATGTGAACCGCATGCTCCATAGCCCTATACTCATTGTATAGGATAGAGGCCTGTGGGGGCTCATCGAAATATACCATAATATTCCCTGCAAGCTGCATTATCGAGGCTTCAGGCGCATGGGTAGCCTTCGCCAGGTAATATGCGATTATAGCCATAGGTGTTGTGAGGCCCTGGGCCATAATATCCCCATTCTCAACCTCCCTCGCCATGCATACTATCATCAGCTCATCCGTCGTCCAAGGAGCCAAAACCTACACCACCCTCATATCATGATCCTGCTCAGAGCATCCTCCCCAACCAAATCCAGATAAGACTCGAAAGACTCCACACCAGCAACATACTTCCGCAAGTAATCATTCACCATACCCCTCCTACAATATTCAAGGTAAGATATCATATGCCATAAGTCATATGTGTAGTACGGGTAGCAGCTCGTCGGATGCGCTCCGAGAGGGGACTCAACAACCATATCTACAAACGTCGATGGAAGATTGACCTCGAAAGGTGAACCTGCAACCTCTCCCGCAGAGACTATCTTCTCAGATGTGAGTATAACCCTCCTCGAAGATTTCGCCAGAAGCAGGTCTATAGCCAGGACACCGTCGACCTTCGCATTCCCATACTCGTCACACCTCTGGACATGCAGGAGAGCAACGTCAGGGGTGATCCTTGGATAAGCAACGAGAGCCTCACCTGTGAGGGGGCTTTTGAAAGTCTTATAACCCAGACTCTTCAAGACATCCGTTCCCAGAAGGAGTCTGCTAGGTATGAATTCGGCGTTCAAGAGGTTAGCCTGCAAACCAGCCATGATAGAATATTCCGTGTGCTCAGTAAATTTGATCTCCCCACGCTCGACAGCCGACCTGAAGTTCGGTGCGAAACCGAGAATCTCGAAGCCAACATAAGCCGCATCTAGACTCCCAACCATACCTGAGGCTATAAGCAGGTCGACGTCAGGCCCACCGCCGAATACGAGAAGACTCAAACCTCTCCTACCCAGCCTAATCAACTCATGCAGCATGCTCATAGGTTTCCTATGAATGGTCAAACCTCCAATCGCCAAAACATCCCCATCAGATATGCACTCGCAAGCCTCCCTCAGACTCACCCTCTTACCCCTCAAACCCTCACACCCAACCAGACATAATTGCTTG
>JAGTQO010000018.1:13637-14307 GCA_018396565.1 Candidatus Bathyarchaeota archaeon
CTGCGGTGAAGGTTCTGGCTGAGAATCTGAAGAGTCTAGAATCTAAGATGCAAGAGAATGTGAATATTCTTAAGGAGAAGTTGTCAGGCACCATCAGCAGAATAGAATTAGAATCGAGGTTAAACGATCTACATTCTAGAATATATGAATCGATACCTAGGTTGGAGGCTGATCTAAGAAGCGTCGAGGCCAAGATCTCAAGAACAGTTCAGAAGTCTGAGCTTGAACAGAGGCTTGAAGAGATCAATAAAAGGCTGGACCTCATACTCACAGAGATAGAGGCTCTCAAAGGAAGAGTCAGAGATCTAGAGATCCCAAACATATGAGGCCTAAACCTTTTTGAACTACCGAAAATCCATCCAACCGACAAACGAAAATTTGATTACGCTATTCGACGACTCAAACTCAATGCTCCCCGCAACGATTTATGGTGTCTGGAGTTGAATCTCATAATCATAGGCTCAGGTCCCGCTGGTTTAACAGCCTCTATCTACGCCGCGAGAGGGGGTGTCGAGACGAAGGTTGTTGAAGGCAGCATGCCCGGTGGACAGTTGAACTTTGCTCTGGAGGTTGAGAACTATCCAGGATTCCCAACTCCAATATCAGGCCCCGAGCTTGTTGGTTTGATGAGGAAGCAGGCGGAACGTTTCGGGGTTGAGTTCATACCTGG
>JAGTQO010000018.1:14340-23640 GCA_018396565.1 Candidatus Bathyarchaeota archaeon
TTTTAAGGTTGAGGTTGACGGTAACCTGTATGAGGCGGCTTCAATCATAGTTGCGACAGGCTCATCGCCTAGATGGCTGGGTCTCGAATCTGAGAAGAGGCTCATAGGTAGAGGAGTCTCCTCATGTGCAATATGCGACGGCTACTTCTTTAAAGATAAGGATGTGGTGGTGGTAGGCGGCGGAGACACAGCTGTCGAGGACGCTATCTTCCTATCAAAGATCGCCAGTAAAGTGACTCTTATCCATAGGAGGGATAGGTTGAGGGCTGCAAAGACGATTCAGGAGAGGGCGATGAGAAATAGCAAAATAAGCTTCCTGTGGAGTTGCGTCGTCGAGGAGATTCTTGGAGACGACCATGTTGAAGGTGTCAGGCTCAGAAACGTTTTGACAGGCCAAACCCAAGAGCAAAAGTGCGATGGAGTATTCATAGCTATAGGTCAGTCTCCTAACACCGATATGTTCAGGGGCCACCTGGAGCTCGATGGGGAAGGATACGTAAAGACCGTGGCAGGCTCATCGACAAGCAAACATGGGGTATTTGCGGCAGGCGATGTGGCAGACAAGGTTTACAGGCAAGCAGTGGTAGCAGCGGGGTCAGGATGCAAAGCCGCAATGGACGCCTTAAGATACCTGAACTCCAAATGATCCTACGCCGTCACCAGTACCAATATTCCCTAGGGGTCCAGGTGGTTACACCTATCTCCTGAGCATACCATGGTGTCCGCCAGTATAGGTTTGGTGGAAGAGTTGTTATCACAGGGAAAGGAAACCAAGGCCAGAATATGGAATGGTAGAACAGTGGATATCTGGGAGGCATAATCCAGAACATCAACCATCACAGTATATTAAATATGAATGATTATTGTATAATCTTTTTGGTTTCGTTGAATACATGTTTGTTCTGGAACCGTCCCTGCAAATGTCTCTCGTGGACTATATGTTAACATTGTGAATATAGCTGCTTTATCTTAGAGGTGGGTGGTTTATAGAATTCGGATGTAAATGGAAATTTTTACATGGGCTCGATTATTGACTTTCAAACTCACAAGATTATGTCAAGGCCTCGCCTTTGATTTTTTATTATTCTAAGACTTTGGATAGCAAATCTTTATTTTCATCAATATCTATCAACACTGCAAATTTGAGTGAGTAGCTGGAGTCCTCAGTTTGGGATATGTGGTTAAGACCGGAATCGATAGCTTAGACGCCGTGATCGGTGGGGTTTCCCTGAAGGCAGTCTGATTCTACTAGCGGGGAACCCAGGGACTGGCAAGACCGCCTTCTCAGCTCAATTCATAGCCAAAGGCGCCGAGTCAGATGAGCCTGGCCTATACGTCAGTTTCGCCGAGGCCGAGGATACACTCATCGAGAACCTCTCAAGACATTTAAACATTGACCTCAAGAAGTTTCAGTTAGAGAGGAAGATCAAGATACTGGATTACACCGCCATGAGAGAGATGGTCACATCAACTATTTTAGATGAAATCCTACGTGAGGTTCAGGTACTGAAGGCCCAGCGTCTGGTCGTAGACTCATACTCTTCCCTGGCTCAAGCCTTCCAGCAATCGCATGACGCAAGGATCGCCCTCAATATCCTCTTTGGAAGAATTGTTAGACATCTGAACTGTACTACACTCATAGTTGTAGAGGTTCCTCAAGGGTCACGGAGAATCGGCATGGGTGTAGAGGAGTTTGTTGCTGACGGTGCGATAATGCTGCGAGTCAGGACGCTCGATGGTAGGTTGCTTCGAGAATTGGAGATTAGGAAGATGCGGGGGGTAAAGATTAGTGAAAGAAAGTTAGCCTTCACACTCAGCGGGGGTTTCAAAGCGTTCCCTCCCTTCGCTCATAAGAAGGTTGAGAAGATCCATCGATTCGTTCCTATTCCTGATCCGCCGGGGAAATACTCGACTGGATCCACAGATATGGATGAGATCTCGGGCGGAGGATTTTCCGTAGGAGACTCTGTTCTTCTGGAAATTGGAGATGAAGTTTCCATGGCTGAGTATCATCTCATCGTGGTCCCTACAATTGTAAACTTCATATCTAAGGGACGAGCCGTCATACTAATCCCTACATTGGGAGTAGACGCCGAGAAGGCTAAGCAGATAGGTCTGAGTTACGGCCTCTCAGATGATGAGGTCAACCGTCTCCTGAAGGTTTGCGTGGCTAAGACCCTTGATGACAACACAGATAAACCTTACACGGTAGCCTTCGAAGCGAAGAACCCGTGGGAAGACTACTCGAAATATCTCAAGATTGAAGAAGAGTTGAATAGGAAGACTGGGCAACCGGTCATGTCTGTCTCAGGTGCTGACACTATGATCAGTTACTATGACGAATCTACTTACGAAAAGATTCTCGGCCAAGACGCAATAAGGATCCGAAAACATAACTCAATCGGCATCGTCCTTTTGAAGGCAGGTTACGAGAGTTTGGCTAAAAGACTAGGCTCCGTCGCCACAACCCATCTGAAGATAGTGAAGGAGAATTGGTGTCTCCTCTTCTATGCTGTGAAGCCTAGAACAGGCCTGTATGCGGTGGAGATGGATGTTTCGAAAGGCTACCCCACGCCTAAGCTCACACCGATAGTTTGAATAGGTTTGAGGCTCAAATTTTGAGTCGGAAATTCAATTCAAATAGAGTTTCGGATGAGTTCAACGAGAGATTACTGGGGGCGATCGATGAGAGTTTACTGGCATTGGGTGAGCATGTCCGTCAAGCAGTCTATCATCATATGGAGAACCGCTTCTCTATCAGGCGTGATGAAATTCCCTATAGGCTTGAAGATTTTGCTGAAGCCTTGAGGAACATACTCGGCTCAGGGGGCAAGGTTCTCCTCAGATTAGCAGTTAAGATACTCTATGCTAAGCTTGGATTGAACTTTGAAGAAAAGTCTGAATGGAATTTCAGGGACTATGTAGAATATGCTAGGAAATATTCAGCGGAACCTTCAGGATAGCTACTGCTATACGCTATCAAATATTTTGAATTTGAAAAGAATATTTTTGAAGAAAAATCTGCCTCGGATGAAGTCTAGAAGATTGGGGATCTTTATGGACAAGCTACTCCCTGAGATTATATGGATAGATACGCACCGATGGAAACGAAGAATATTCGTCTCAACGAAATCAATGTTTAAAACGTTAGAGTAGACTAGATAGAATTGACAATAACAGACTACTTAAATCCAAGATCACAAATACAATGCCATAATATATGATTGTACCCAATTAAGTTCGAGGAGGTGAGATTCTGTCCTACTATCCATATTATCCATTCGGATATATCAATTACTACCCATGGCTTATGTATGGAACATATTCCGGCTACAATTACCCACAGATAGGCGGCTATCCATACCCTTACGTCTGGTACAGTGGCTTAGGATATGGTTATGCACCGCAACCATACTACCAGTACCCTTACCCATTCAGCCAAACCTATGACCTGATGAGGCTCCAGTATGAGCAGGCCCAATATCCATTCTACCCAGCAATCATTGGTTACCAGCAGTTATATAGAGGTCCACCTATGCTGCCCCAATATTGACCTCAAACCTTCATTCCAAGAATTGTTGAGGAGAAAATATCTCAGTGACGGTGAAGATTCACAGAAACCAGGTGAATCGTAAGATCACCGCTAAACATTCAAGCTACTGCATAGAATATAGTTAACAGTATTTTACCCATTAGCTTCCACACTTGCTACGCTGAATAAAGATTACATGAAGATCGTGTACTCTTTACTTTGGAGCAGCTTAGGCGAATTCAACTTTAACCTCAACCACGCCCCTAGAGTCGGAGGTAAGAAACAATTCACAAGTCTTCTCAGTGATTGCGAGGTGTATGCCATAAGTAGAGGTGAAAGAATTTTTCACAACATTCTAAGTATCTCTATTTAAGAACAGCTGCCCTGTGAGAAATTATGAGTAGGGTATATCCAACCCTGCGGGTCGTTTTCCAAGTGATAAAGAGGCCAACACTGCACAGTAGTTGTGTAGAATATCAAGATTGCATAAATGAGATGTTGAAGCATATCAAGCCACTGATCGCCCCACCAATAATAAACAGTCCCGACTTGGACTCTCAAGTTGAAGCCTTCAGAGATGGAGTGTGTGATCGTAGAGTTATTGGCCTCAGGCTGGAAAGAGAACTTGATGATCTAAAGAATATTTAATGTACAAGTAGTGCCCAATATTTTTCTGAAGGAAGTTACTATAATCCGACTACATGGATTATCTATTTTTGCTTTGACGATGACTGGTATGTTACCGACTTCTGCCTTCTACATGAGCATGTTCGTAGAGTAGGTTTCGATGCTAGACTTCAACAAGTGTACAGCAATAAAAGATTGCAACCACCAACTATGGAACGGATTGAGGAGATGGTAAATGAAATTGCATGTGTAGCTTCTGAAGGAAAACTTGCTTTGAATATTCCGATTAGCCCTCATCTACATATTATTTGGGATAGGCGCCTTCCTACCTTATGGGAGGGAGGCTCAGACATTAGGAAGACCCATGGCACAATAGTGTTCTCCAATTAAAAGGAGTCTGCTGTGCTAGGATACTCATCTCTAACAGTTTCTGTAAAAGGTTACATCCGACACTTCTTGGGGTGGGAGATCAGCGTTAGGGTTGGATAGCAACAATTTTTGGCGGGCCCGGTGGGATTCGAACCCACGACCCCCGGCTAACCTCATATACTTTCTGTTTAGAGGGCCGATGCTCTCTCTGGCTTTTAACATGTCCAGGCTGAGCTACGAGCCCGCAGATTCTATCGTCCCATCCATCCTTATTCTTTTTGGTCTCCTCCTGTTATATAATAGCAGTTCGATGGTTAGGATT
Organism: Candidatus Bathyarchaeota archaeon; assembly: GCA_018396565.1. Classification (GTDB taxonomy): domain Archaea; phylum Thermoproteota; class Bathyarchaeia; order 40CM-2-53-6; family RBG-13-38-9; genus DTMT01. The sequence continues at coordinate 19,191 of JAGTQO010000018.1, forward strand.
GCTGAGGTCAGAGCTAAGAGTGTTTTTGCATCTTGATACTCAGCTATGGGTAATCCGCTTGGTTTGAGGTAGATGTTCACTCTGGTTACCCCGCCGTCTGGTATTGTTATGGACAGATTTTGAGTCTTCATGCCAGGCTCGCTCACCGTTACCTTGTAGGCGCCTTGGGGCAGATATGCCTCATAGAATCCGTCCAGGCTATATGTTACTTGTCGGGTCGGTCCCTCAAAGGTCAGGGTTGCCCAACTCAGGCCTCTTTGGTCTCCCAACATATTATGGAAGAAGGTTCTCCCTGTGATTAGGCCTCTCATGTCGAGTATGACTGTTGCTGAGATTCGGTCTGCCAGCTTCACGTTGGTCAGTCTGACTACTTCCTTCAGCTCGAATGGTCCAAGGTGATTGTACGGTAGGATAGGCTTGAACCTGGTCTGATGCACTTCGCCTTGAAGCAGCCCTGCAGGCGGGGGATAAAATGAATCTTGGTTATACCATGGGGCCATCTCTACAATAACCTGCCACCCTCCATTGTATGCTCCTGAGATTCGAGTGACTGATCCGCCCCAGACGCCGCTGTCAGCTGAGAACATAGTCATCCTCCTGACAGCTTCGGTTCCAGCTATTGGGTCGACATATCCGAATAGGCCTGCCAACCCCTTATACTCAACCTTCAATGTTCCAGCAGGTATCGGAGATTTGGTGCATCCAGCACCAAATATCTTCTTGTCGTCGGCGAAGAATCCAAAACTGGACGATTCATCGACCATACCTACATCAATGGATGTTGATGCAGCGGCAACAAGCACATCCCTCTCATCATATACTCTTATCCTCATAGACATGTTTGATGGTAGGCCAATCGGTAAACCCTCACTTCTGAAGATGACTGAAACGTTGAATTCAACCCCATTGATGAGTTTTATAGATGAGTCTGCAACCATCCCCAGACCGACGGCGACCCCGCATCTGCCTAGATCGCCCAGCCTAACCACACCCTCCTGCACATATCCGTATGTCCAACATGTTACAGCGTACTGGCCCGGATAGATCGCCACAGAAGATTTGTAGTTTAAACTTCTATATGATAGGGAGCTGTATAGGAACCCAATATGCATTGAGGATTGCATAAATACCGTGCTGACCATAGCCTGCATGGGATATGGTGATGGTATGTTTGGTAGGTCAGGTCCCAGCCTCTCTAAGACTGTTGAACCGTTCGTTACGAGTCTGCTTGCTTTGCTGCCATATTTGATTCTCCAATCGTGGTGTGGTAGGGTTGAATAGTCTGAGTCTACCTTCGGTATGCTCCAGCCTCCCGACGGGGTCCAGAAGTATATGACGTCGATGAATGTTCTGGTTGCCATGTCATATGCTAAAATATATGCAGGTGCATTCTTCCATCTCCAATGTAGTTGGGCTGATGGGTCCTGCCAGTCAACCGAGTAGACTGTGACGTTTATCCCCCCACCTCTGACCATATGTGTGCTAATGAGTGAAGCCTCACAGTTGGATATCGATGCCGCTATCGGCTGGTCGAGTCCGCCCAGGCTGAATTCAGGGGCTGAGGCTTGGATGTAACCTCTCATGTAAATGTGGATGAGATATGTTCCTGGAGGTATTCCATAATCTCTCAGCCCTCTATACCTGTATAGGGAATACTTGACTCCGAACCTAGGGTCAGGGGGTGGGATCACACCAGCCATCCCTAAACCGTTGAGAGTGATCACTGCAGATGTGGATTGCGCTGTGACATATGTGAAGTTGAAGGCTGCGAGTGAACCCCTGTAGTCTAAAGCCTCAACTACCAGGAACCTTCCAGGATCAGGTCCGCCGACAGGTTTAGTATGCATCCCCGCAGGTCCGTCATGGAAATGTACTGTCAGATTCAATGTTCCAGAGATGTATAGGTCGATGAAAAATTCCACATTAAGGTTGTGGGGTTCGACTGTGAAGTAGTAGTCTTTGAATCTTGAGCCTGAGATGTCTGTCTGAACATACCCATTCACATAAGCCCTTACAAGATATGTCCCAGGCTGCAAACCGTCTATCCATGTCCCGAAGACCTGTGGGACCATACCGCTGAAATGTTTTGGGGCGCCGTAGTACCGTTGGGCTCCAAACTGGAATCTGAAGGTTGAGGAATCTGAACCCAATCCAGTTATTGGGTCGAGGCTACCTGTAGGGTTAACCCACCAAACCTGCGCCGGCCCAACCCCATTATAGACCCCGAAAGGATCATTGAACGGCGCCATAGCTGTATATGGGTAATAACTTATCGGCCCCTCCCATGGGAAGGCAACAATCTTAGGGGCGTTTGGGGCCTCTAAACCTACTGTGCCAAATACCGTGTTACCTGAGACATATGATATGTATGGAGCATGTGTGAGGTTTATCGGTGACTGGCATACCACATTCTCCTCAACATAGTTGTCGCTCTCATAGATGACTATGGTTATAGGCAACTCACCACGCCAAGGTATAGGCCCCCAACAGCTCTTTGAGTGTACCTCACCTCTGACCTGTGGTCCAGGTTCGAGTTGAATGTCTAGGTTCAACGACTGCCCCCTACAAACCTGAATATTCTCAGCGACCTTCCTCTCTGGGAGACCAGCCGCACTCGCATATATGTCGTAGATTCCAGGGGCGACACCCTCCACCTCATAGTGACCCTCAGCTGAGGCGTTGAAATACCCCCTAGCCTCCACAGCCCTGCCTGTCGGTCTACCGGTGAGGGGGTCGCAGGCAACCCCGACAGCCCTAACCCTCCCGGGCAACTTCACAGGCTTACCATACAGGTCTAGCCCAGCACCCTCACCATACTTTACAGTTCCATATATGATGGCTGGGTCAACCTCACCCTTAACCAGGAGGACAGGCCAATTCTCAACAGGCATCGCGCTCCATATCAAGTGTGGGCCTTGACCCTTCACTGGGTAACTGTCGCCTAGAAAGATCTTGAACATGTATCTTCCAGCGATGTCCGGTGCCCTCAACTGGTTGATCCTGATGTAATACCATTCACCCCAATTCCTCTCCGGGGTGAAGACTATTCCGTTCCCTGAGGGTATTACTCTGATGACCCACCATCCTGGGGCGAAAGGGTCATTCATGTCTGCCCTGCCCACAAATATTTTCCCATAGTCGGCTGTTAGGGTCGTGATGATGTTCGACGTATCCCCACCTGCCCAGTTTATTCCACCTGCAGGCTCAAAACCGTCTTGGGATAGTCGGCCATGCTTGTCGACGATAGGTGCCGGAATATACAGTGTGAGATTGTTATACCTGAAGGTTGGTTTAGGATTGTCCGATGTTATGTAGGCTCTCGGCTGGGAGAAGTTTATTGCAAATATAAGGTCTCCAACATTATCTTGGCGTGGTGTCGATGTCAGTATGGCGCCTACAGGCGAATATGAGTTTCCAGCAACCTGCAGTGGCTCCTGAAAATTTTGGAATGGCGACTGGTAGCCTGACCCAGGCCAAACGTGACCGAGGGGTCCAGGGACATGGGCTGCCCCGAAAATGTTTGTTGGATTCAATTCATGGTCGTTGGACCTGTAGAGTGGTGGATCACCGTTCAACCTTCCAATGGTCGTATGACCGTAAACTGGCATAAGAAAACTATCCAGACAAAGAATTAAGAGAAGAGGTACGAGCCTTTTCTCAGACATGGCCTTTCCCTCCATCTCTGGAAGTCCATTTGAGGTTCAGCGCCATGTCAAGCCTGGCCGCTCTTGACCCCGCGCCTCTTAAACGTTAAGTATGCAAGCGCCGAGGCTAGACCAACCGCTGCCAATACGATGGGAACGATAGGGGCACCTGCAGGCTGAACATTGAATGTGAGTTTCAGATTATCATCTAGGGCATTGCTGTCCTGGGTCCAGTCTATCTTCAGGTCGAAACTGTAGTTTCCAGGCTTTGCCTTCGAGTCCACATCAACCGTGAAGAAAGCAACCTTCACCTCACCTGAGAGCATGGTGCCCAGAAAATCTGTTAATGTTCCGGCGAAGAAGTTGCCGACCCTCAACTGAACCCTGACAGACTCAGCCTTGACCGAACCTGAATTCTTCAATTCCACCCTGATGACCTTGCCTGTATCCCCAGCCTGGAAGCTTGTCGGCGTCACACTCAAGACCTCGAACCTCACCTTCTCATTCACATCTATTGGAACGGCCCCTATCGAGACCGAAGTCCCACCGCCCTCCATAAGCATATCTACAAAATACTTCCCGAACTTAGCATCCTCATCGACGTCGACTATGAAGTTTACAGATGAAGATTGCCCCGCAGGCAGATTCCCAAGAAAGTATCTATCCGACCCGCTAGATGAGGCCTTGAACGGGGGCTTCAAATCCATACGAAGCTGCAAATCTCTCGCTGCACCCTGGCCTGAATTTACAATCCCTACTCTCATCTGAACCTGCCTACTTCCTGGATAGATCTTTGTCGGCATGGT
>JAGTQO010000019.1:0-1445 GCA_018396565.1 Candidatus Bathyarchaeota archaeon
CATCGAGAGTCACCCCATGCTCTTACTGTGGCGTATTGAGAAGACGGGCCTTGGAGATAGCTGCTAGGGATATAGGTGCGAACAAAATAGCTACAGCACATAACCTCGACGATGAAGTTCAGACAGCCATACTGAACATTATTCATGGAGGGGTCGATAGGCTTCTCAGGTCAGGCCCATACCTCAGAGACCCTCAGGGAAGGTTCATACCTAGAATCAAACCTTTATCTGAGATATATGAACGTGAAGTCGCCTTATACGCGTATATCGTCGGCTTAGATTTTCAAACCACACCATGCCCATATAGAAGTGAAGCCCTAAGGGGTGAGGTCAGGAATATAATAAATATGTTAGAAGAGAATCATCCGGGAATAAAATATACGGTGTACTCTTCAAAGTTGAGGCTGAGCCGCCTACTCGACACTCAAGTCTTCAATATGCAAACGTGCAGGTTATGTGGATACCCGGCGAGCGGGGAGATATGTGAAGTATGCAGGATAATCGGTGACGCAAATAGTCGAAGATATGTCCTTCGAGAAGCTTAATTGAAAGCTTGTGTATAACAAGTATTGGCGGTGGCGGGGGATCTGGGAGCCAGCCGTTCCCTGTCGCCCGAAATCGGCTATATGCGGGGATCCGTCAACCTTGAGGTTAGGGGCCTCCGAACATCGGTAGGCCCCACCTGTCGACGATGAAGCCCTGCCCTGCCGGGTCGACGGAGGCTGGGGTGCCCCTGTAGGGGGGTTGCCCACATCCTAACCGCCGAACCCGATGAGGCTCGGAAGAGAGCAGTCGTAAGGCGGACGGTCCGGCGCTGGCAGGATAACAGGGTCCAGAAGACTGGTGGGAGACCGCCCCTGTGAGGGACCCTGAGCCTCAGGGGAAGCCGCCACCGCCCCTAACAATCAAGCAATATTTAAAATTATTAGGATTCAGATCAGGCTCATAATCTGATCCAAACCCTTATTATCAAGCCTCAAATTCTTGATAGGAGCCGAGGTTGGTGTCTAAGGTTTGAGCAAGGAGGAGAAGGCCCTCTCAGTCTTCAAGATCTTCGATAAATGGAGTTGTGAGGGAGTAGAGATTCGCGACCCAGGATTGAAACGTTACATAAGCCTCAAACCCACAATTATCCCCCACAGCGGTGGAAGACATGAACATCAGAAATTCATGAAGTCGAACGTGAACATTGTGGAGAGGCTGGTGAACAATATGATGAGACATGGAAGGTGTGGTGGGAAGAAGGCTAAGGCTGAGGGGATAGTGAGGAATGCCCTAGAGATAATTCATTTGAAGACTGGGAGGAACCCTATCCAAGTTCTCATCGATGCAATAGTGAACGCGGCTCCATGTGAAGATGTTACCCGAGTAGCCTACGGTGGAGTCGTATACCCAGTCTCAGTCGATATCTCACCCCAACGCAGGGTCGACCTGGCCCTCCGACA
>JAGTQO010000019.1:1489-21487 GCA_018396565.1 Candidatus Bathyarchaeota archaeon
CTATAGATGAGGCCCTTGCAGATGAGATAATATACGCTGCGTCCAGAGACGATAAGAGTTTCGCCGTAAGAAGGCGTGACGAGATGGAGAGGATTGCCCTAGCCTCCAGGTGATGCTGAACTCTAATCCTTAAATATGTGCTGTCTATCTAGGAGTATGAAATGTATGATGTGGAGAGGGTAAGACCTTGAGTCAGAAGCCCCATTTGAACATGATAGTCATAGGCCATGTAGACCATGGGAAGAGCACCATGACAGGCAACCTACTATACCAGACAGGCTACATCGACGCAAAGAAGATTGAAGAGTATGCTAGGGAGTCTGAGAAGACAGGGGCTGGAGAGACTTTCAAGTTCGCTTGGGTTCTTGACAGCCTGAAGGAGGAGCGTGAGAGAGGGGTCACCATAGACCTCAGCTTCCAGAAGTTCGAGACCCCTAAACTCTTCTTCACAATAATAGACGCTCCAGGACACAGAGACTTCATAAAGAACATGATAACCGGTACAAGCCAGGCTGACTGCGCCATTCTAACAGTCTCAGCGAGGAAGGGTGAGTTCGAAGTCGGCGTCGGACCTGGAGGCCAGACGAGAGAACACGCCTACCTTGCAAGAACGTTGGGTGTGAACCAGATAGCGGTGGCCATAACGAAGATGGACGACGCTACAGTGAACTGGTCCCAAGCCAGATTCGAGGAGTGCAAGAAGGAAGTTGAATCCCTACTCAAGACGGTTGGATACGACACTTCAAAGATAGCCTTCGTCCCAGTCTCAGGATGGACAGGCGACAACCTGACGAAGCCAAGTGATAAGATGCCATGGTACAAGGGACCGACGTTGATTGAGGTCCTAGACTCATTCACACTCCCACCGAAACCGATCGATAAACCCCTCAGAATACCTGTCCAAGACGTCTACTCCATCACAGGTGTTGGAACAGTCCCTGTGGGCAGAGTTGAGACAGGGATATTAAAGGAAGGCGACAAGATAGTCTTCATGCCTGGAAACATTGTAGGAGAATGCAAGTCGATAGAGACACATCACACAAAGATCCCCAAAGCTGAGCCTGGGGACAATATAGGGTTCAACGTCAGGGGTGTCGACAAATCAGCGATCCACAGAGGCGACGTCGTAGGCCACCCTGAGAATCCTCCCACAGTAGCGAAGGAGTTTATAGGCCAGATAATAGTCATACACCATCCGACAGCGATAGCTCAAGGATACACACCGGTCCTACATGCACATACAGCAACAATGGCGGCGACATTCTCAGAGTTGATAGCGAAGATAGATCCGAGGACAGGCCAGGTTATAGAGCAGAAACCAGCATTCCTGAAGACCGGAGACGGCGCCCTAGTCAGGCTTAGACCCCTAAACCCGATGGTTGTCGAACCTTACAGTGAGATCCCGCAGCTTGGAAGATTCGCTGTAAGAGACATGGGTATGACCATAGCGGTCGGAGTCGTCAAGGAGGTCACTGAGAAAGCCTAGGGCCTACATAGGTCCTCCACCTAAACCTTTTTAAAATCGACCATGCTCCTAATCTCCACCACCGCCGGTTAGGTGGAGGAATAGACGATGCCAGGCAAAGCCAGAATAAGACTCACAAGCACAAGGCCAGACCATTTAACCTCGATATGTGAGGAGATAAAGAGGATAGCGGAGAGAACAGCTGTCAAACTGAGGGGACCCATACCCCTACCAACAAAGAGGCTGATAGTCCCAACTAGAAAGACCCCATGCGGCCAAGGAACCCACACATGGGATAAATGGGAGATGAGAATCCACAAGAGACTGATCGACGTAGATCCGAACGAAAGATTCCTGAAGAGGCTGATGAGGATCAGAACCCCAGAAGACGTATTCGTAGAGATAGAACTCCTATAATCATAGTCTAGAACCTCCCGAACCTTTAAAGAAATATTTATTCTCAAATCATCTACATTTGTATAGAGAGCGGGGGTAGCAGAGCCAGGCCAAATGCGCGGGACGCCACCGAAAAGCGCGTGAGACTCAAGAACAAGAGAGGTTAGGCTGGGTTATCCCGTGGGGTAGCCCTACGTGGGTTCGAATCCCACCCCCCGCACTACCCATCATACGCAAAAATATTTTGCTCGCTAACGCTCGCGAAAGTAGTGAGTGATGCTAATCTCTCGTATGTCATACGAAGGATTATGCTGCCTCTATTGTTTCAATAGATATACCATCAAAGTAATGACTTGACGACATTTCTCCTCAATAAAAGTCTCCCATTTTTCTACTGGATATTTTCTAGTTGATTGAAAGTATTTCAAGAAGTTCTACCTCTTCTTAAGACTTCAAAAATTCATCAATATGAAAAATAGTCCTTAAGGATTGCTGTAAGGGCTTAAGTGACTTCGTAATCGTATCATACGAATCGCACAGATCAATCTACTGTAAATGAATGCATTCACCTGCTTTGACGCCATCGAGATGGGTCTGACAACCATTCTTGTAGACCTCAGGCCAACACGAAGCTCACAAATTCGTTATTAATCTCAATAAGAGAATGAGGCTCCATGAAAGGTTTTTAATTCTCAGATTGGTGGGATTATTTGAAATCTGATGAAGAGTGTGCGTATAGGTAGGACTCACATTAGAACAAGGAATATCCTCCTCTCTGTCCTAATTGTGATTGTTGGCGTTATCTTCGAGTATGTAGATGAAATGATGCTAAGTGAGCATACCCATCCAGGGCCTGATGTTTTTCCTCCATACATCACTTATTGGGACGCCGTCTTACTTTTGCACATTAATCCCATTCTTCTTACACCTGCTCTCAATTTCTTCTTCAGTTCGGTGACACATTTAGGCAGCACACTATCATTGGTAATATTTTGCGTCCTACTATATCTATTCGGCTACAGGAAGGAGGCTTTCTTGATATTCGTAACAATTATCCTTGGGACTCTAGCTGTGTCTCCTTTGAAGGCGACTGTTACAAGGCTTAGACCTTACTCCACATTGCCAGTTGTTCCTCTCGATTATGAGGCTGGTTCAAGTTTCCCAAGTGGGCATTCAGAAAGGATCTTCGCCATGGCGACGGTCCTTGGGAGATGGGGAAGGACGAAGAGTTTACTCCTATACTCTTTGGCTGTGACTGTTGCATTCAGCAGAGTCTACATTGGTGTTCACTATCCAACGGATGTTCTCGTCGGCAGCCTGATGGGTCTGATAGTCGGTAGAATCACGTTGAGGCTAGAGAGGATAGTAGTTGGGTTCGCTTCCAAGTTTATTGATTTTCACGGTTAATGTTGCATGGAACTTGACATGAGGACTAGATACCTATCCATAGATGCATAATTTTAACCGCATGTTTAACAGCCGTTCCGGCGGCGAATATGAATTCTATGTTGGCATCTTCCAAATTTCACGGTGAAACTCTCTGAAACCTTCAGGTGCATCGTAGGGTTCTATGACTGCCTCAACCATCGCCGGGATTCCTTCAATATTGGCTTTTAAAGCTTCTCTGAGGGCGGGCTCGACGTCCCGGGTTCTCTCCACCCGTTGTCCGAAACACCTGTTTGCTTCAGCTATCTTTACGAAGTCTGGTTGAACCTCGAAGTCAGTCGCTATGAAACGTTCACCTAACATTTTCTGGATATATTTGATCCATCCCAAACTATAGTTGTTAAGCACAATCCAAGTCACTGGAGCCTCATACTGAACCGCTGTCGGCATCTCCTTCATGAACATTTGGAAGGCGCTATCACCTGTCGTGCATACAACCTTCTTATTGGGTGAGGCCAGTTTGGCGCCTATCGAACCTGCAACAGCCGCACCCATCAGGGTCTGCTCAGCAGGTGGAAAAGTATCTCCGACATTCAAAACCTTATAGTATGGGAAGTAGTATGCCCAGAGGTCTTGCATTCCATTCTCAGTACATAAGATAGTGTTCTCTCCGAAGACTTTGTTCAACTCCCTGATGACCCTCTTAGTCTTTAGCTTAGAATCTTCAGCGTAACATTCCATCTCAACCTCGGCTTCAAACTCTTTCTTCGCCTTGAGGATAGTTCTTACCCTCGGCATATCTTCAAGCCTCATCTTACCCACTCTCACCTTCAAAGCATCGATCAAATCTTCCAGTACGAGTCTCGCATCTCCAACGATGGGAACATCAGGTATCCAGTTTCTACCTATCTCGAAAGGATCTATATCTATCTGGATATACTTCGCATTCCTTGGAAAATATTTCCAGGCGCCAGACTGAAACTCCTCATTTCTGGAGCCTACCGTGATTATTAGGTCCGAATCGTTCTGAACCTGTTTTCCAATCTTGGTTCTATACAGTCCAACCTGACCTATCGCCAGGGGGTGATCCTCAGGTATGGAGCCTCTACCAGACGGGGTTGTCATAACCGGTATCCCCAACATCTCCGCGAACCGCAAGAGTTCATTGTAGCCCCTGGAGAGGATCAGACCCCCACCAGATATTATCAGAGGCCTCTCAGCCTTCAGGATAAGTTCAGCAGCATCCCTGATCCTATCAGGGTCCCCCCTGAACAAAACCTTCTCTGCAGGTATATACTCAGGCATCTCAACCTCAGCCAGACCTACATCGACAGGAATCTCTATGTATACAGGCCCAGGCTTCCCAGTCATGGCCAATGAAAAGGCTCTGCGCATGAACCATGGTATCCTATCGGCCTTGAATACGCGAGCACACCACTTGGTCACAGGCCTGAACATAGACATTTGATCACATTCCTGGAAGGCCCCTTTACCCTCATTCTCCAAGGCTACAGATGGACATGGGGCTACCATTGGTGTGCAAGCATAGTAGGCCTCTAGGAAGCCAGGAACCATGTTGGCCACACCAGGACCGGGACTTGCGAAACATACCCCGACCTTACCTGAGATTCTGGAGTAGGCCATGGCCATCAGAACCCCTGAACACTCATGTCTGACCAATATCGGCTTTATCTCAGGCGTATCGTAGAGCTGGTCATAAACCACCTTCGGATTCCCAGGCAACCCAAATAAATACTCAACATTCTCCTCAAGCAAAGATTCGACGACAGCTCGATAACCACTCATCCTAACCATAAAAGCAGTCGCCTCCTATAGTTGCCAAGCCGAGCAAAACAATCTATAATCATGTCAGGCCTGTCTAAACTTGAAGAGTATTTTACTGAAATTCAGAACCCTCCCATCTCTAACTTCAACATCTTCCACCCTCAACATTCTAATTTTCCTCTCAACATTTCTTCCAGAGACCTCTCCACAGAAACCGCCTACTCTCCCATCAGACTTTACAACCCTATGGCAAGGCACAGTTGGTGAGTATGGGTTTCTCCTACAAGCATTTCCAACAGCCCTGTAAGCCTTAGATCCCATCGCTTCAGCAACCAACTTATATGTTGTGACCCTCCCCTTCGGGATCTTCCTCAATAGACTCCATACCTCTTCATCGAACCCCATGAAATCACCTCAGATATTCGACTCGTCTCCTCTAATTTTGTTCTCAGCCGAATGGATTAACTTAGCGGAGCCAGACGAAACGAGCATGTCATTTATTTATGGACGATCTGCTGGAATTTGGAAAGCCTTAAATGTGTATTGCAATCGTTTTGAAGGGTCACTGGATGGAGGAGAATAAATATTCGAACCGGTAGCCTACCCTTAATACTGTTGTCATCATCCCATGGAATGAACCATTTGCTGCAGCTGGTCCTCCCAACAATCCTCCCGTCCTTAATCTCAGAATATCAAATATCATATTATACGGCTGGGCTGCTTGTCGCATCCTTCATCCTACCATATTCTCTAGCCCAGATTCCTTTCGGCTACCTCTCAGATCGTAAGGGGCACAAGAACATAATGGTGGCTGGACTAGTGATTTACTCTGCAGGGACACTTCTATGTGGACTCTCGCAGAACATACTTCAACTCGGCGTCGGCCAGTTCATTTCCGGTGTTGGAGGCGCATCCTACCATCCGATAGGCATCCCCCTCATATTCCTTGTCGTTGAGAGAAGGAAGCTCGGCGAGTCGATGGGCTTCCATCAGACAGGGGGAGCAGTAGGATCATTCGTTGCGCCAATCGTATCAGCCTACGTAGCTGTAACATTCAACTGGAGGTACAGCTTCATCCTATTCTCACTCATAGGTCTAATGATCGCTCTACTCATATGGTTAGGAGTAGAGGAGCCTAAGATAGAGCGTAAAGGGTCCTCAGGCGCCGAACTTAAAAGAACCCTTCTCAACCGTAACACTTTACGGTTGATGATTATCATATTCTGTTTCGGATTGGTTCAGGTTGTAGCCTTCAGAGGTCTGAATCCTTTCCTCACAACATATTTGATGAAGAAGTATGGTTTAGAATTAGGTTATGGTGCACAGCTACTCTCTCTCCTACAGATTATGGGGATATTTGGAAGCCCGGTATTCGGTAGGCTCTCCGACATCACTGGAAGAAGAGTAATGCTTGTCCTCCTTCTTCTAGGCCAAGCATTACTGATGTATCTGATTACTTTCGCCTCAACTAGCCTCCTGATCATACTGCTCGGGGCCATGGGTCTTGTGGTCTTCGGATGCCTTGCCGTGACAGACACATGGGTTACAGAGATCAGTGAGCGGAGTGTGATGGGCACCCTGGTTGGGGTTGCGATGACAGCCAGCTTCCTTTCAGGGGCAATAGTGAACCCTATAGTCGGGTATCTTGCGGATAATTTGAGTTTCGACTCTGCATTCCAGCTCTTATCGATGATTAATCTTCTAGGCATCCCCATCCTAAGATTTGCTGAGTATAAGTGATGTGAATCATCCTGTATCGTTCATTTATCTCCAGACTCCAGATATGATTTCCTCAACATATGGTGTAGGATCCCACATAATAGGAATACAATGCTCATTACTAATGTGCTGGGTTGAATGGAGCATAGGAGAATCGTCGATGTTGCCAGCCCAATAGCAGGTAACAGTCTTGGGTATCGCCTAACTTTTGAATCAAGCTTCAAAGCTGAGAGGTTTGCCAAACTATAGTTGAACAATAGTCCGAACGTGCTGACGGCCACAATGTCCCTGAGATCTAGGAGTAGGATGAGTGCAGCCATGACTGAACCAGCCATCAGGACCGATATGTAGGGTGTTTTAACCCTCGGATGTATCTTACCAAGGAATAGTGGAAGGTCGCCTCTGATGGACATGGCGTAAGCCATACGTGATACTCCCAGGATTGATGTTAACAGAACACTGGCCGTGGCTAGCATTCCTCCTATGGATACAATGCTCAACAGTAATGGGTTTCCAGCGGCGCTCATGGCTTCTGCGAGTGGGGAGTTTGATCTGCCCAGTCTCTCGGCTCCAATAAGGCCCACGGCGACTCCTCCAACCAATATGTAGATAATAGCTGAAGCCACCAATGCGATCAGTATGGCTCGTGGAACGGTCTTCTCAGCATCCTTCACTTCCTCAGCGATGACGGCGACCCTCGCAAATCCTCCATATGCAAAGAAAATATAGAAGGTTCCAGGGAGGATACCGGACAGATATTCTCCTTGGATCTTGAAAAACTCATAGTTTAGATGCGGAAGGCCTGCAATTATGAATATTCCGAGAACGACTATTTTCGAAATGACCAATGCATTGTTAAACTTCGCCGACTCATGAACCCCTACACAGTTCAGGGTCGTAAAGAGTATGGACAATATTACAGCGACCAACTTAGAGTCTAGAGTTGGGGCTAGTGCTGTGAGGTAATAGCCGAATCCTAGAGATACAGTTGCTCCAGCGAATATGTTCGAGACGATCCACATCCATCCTGCCGAATACCCTACGATGGGAGATACAAGCCTGTAGGAAAACTCGTAGACGCTCCCTTCAGCTGGAAGCCAAGCGGTCAACTCTGCAAAGCTCATGGCTGTCACTAGTGAGATAATTGCCGCTATCAATATTGACAGTATGAGGGCTGGACCCGCCAGTCCAGCTGCTATGCCGGTCACAACGAATATTCCGCCGCCTATGATAGCCCCCAGACCTATCGAGATAGCGTCGAATAAACTGAGTGTGGGCTCGAGGCGGCCCTCGCCCCTACCCATGGTAAATCAGCATACCATAATTTCTTTTATTGATTTTGGCCTCGTAAGGTGTAGGATTGGTCGGCTATCCGACAAATTTAGACTTGCTGTATCTGTGATATCACTGACTGTATCGACGATGCGGCTTCGACTAGTCTCCTCTTCATATCGCTGTCAAGTTCAAGTTCAACTATCTTCTCCACGCCTTTTCTTCCTAAGACTACTGGGAGGCCTATCGATACATCTTTCAAACCGTACTCTCCCTCAGGAATCACTGAAGCAACGGTCAGCCTGTTCCTCCCCTTCACTATGCTCTCAACCATCATCGAGACTGCAGACGCAGGCGCATGGACCGTAGCTCCTTTCAACTTGATGACATCCATGGCGCTGAACCTGGTTCTCTCAATTACCTCACCCAACCTCTCTGGCTTGAGAAGCTTCTTTACGGGTATACCTGAGACTGCCGTATATTCTGTGAGTGGGATCATCAGGTCTCCATGCTCTCCAATAACCAGGCCCTGAACATCCTCACTTGAAACATTGAGTTCAGATGCTAGGGAGGTGCGGTATCTCAAGGAGTCGAGTATCCCACCCATCCCTAAAACCCTGCTTCTGGGAAAACCTGACTTTCTGTATGCTATGTAGGTCATGGCGTCCACAGGATTCGTAACCATCAATATAACACTCTCAGGAGCATAACGAGCTATCTCCTGAGCTACTGAGGAGACTATTCTAGCGTTCCCTTGCGCAAGGTCCCGCCTTGAAGTATCTGGCTTCCTAGGGTAACCAGCTGTTACAATGACAATTTCAGACCCAGCTATATCCTCAAACCTTGTCGTACCTTTAACGACTCTGTCGAACCCAAACGACGGTGAGGCATGTCTCATATCAAGCGCCTCACCCTCAGCCAAACCTCCCTGAACATCGACGAGCGTCACATCCGCAATATTCATACGGATCATATTTAATGCGCAGGCGCTGCCGACCTTACCTGCACCTATAATCGATATCAACTCTCACCACCAAGAATCTTCATCACTGACTTAAACCATCTCCAATGTAGCAAACAGTGTAATGCAACTGAACATGCGAAGAGTATGCTTGAGTAATTATGTAAATCTAACCATTCATTACGTGTGATATTCATGAAGATTCTTCCTCTGGACCCTGGGCCTCCCCTAAACCCTAAACCATCGCCACTGGGTAGAATCTGCCATAGCACAAGACCTGAAACTAGAGAGATCAAGAATAAGGCAAGTGACAGAATATTAACTATCGCATTCAGCTTTGTTCTATTCATGTGTACACCTCCTCCGGCCTGAGTGAGATCACATATTTTAAATTTTTGAAATAGGTTCAAGAGAAACTGTCTATGAGCTGTTAAGGAAATCGGCTGGTATTATGTGGTTGGTCGACTCATAAATGGAGAGTCATCAAACTGAAAGTTACATAGTGGTAGAATATGTTAGGCCACCGGACAAAATTTCAATCTATAACAACAAGCTGCTTTACCTGGATGGGAGAGTAATAGTCTCTGAGGGGGTTGCGCATCCTAAGAGACCTATCATGGTTAAGGATGAGGTTATTCTAGATGACGGTTACCGTGTCATCTGGTTCATCTTCAAAGGCGAATCTTATGATGTTGGAAAAGTTTACGATTTCAAAGGGGCCTTGAAGGGATATTACTGCGACATCATAAAACCCCCTAAAATAGTCGGCCCAAATACTTTGAGAATAGTAGATCTGTTTCTTGACCTTTGGATATCGACCAGCCTAGACACCGCTATTCTGGATGAGGAGGAGTTTGAAGAGGCCTTAGAGAAGGGTTGGATTGACGATGAGACATCTGCAGACGCAAGGCGCAAGCTAGATATGTTGATCAATCTTGTTCGTAGAGGATGCTTCCCTCCAAGATTCGTAACTGAATTCAATAGGTGTTAACGATAAATCATTTTTAATGAACTTTTGGCATCTTCATGTTTATTGGAGGTGCTTTGGCTCTAATCATAGTATGCCTTTCATAACTCCTATTCCAGATATGAATGCTAAGCCGAGGAATGCTAAGATCAATGCAACTATTCCCAGAACAATTATCGCTACTACGGCAATTATTATTGCGGTCCCCCAGCCTGCGTCGAAGAAGTGTTTTATCAATGCAAGCCAAAGTATCAAGGTCGCTATGAAACCCAGAATTCCATGGACGTATGCTCCGACGAATGAGTTGATTATTGTTCCGAGGGCAACTATCCATAGGGCATCGGAGAATCTTGCCCTCCTTCCTCCGACAATCGCCCTGCCCACGACCCATAGAATAGGGGAGAGAATTATTACGCTGACAACAACCTGTATCAACAACTTGGTAAGGTTCTGAAACACCATAATTCAAACCTCAAATACTATACCGTGTAAAAGACCTTATAAATCGGTTTCCATGCAGTTTCAACATGAAGTTTCTAAATTATTCGTTACGTTACCACTGATCGTAATGTACTATTTCAGTTGAAGATTTCCTGTCAGAGACGATTCCTTTAGACTCTGCAGGGTAGCCTAACGGGGTTAGAGCGACCACTCTTATCTCCGGCGGGATCTTCAACACCTTCTTCACATTCTCCTCGTTGAAGGCCCCTATCCAACATGTCCCCAACCCTTCATCAGTCGCGGTCAGCACTATATTCTGCATAGCTATCGCAGCGTCAACCTTCCAATACTCCTCCCCATCGCTCCTTCTCCATGCGGCTTCGGGTTCAGCGCAGATCACTATGATGACTGGGGCCTTCAATACTTGGCTTGTGCTTCTGACGGACCAGTCACTCTCATGTGCGAGCCTGAGAGCCTCCCTCACCGTAGGATCAGTTACGACTATGAAGTGCCATGGTTGCCTGTTTGCGGCTGATGGGGCCAGCCTACCTGCCTCCAAGATCTTTTCCAGCTTCTCCTTCTCAACAGAGTCGGGCTTATACTTTCTGATGCTTCTTCTGGTTTTGATCGCTTCGAAGACATTCATCAACCATCCCTCATAGGAAATTGAATAGTGTAAGTCATATATTCTGTTTTGAAGGTTTATATTCTTAAGTCTGAAGTGATTCTCAACTAACTAAGTATTGGAGCTTATTTTTGCTTATCCCTTCTCTGATCTCGTAAGCTATCCTCCTACCTGTGGACATGGGTTTAGGGTATAAGTAGCATGAGTAGGGTGAACCTTCAGGGTAGAGATTTGTTCCAGCAACTATCCTCGCAGATACTTCGAATGTCACGAATTCAAGCTCGTCTGTGCATATGGTCTCTATGCAGAATGGTCCAACTATGCCTGGTGGGAAGAGTTTGACAGAGGCATCAACAATCCTTCGACCTAGATCAAGAATCTTCGGTAGAAGGGACTCCCTCAGGACTACTGGAATATTTCCTGTTATGACATACGACTGCTCCACCCCAGCCTCCTCAAATCTAGGGATCCTATATAGATCGTCGACGTTGCTCTCAACTCTTCTGTCTATCCCGAGGAGTTCGACACGCCCCTCACCAGCCTTAACCTCTCCCCTGAATATTGGCGAATAGAAGTATTGTGGGTAATATCTCACACCGATGACAAGTTCCTGTATAGTGGCTTTATCCACATCTTCATCTGTAATCACTCCTCGCTTCAGGGCCCTCTCAAGTTGCTGTTTATAATGTTCCTCTGAGTTCGCAATGAAGAATCCTCTCCCACCTCTTGCCCCATGGAACTTCACTATGCAGGGCCTATCTATATTTGCGGGCTCTGAATATTCCTTGGGCACCTTGACTCCAGCCTCCTGCAGCCACATCCTCATCTTGCTTCTGTCTCCCTCAAACTCCAGAGATGTTCTGTTCCCATACATAGGTACATGGAATCTGTTTTTTATATTGTCAGCACCAACATACTCGACGAAGGATCCGTGTGGAATGATGATCGTATTCATTCTTGTAAGCTTCTCTTGGACTCCGCTATCTGTCAGGTCGCTGTATCTGTTGACTAAGATATATTCGTTGGGTTTCGCAAGTGGAAAGGCATCGTATACGAATTTCTTTTCTGGTAGGCATATTCCAACCGTCCTGAATCCTTCCTGCTTGGCTCCGTAGAATATTTGTAGGGCTGAGTGGGAGCAGATAGTTCCTATACTCACCTTCTCTAGGTCGTAGTGTTGCAAAATATTATGGATCTCATCTTTCGTTATCAAGTCACAACTTCACCGATTCTTCCAAGATCCCTGGCTGCCTTGATCTCGAGGGCTATCCTTCTTCCTGTGCTCATAGGTTCGCCGAAGAACCATTTCGTATATGGACTCGTGGTAGATATTATGGGTGAGCCTGGGACTCTTGGACTGACATCGAATATACATATCTCCAGGTCTCTCGTTATAGCTCCCTGCAAGGCGAATGGACCAATTATTCCCGGCGGATACTCGTCTCTACATACTTTGATGAATCTCTCACCGATCTCGTAAACCTTGTCGACGATAGACTCTCTCAAAGTAGCCCCTTCATGGCCTACCTCAATATTCTGAGTGACCATGTCCAACTCTAGCTGCTCTCTCGCAGGGAGTGAAAGGACCCCGTCAAGATCTGTCTGTATCCTTCTGTCAACTCCTAAGAACTCCAATCTGTCATAGATGGGTGACCAGAAATAGTTGAAGTTGAATCTGGCGCCTATAACAAATTCTTCGATAGTAGCTTTCTCCAAGTCTTCAGGTGATACTATGCCTTTCCTAACCCTCAAATCAGCTTGGACCCTGAAGTCGTCTGGATTAGCCGCGTAGAAGAATGCTCTCTCAATCTTTCTAGCCGCCTCAGGGACCTTGACTATGGCTAGGCGATCTATTTCTTCCGGACCCCTAAATTTTTTAGGGGTTCTTATCCCAGCCTTATCTAGGAGGTACATCTGGCTCCTAGGTGCATCCCTCTCCTCAGACCTTAACATCCCTCTATTGCCAAATATTGGGACGAGAAACTTGTTCTCAATATTGTCGTATCCAACATATGTTGAGAATGACCTGTTGGCGATGAATATGACGTTGAGCCCCCTCAACTCCTCCTGCACATCCTCGCGGGCCATGTCTGAAAACTTGTCCAGAATGATTACCCTATCTATTATCCTCCTGTGTTTCAGGTATGTTTTTTCTCGGCCTCTCTGGCATAAGGTCACCGTTTCGAAACCTTCATCCTTGGCGCCGTCACATATGTCTAGGGCCGAGTGGCTTCCTATTGTGCCGATCCTCAGACTCCCTAGGTCATATTTTGATAGCACCCTCGCCACGTCATCTCTTCCTATCAAACCTCTCCCTCCCAACTCTTATTTTGGATATTGACCAAGTCAAATATTGTTTTAGCCTTCCTTCTCTATTATTGATGGCGACCATTCAGCGAAATATTAACCTGCAATGCGTGACTAGGCTTAAATAATACTTTCCAAGAAACCGTTTAGAGATATAATATGTTTAAGACGGGTTTAGCGCTTATCATAATTTTTTCCCTCCTCCTCGCCAACATTCCTCTGACACCTGCACATTCTGCGATTGCACCTACCGTTGAGGTCTCTACGGACCGTTCAACCTACAGTATAGGTGACCGAGTAGTTATAGGTGTATGGGTCTCCGAGGAGGCTTCTGTAACCATACGTGTATTCACACCAGCAGGGACTGTGACTTATAATGTAGGAGCCATAAGTTACGGTTACTGGCACACATTCACTGCGACTGGTTTAACCTCAGTTCCCGGAACCTGCACTGTAGAGGCTTCAGCTTCATTTCCAGGTTGGGGAGGAGCCACTTATACGGCGTCAACAATATTCTATGTTCAGGGCCCGCCATTCGACTTTTCATTATCACTATCGCCAATATCCAAGAGCGTCGAGCAAGGCGGAACAGCCAGCTTCCAAATACTGGTCACATACAGTAGCCCCGCCTACAGCGGTGTAACCATTACCATTGATGTTTCAGGTCTGGGTCAAGGCATGAAGTGGCGTCTGGGCACCAGCGATGATCTTTACATCTCAACCTCAAAAGATACACCTCCACAAGCCTACACAATAACAGTCACAGGCAATGCGCGTGGCATCACACGGCAGGCAACAGCAATTCTTACAGTGGTTCCAAGATTCGACTTTTCCATAACAGTAAATCCTTCAGCCCAGACTATGAATATTGGAGATAAGGCCTCCTACACAGTCGCAGTAAATCTCCTGAGTGGGACCCCAGCGGAAGTCTCACTCAATGTTTCAGGCCTCCCAGCCGATTTGAAATATGCTTTCTCACCCCAGACTGGAACGCCGACATTCACATCGATCCTTACAATAGATGCTTCTGGAGCCTCGACTGAGGCCAATTACACACTCACCATCTCAGCCTCAAGCAGAGGATTTTCGAAAGTAGCTACAGCCACGCTATCAGTCAAGAGGGAGGACTTCACGATAACCTGTTCAGTGAACAGGACCTCTATCAGGAAAGGACAGAATGCAACTCTAACCTTTGATGTGAAGCCTCTGGGAAGATTCGATGAGACAGTAGACTTAACAGTCTCAGGCATACCGGACGGAGCCACGCCGATTTTGTCCGTTCCATCGGGTAAGCCCCCATTTACATCCCAACTCATTGTTAAGACCGGATCTTCCGTGAAGGTCGGTGAGTACACTGTTGTAGTAAAAGCCTCAGGAAAGGGTAAGACCCACTCTTCAACAGTTTCCTTGAGAATCGATAAGATGGCCAGTAGTCTGGAAATCTCTGTAGGTCAAGGTTGGCTTGGAATATTGCTTGAAGAATTTGAAATATCAGGGATTATGAAGCCGCCTGTTGAAGGTTCAGAGGTAGACCTTATTTATCAAGGGCCTGGCGAGAAGACCATTACGAGAAAGACTAAAATTGACCGTGAAGGACGATTCAAAGATTCATATTCACCAGATGAACTTGGCAACTGGACTGTGAGGGCGATGTGGCTTGGAAACAATGATGTCGAAGGCTCCTCCAGCAATAGGGTGACATTTCAGAAGACCAGCATTCTCCCAGCACCTCTATCGAACAAGATGATCCTAGCAGCCGTCGCAGCACTAGCCGCCATATCTGCAGTTGCAATGTTGATCCGTAGACGTAGGCGCATCAAGGTTCCTCATATCAAGCCTCAACTACTCGTTTGCCCCAAATGCGGTGCAAGAGTCGGGGTGGAAGACCTCTTCTGTTCGAGTTGCGGGGAGATAGTGAGGGAGCCTCAGCCGACAGCCTGACCCCTCAAACACTCGCATCCCATTGAAGTTTCGCTTCCACATTGAATCAGGGCCTGACAACTACCCTGATAGATTCGCCTCTTCTAACCAGGTCTAGACCCTCATTCACCTCATCCAAAGACACTCTATGAGTTATTAAGGGGTCGAGCTTGAACCTTCCATCTCTCACAAGATTTACAACTTCAACAGTTTCATATCTTGAACTTGCGCGTGAGCCGACTATCTGAAGTTCCCCAGTGACCAGTCTTCTAGGATTTATGGTCAGGTCATCCTTGGAGTATCCTATGAATACGAGTCTCCCTCCCTTTGCCAGAATATCGACGGCCCTACCCATCGTCTCACTTAAACCTACAAGCTCGAAGATGACGTCAGCACCCCTGCCATCAGTCAACCTCCTCACCTCCTCATACAGATTGTCTACCGTTGGGTTCGCCACGTGATCTGCACCCAAAGATTTCGCTGCATCCAGCTTGTCACTGCTAATGTCGACAGCCATCACTGTGGCTCCGCTGAGTTTAGCCATTTGCAGGGTGCAGAGGCCAACCCCGCCGGAGCCGATTATGACAACAAAGTCTCCGAGCCTGACCTTTCCAATCTCCCTTACGGCATGGTAGGCTGTCGACCCTGCATCCACAAGTATCCCAGCATCATAGGGCAACTGGCTTGGAAGTTTAATGATGCTTCTGGCTGGGGCCTTCGCATATTCTGCATATCCGCCGTCTGTTGTGAAGCCGAAGTGTTGAAATTCTGGGCTTACACATAGGCTCTCCCTACCCCTCCGGCAATAGTAACATTCACCGCAGCTGAAGTAGAAATGGATGAGAACCCTATCGCCCACCTTCACATCTTTAACCCTCTCTCCAACCTCGACGACATCGCCAGCAGCCTCATGCCCCATAATCTGAGGTACCTTCCCAGGCTTGATCAATCCTTCATCTATGAAGTGTAGGTCGGTGTGGCATATGCCGCAGGACCTAACCCTGACTAGAACCTCAGAATCTGATATTCTTGGTATATCAACATTCTCAATCTTGAGGGGCTTACCAACCTCATAGAACCTCGCAGCCTTCAATCAACACCACTACCATAACTTCACATTTCGATTTTATAAACGATTATTTTGTAGGTATGGGAACCCTTTTAAACGGGATCCGGAGGTAAACTGTAAAGTTACATATGGCTTGGGTGGGACTGTTGGTTGAGTTAAGTAAGGAGGAGGCGATGAGGCAAGCTTATGAGTTGGGATTCAACTTTGAGAGGAGCCACGGCAGCTGCCCACAATGTGTCTTCGCAGCAGTCAGTGAGGTGATGGAGATCGGTGATCCGAAGATTTTCAAGGCAATAGATCCCCTTGCAGGTGGATACGCCAGGTCTGGGGATGGAACATGTGGGGCCCTCTCAGGTGGCGCAGCAGCCATAGGATCCAAATATGGACGTGAAGAATTCAATGATCCTGGGGAGAGGGAGAAATGTATGGTGCTGACCATGAAGTTACATGATAAGTTCATCAGCGAGTACGGGAGCATATTGTGTAAGGATATTCAGAAGAAGATTATGGGGAGGTCGTTCAACCTCTGGGATCCAAAGGATCGTGAGGCGTTTGAGGAGGCTGGAGGCCACACGGATAAGTGTCCTGATGTTGTTGGTAAGGCCGCCAAGTGGACGGTCGAGATATTATATGGCGCGGTCTCTGAATGAATATGTCAGTACATGGACCAGGTTCAAGTATCGATTCTACTCGTTAGATTCCTAATGGAATCTTGGTGGCAACGAATTATTAATATTGTAAATGTCGATTAGACGGGGGATGGTCATGGGCATGCTCGAGATAGTCCTAGACGAGTTGAAACAGAAGCCGATAACTGATCAGCGTACTGAGATATGTGAGAGGAAAGGTTTGGGTCATCCGGATACTATATGCGACTCCATAATGGACGAGGTATCCAGAGCCCTGAGCAGGGAGTATATCAAGAGATTCGGCGCTGTTCTGCATCACAATATTGACAAGGGGCTGCTTGTTGCAGGAGACGTGAAAGTTGCTTTCGGAGGTGGGAAAGTCTTGAAGCCTATGCTGCTCGTTTTCGGGGATAGGGCAACATTCAACGTCAACTCCGAAGATATACCTGTAGAGGAGATCACAGTTGAGACAGCGAAGGAGTGGATAAGGAGTAACCTTAGGCATGTTGATCCGGATGAACATGTAAGATATCAGGTTGAGTTGAAGCCGGGCTCCCAAGCCTTAACAGACATATTTGCGAGGAGGGGAAAGTTTCTGGGTGCAAATGATACGTCAGCCGCAGTCGGCTTTGCACCCTTAACACCTACAGAGGAGATTGTGAGGGATACGGAGTACTATTTGAACAGCCGTGAATTCAAGAAGTCCTTCCCCCAGACAGGTGAGGATGTGAAAGTCATGGGTTTGAGGAAGGATAGGAACCTAAACCTCACCGTTGGAATAGCCTTCATAGACAAGTATATTGAAAGCGAGGAGTCTTATTTCAGGGTTAAGAGGGAGGTTCATGAGGAGATAATGAGATATGTGGAGTCTAGGGTCGACTTCAAGGTGAATGTCGACTTGAACACGGCAGATGTGCCTGGTAGGGGTCTGGGAGGCGTGTATCTGACTGTTCTCGGAACATCGGCTGACGGCGGTGACTGTGGGCAAGTCGGCAGGGGTAACAGGGTCAACGGTATCATTCCTCTGAATAGGCCTACATGTTCGGAGGCTGCATGCGGTAAGAATCCAGTCAACCATGTAGGTAAGATATACAATATCTTAACCTACAAGATCGCCGAAGAGGTTTACCGTAAAGTTCCAGGCTTGAAGGAAGTATATGTATGGTTGCTCAGCCAGATAGGGAAGCCGATAAATGAGCCTAAAGTGGTCTCAGCCCAGCTCATACTTGAACCTAACATTTCAATGAAGGATGTTGAAGCGCCTGTGA
Organism: Candidatus Bathyarchaeota archaeon; assembly: GCA_018396565.1. Lineage (GTDB taxonomy): Archaea > Thermoproteota > Bathyarchaeia > 40CM-2-53-6 > RBG-13-38-9 > DTMT01. The sequence continues at coordinate 19,700 of JAGTQO010000019.1, forward strand.
GGGATACTATTCAGGCGGAGCTAGACGATCTCGAAACCTTCTGTAAGAACCTGACCTATGGAACATTGAGGCTATGTTGAAGTATCGTCGATGAAACAGACTCTAGAAACTACTTCTTCTTAATTTCCTCTAGAACAAGTTTGCAGCCCCAATATTTGGGGCAGTAGACTGTGCAGTATTCAGGGTCTGGCCCTCCACACTCACCTGGATCAACATAACTCCTTGCATGGAGGCCTAGACCATTGCCCTGTGATGGTGTGTTCGCCGAGACTCTCCTGTAAGAATTTCTTGATCCATGATTATCCGAAAAGAATTGGCATGCTGGATGTGTCCTACTGACCTCCACCTCAGTCTTTGGGCAGAATCCGCCCTTACACTTGCTGAATATTGAACATTCCCCGCATGTCCTACCTATGTTGTTTGATACCAAGCTTATAGGCTGATTAATCTTCGGTGTCTTTGACGTTTGGAGTCAACCTCAAACTTAATGAGTTGGATATTGATTATAGAGGTTCTTTAAACAAAGATGTCAAGTCACATCGACTATTTAAAAAAAGACTTGCAATTTCATGTTCTAGACCCAACTTAGATTGATGATGCTACATATAGATATGTGATGAGAAAACTGTTGATGTGGAAAGGGATGTGTAAAGTAAGAGTCTTCATCCAAGTCTTGGGATACATTTGGCGTGCTGTGGTTGTTTTCTTAGTTTCAACCTATATTCTTTCAATGATTTTAGGGATGTACTTCATGCTCATCCATCCTGATGGATACCGTTTCAGTTCGAAATCGGCAGAGAATCTTCCAGTAGGTTTCGTAGCCCTATTCGTTTTCAAGATACCTACCTCGATTCCTTTCGGCCTCATATTTACCTCAACATGGATATTCTATGCTCTCTGTTTCACATTGGCTTGGATGGACGGTATCGGCTTCCACAGTTCTATAAAGGGCGTGAGCAATCTGAACCCCATATCCAGAAACAGCAATTTCCTATATGCTTTCCCAGCCGTCTCAAGCATACTCCTCATTGCAGTGACCGTTATACAGAACCTCCAAGAAACTGCGGGTGTATCTACAGGTTCGATCGAGTTTGAAGATCTTTATAGGGGACTCTTCAATCTCGCATACTCGCCGATATTTGAGGAGTTCATGTACCGCATATCTCCCTTCGCAGTCTACTCTATTTTCAGACTAGCCTTGCGAGGAGATGTTCTGAAGCAAATGGGGTTGAGAAGCATCCTTAAACTCTCTTTGAGATTGATACTTCACCCTGACCGTGCTAAGGAGTCTCTTGGCTGGCCGAGTATAATCAGAGATGGGTTCTTGAGGGGTATCAGTGTAGGAGAGTGGTTTCTGATCTCTTCAACTTCAACAGTCTTCGGCCTAGCTCATTACTTTTCAGGATCAGGCTGGGAGATCGGCAAGATCTCAACGTCATTTTTGGCGGGCCTCATATTCTTCATAATGTATCTGGCTTCCGGCTTCTATGCTCCTGTCTTGCTCCACTGGTTCTTCAACTACTATTTCCACGTCTATACTATCGCCATCGAAAATTATGATGGACCACTTATATTTCTTGGCGAGGCCATAAACACATTATTGGAGGCGACTGGGTTTACAGTCGGAATACTTATTCTTGTGATGTATGTCCGTCGACTCTTGGGAAGATGTTAGGTTTGGGAATATTTTCGGGTTTAACATAGGTCTATGTTGGTGTGGTTGATGGGTGAGGTTGAGCTTATATTCCTAGGGACCGGTGGTGGACGTTACTCGATGATAACTCAGAT
>JAGTQO010000019.1:21533-23612 GCA_018396565.1 Candidatus Bathyarchaeota archaeon
ATCGATCCAGGTCCAGGCTCCATAGCTTATTCGAACCAGTTGAATCTTGACCCTCAGAAGGTTGAGTACCTACTCATATCTCACTGCCATCCAGACCATGACAATGATGCTGAGGTATATATTGAAGCCATAACCCAGGGTGGAGCAAAGAGGAGAGGGGTCCTTATAGCTCCAAAAGGTGTCCTAAACGGCAACGATACCTGTGAGCCTAGAATATCATCCTACCATAAGAGAATGGTCAGCAGGATCTGCGAGGTCTCCCCAGGCGACATCGTCGATCTGGGTGAGGTTAAGTTCAGAGCCTTGAGGGCTGAACATGGGGATCCGGACACAATCGGTTTCAGACTGACCCTGCCTTGGGGTGAGATAGGATATACCTCAGACACCGAATATTTTGATGGGTTAGGGGAACAGTATAGGGGGGTAAGACTGCTCATCATGTGTGTTCTGAGGCCGAGGGGCGCGCCTATAAAGGGTCACCTATGTACAGATGACGCTATCAAGATACTTGAAGAAGCAAGGCCTGAATCATCTATTATAACAGGATTCGGCATGAGGATGATATATTCAAACCCTGACGTTGAGGCTAAAGCCATCGAGGAGGCTTCAAGAATCAGAACAGTTGCGGCGAGGGACAGTATGAGGCTCAGACTCCATGTTGGACCTGAAAGTAAGCAGAGGCTTCTCGACACGTTCTAGTATGGGTAGCTCGAATGGTGTCGAGACTCTACGAAACACTTTTGATTGTCACATAGATATCTCTGTGGGTCTTGAAGGTTAGGGTCAGAGAGGGGCGGTGTGGTGTAACATATGGGGATCAAGAATCCTTTGCCTAAGAGATATGTTCCGGCGGAGCATGAGGCTAAGTGGCAGCAGGCCTGGCAGAGGTGGGGCCTCCACAGCTTCAACCGTGAAGATAAGGGGAGGCAGACCTACAGCATAGATACCCCGCCACCATATCCGAGTGGCGAGTTTCATCTTGGAAACGCCTTGAACTGGTGTTACATAGACTTTGTTGCAAGGTACAAGAGGATGATGGGCTTCAACGTTCATTTCCCTCAAGGATGGGACTGCCACGGTTTACCTACAGAGGTTAGGGCTGAGAAACTCTACGGCATAAGGAAGAGGGATGTCTCAATTCAAGAGTTTAAGGAGATCTGCGTCAGGTTGACAGATGATTATATTGAGAAGATGAGGGCTGCGATGAAGGCTATGGGATACTCTATGGATTGGAGCTTAGAGTATAGGACGATGGACCCCTCATATTACAGGGCTACTCAACTCTCATTCATCATCCTCTATGAGAGAGGCTACATATACAGGGGTGAGCATCCTGTGAACTGGTGTCCGAGATGTGAAACAGCAATAGCTGAGGCTGAGGTCGTCTACTCTGAACGTGAGAGTGAATTGGTATATCTCTACTTTGATCCGGAAGGTGTGAGGCTCCCAATAGCTACAACCAGACCTGAACTCTTACCTGCCTGCGTAGCTGTAGCTGTCAATCCCAATGATGAGAGGTACAGGCAGTATTCAGGATCGGAGGTTGAGGTTCCCCTCTTTAAGCGTAGGGTGAAGATTCTTGCGGATGATGATGTCGATCCAAAATTTGGGACAGGAGTTGTTATGGTATGTACATTCGGAGACAAGACCGACGTCAAATGGCAGAAAAAGTATGGGCTGCCCGTAGTCAATCTAGTCACTGAGGATGGAAGGTTGAGCGGTGAGGCTGGAGATTATGCTGGAATGAATATTGGCGATGCGAGGGTCAACATCATAACTGACTTGAAGGAGAAGGGACTCCTATACAAGTCTGAGAAGATAAGTCAGAGCGTAGGCTGCTGCTGGAGATGCCACACACCCGTCGAGATAATCTCCAGAAGACAATGGTTCATGAGGACACGCGACATGACCGATCAGGTTCTGGAATGGACGGATAGGGTGAACTGGATCCCACCGTTCTCTAAGCATAGAATGATAGACTGGGCTAGATCCTTGGATTGGGACTGGGTCATATCGAGACAGAGGGTTTTTGCGACACCAATACCTGTATGGTACTGTAAAAGGTGCGGCCAAGTCCTA
>JAGTQO010000107.1 GCA_018396565.1 Candidatus Bathyarchaeota archaeon
TCCCCCCCCATCAATGGTGGTGACTATTGGTGAGTAAGGTGAAGAAGATAATGGTTGTGGCCTTCGGTGACAGTTTGACAGCTGGGTATCAGCCACCTAAAGGGAACGCGCCCCTCCCGAAATCTACACCTTACACTGTTCCATTGAAGAAGATGGTTGACGAAGCCTTGGAGAAGGCTGGGAAACTCAAACAGGTGAATGTTACCTTTTACAATAAGGGGGTGACTGGCGAGTTGACTTCAGATATGCTTCGCAGGTTCGAGAACGATGTGATCTCTGTGAAACCGAACTACGCCATTATATTGGGTGGAGCTAACGACATAGGATGGTCTGTTGAACCTAAAGAGATTATGGACAATCTTATCCAGATGTATGAGGGTGCGTCGTCGGCTGGAATAGAGGTTATAGCGTGTACGGTACCCTCTATCGTTGGGGTGAAGAAGCTTATAGCTCCAAGGGTTGAACTCAATGAGATGATAAAGGATTACTGTTTCGAGAATGAAATGTTGTGTGTGGACCTTTTCTCTGCTACAGCAGATCCTAAGACCGGTGAGCTTGATAGAAAGTATTCGAGTGACGGTCTGCATATGAATACGGCTGGTTACGTGAAGATGGCCGAGACCATATTCGACCAAGCCTTCGCCAAACTCATACCTATCTGGACCATGGGCTGAAAGCCTAAGGGTAGCTTTCTATAAAGAGTTGAATGTGAAGACCTTGAAACCGGTTGGGGATGATGAGGTGACTGTTGGAAGCCTCAAGGATGCTGTTGCAAGGTTCATACGTGAACGTGGATGGGAGAGGTTCCATAACCCAAAGAATCTGGCTGAATCCATATGCATCGAATCTTCAGAGTTGCTTGAGAATTTCCAATGGGTTACGACAGATGAATCCGAGACTTACAGTGAAGACAGTGAGAGGTTAAGCTCTGTATCAAGTGAGCTTGCTGATGTGATAATATACTGTCTCGCATTCGCCAATGTTTTGAACATTGATGTTGCATACTCTGTAACCTCGAAGCTCAGGGAGTGTGAGGGGAGATATCCTAAATCAGATTTCTACGGTAGGCCACCGAACCTTTCCAAAATCAGAAAAGCCTAAACATTTGTATGAGTAATATAGAAGGGAGAAAGTTTGGTTAGACTCAGTTTTCCAGATACGTGCCCAGGCATAGTCAAGCTTGTGAGGCCGACTCCAGAATCTATAACCTGCCCTAAATGTAAGAGAACCTTGGAGATTTGGAGCGATGAGAAGGAGACTGTCTGTGACGGTTGCGGAGCCAAGGTTTCAAGGGAGATGGGAACCCTGTGCCTTGAGTACTGTGATTATGCTGATAAATGTAGGGAGATAATAAGTCGGAGGGCTGCCAGAAGCCCTTGAGAAGTTACTTCTCCAATCTACTTTTTCTAGATTTGATCCCTCTGTCGACCTCGACTCTACGTACGCCTATCCAATATTTCCCGCCTTCTATTATCCATTCCTTCTCCAGGTCGACTTTGAATCTGCAGGTTCTCTTGCTTATGAAGACAAGCCTCTTAGCTCTGACCTCTTCACGTATATAATCTCTATTCTTGCCTAGGGATCTACTCTCCTCTCTGCTTGGGGTTTGAATGTATGTGTGGATGTATGCCTCTACAGGCAGATCGAGTTGTCTCCTCATCTCCTGGATGCGCCTGACAACATCCCTTACCAAACCTTCTATCCGCAATTTTTTAGGCATTGTCAGGTCGATGTAAACTCTTCCTCTGCTGAATGTTCCTGATACTAGGTTCTCCGGCATCTCCTCCTTGAACGTGACCATTTCAGGTTTTATCTGGAAGGTTTTTCCTCCAACCTCCAATGTTAGGCTCCCCCTCTCTTTTAGAGTAGCAAGTGCATGTCTGCCTTCGAGTCTCTTCAATTCCTCAACTACAAGATTTGTGTCTCCTCTGAATACTGGGCCTAAGACTTTGTAGTTGGGGTTGACCGTTAATCTTTTGAGCTTCTCCTCCTCTTCGAGGTTGACATACTCGATCTTCCTAGTGTTCGCTTGGGATTGAATCACCTTATCTAAGCCGCTTAGGGCCCTCTCAACAGTTGGGTCGCCTGTTACTATTACGATTCTTGATATTGGTTGTCTCAGCTTAACTTTCGCTGTCTGTCTTGCACTCAAGACTGCGCCGACGACTTCTCTGGCCAAATCCATGCTCTCTTCAAGCTGGACATCTACATTTTCGATTTTTGGTTCAGGGTATTCGCACATGTGTATGCTCTCAGCCGACGTAGGCTCGGCTGGCCTCACCATTTCCTGATACAGTTTCTCGGTGATGAAGGGTATGAACGGTGAGCTCAAGAGTATCCATGTCTTGAGGGCATGGTATAGTGTTGAGTAGGCCGCCATCTTGTCTGGGCTCTCCTTCTCCTGCCAGAATCGGCGTCTCACAAGTTTTATGTACCATCGACTCAGGTTCTCAATAGCGTACTGGCTGAGGAGCCTTGCAGCTCTATGTAGGTTCAGGTTCTCCATCTCTCTCCTGACAATGAGTTTCAGACTCTCAGTCTTGGAGATCAGCCACCTGTCTTCTGGCCTCAGCTTCCCCTTACCTATAGGCCAATCTGCAGGTTTGAACTTGTCTAGGTTCATGTAGGTGCTTGCGAACGTGTAGACGTTCCATATTACTTTGAGTTCCCTGAGGGTCTCATCTACTGTTGGTGTTGAGAAGTTGAAGTCTTCCCAGATTGTTCTTTGCAGCTCGTAGAGTCTCAGGGCGTCTCTCCCGTATCTGTCGGTTATTTCTTGTGGTGAGATGAAGTTGCCTTGGGACTTACTCATCTTCTGGCCTTCAGAGTCTAATGTGTGGCTGTGCATCAGGACGGCTCTGTAAGGTGCCTTATCGAACGCTATGATGCTGGCGCCGAGCTGTGAGTAGAACCATCCTCTCGTCTGGTCATGTGCCTCTATGATCAGGTCTGCTGGCCACCATCTTTTGAATTCCCCGTCATCTTTTGGATATCTGAGGGAGGCCCATGAGGCTGCTCCTGAATCCATCCATACATCTATTATGTCTGGGACACGGTCCATCTCCCCGCCACATTCACATCTGATTTTTATGGGATCCACATCCTGCCTGTGGAGATCGATGTCTCCGGTGAGGTTTATGGCCTTGGCCTTCAACTCTTCCATTGAACCTATGACGGTCCTCCTTCCACATTCCTCGCATATCCATATTGGGAGGGGGGTTCCCCAATATCTTTGTCGTGATATCACCCAGTCTCTGGCTCCAAGCAGCCAGTCTCTGAACCTTCTGCTCCCAGCCCATTCTGGAACCCACCTCACCTTCTCATTCTCCTCGAATAGCCTATTCTTCAATTCTGTTATCTTTATGAACCATTGTTCGGTGGCTCTCAGTATCAATGGTGTCTTGCATCTCCAGCAGTGTGGGTATGGATGTTCGATGATTGTAGATTTGAAGAGTAGATTCTTTCTCCTTAGATCTTCAACTATCTCTTGGTTTGCGTCGAAAACATATTTTCCAGCATACTTTCCAGCTTCACATGTGAATCTTCCAGTATGATCTACTGGGTTCAATGTTGGTAACGCATATTTCTGGCCGACTTCGAAGTCTTCTTCACCGTGGCCTGGTGCGCAGTGGACGCATCCAGTCCCCTCCTCCATCGAGACATGTTCCCTGCTCAGAACTATTCTGTGGGCGTCCTTGACTTCAGTTTCAGTGCGGATCTTGACTTCTTCTGAGAGTGGGGGTTTATATCTTAAGCCTTCAAGCCTCTCGCCTTTGACGGTCTCTATGACTTTGGATGGTAGGTCACCGATGACAGCCTGCCTTCTCGCCTCGGCAATAATATATATCTCTCTGTCGACCTCGACTCTTGAGTAGTCGAAGTCCGGATTCACCATGACGGCTACGTTTGCTGGGAGGGTCCAAGGTGTCGTCGTCCATATCAGAATATATTCGTTCTCTCTGTCTTCTAATGGAAACTTCACATATATTGACTGGTCCCTGATCATCCTATATTCATCTGTCACCTCATATCCTGCCAGGGCTGTCTCACATCTTGGGCACCAGTGGACCACCTTCAACCCTTTCTGGAGGAGGCCCCTCTCATCAGCCCTCTTCACCACCCACCATACAGACTCTATGTACTCGTTGGTGTATGTGAGGTAAGGGTTCTCCCAGTCCATCCACACTCCTAAATCTTTGAAGATCCTTGTTTGAATATGCAGATTCTCCTCAGCATACCTTTTGCAGTGTTCGATAAACTTCTTGATGGTTATAGACTCCTCTATCTCTCTCTTACTCTTTATCTTGAGGTCCTCCTCAACCTTAACCTCTATTGGCAGTCCATGGCAATCGTATCCAGGCTGGTCTCTAACATCGTATCCACGCATCCTGAAGTATCTTATCACCGTGTCCTTCAGTATCTTGTT
>JAGTQO010000109.1 GCA_018396565.1 Candidatus Bathyarchaeota archaeon
TGAATCCGCCTATGTGCGCCCAGTAAGCGATGCCGCTTCCTACTCCGCCAATGAGGCTCAGGGTTCCGAAGACTAGTTGCATAAGGAACCATAGTCCTATCATCGTGAAGGCTGGGACTGCTGTCAGGTAGAATCTGATCAGTACCAGAACCTTGGCTCTCGGATAGAATACTGCGTATGCCCCTATGACTCCAGATATGGCCCCTGAAGCCCCTACAGCCGTGATTTTCGAGAGCGGATCAGACAGATAGTGAATGAAAGCCGCCGCCAGGCCTGAAGAGAAGTAGAATATCAGGTATCCGAAGTGTCCAAGCCTATCCTCAACATTGTCCCCAAATATCCATAGGTACCACATATTCCCTATGAGATGGTCGAATCCACCATGCAGAAACATCGAAGTGAAGATTGTGAGTAGACTCCAGTTTAAAGGTGTGAACCCATATTTTGATAGTATGTGATCGAAGTCTGTGAGGCTCCATAGGAAAACCAAAGTGTTGACAACTATCAATGTAAGATTTACAGCCGGGAAGGTTCTTCTCTCAACAATATCTCTCACCGGAATCATAAGTTAATTTTTTTGGATTAAGTAAATAAGCATATGTATCTTGCAAATCTGTCTTCATCCTACTTCATGGTTTCAATGAAGTCTTGGATAGACAGGCGTTTGGGTCTAGGTATTCTGTCGTAGGTTTCGTCGTTTGGGATGGTCGTTGCTGAACGGTTTAAACTCGAGGAGGCGTGGGGGGCGTCTTAGAAGGTTATACTGCAAGGTTCTCGGAGGGAGAGGCGGCCAGGGATATCCCTCAAGTCTGGGGCTCAACGATATTGATATTATGCCTCCTCATCTTACTCGACATGGCCGCTACTTTAGCCCTTGTACCAGACTCTTTCTTATCCTGAGATTTTTCTACTGAGACAATCTCGGCGGTCAACCATGAATGAATATTAAACTTTTACCTCAGTCCTAATAGTCTCTTGATGGGCTTCACCAAATAGTCGTCTATAGGCTTCTCTATGAGTCTATTCCACCATTCTGGGAGAGGCCACTCCCTCACACCGGAATAGATGTTAACCGTCATCGTCTTATAGCTTTGTTCACTGTCGTTCCGCCATACGCCTCCCCTCTGATACTCAACCTTTACCCTTATGCCTAAATCGCCTATGACTGCGGAGGACATGTTCACCGTATAGTTCTTGTGTCCTGTACCTGTCAGGGTGTCGTTTAGGGTTCTATTATTGAACATTACCCTGACTCTTGTTGCGTTTGTGAATTCATATCTTACTATCGCTGAGACGGTGAAGATGCTGCCTTGAGGGGCTGAGCCTGGTCCGCCTACACCTATGATCTTGGCGGAGTACCTATGTTCTATCACGTTGATGTTGAAGTCTCTCGACCAGTCTGTTTTGTCGTGACGCCAAGAGTCTGAACCAGCAGCCCTGGTCCAGACCTCAGCCCTTAGACGCCACAGGATAGGTCTGGATGGAGCTGTGACCCTGAATTGGAATACGTCTGCTGAGGAGGATCCTACTATAGGTTTCTCCCTGGTCTGTGTCCTGTTATTTGTGATGTCTAATAGTCGAACTCTAAGATCAGCTCCCAGGGCTGCAGACCACTCGACGATTATGCTTATGTTGAATGTTCTGCCGGTCGCCGTTGAGTTTGGAGCATCTACCGAGATGATTCTTGCAGTTGGTGGGCCTGCCACTATAAACTGTGACCTGTTCTCGTTGTTTCCAGGGTCAGGGTCTGTGAAGTAGGAGGTGACCCTGAATCCGAACGTGTGTATTCTACCTCCATCTGTTCCAACTATCCTCCTGGTCGAGACCTCCTGGCCTTGGGTTCCAGCCCTGAAATCAAGTATCACAGGTGGATAGAGGTCGCTCCTCTCAACATCGTCGAGGAGGAGTGTCACCTGAGCCTTCACATATGGTAGGACAGCATCCCTATATTCTGGAGGTGTAACGTCAACGCTTCTGAGATATATCATCCCATGGAATGTTACGCTCTCATTTGCGTTTATGTATGGAATGGTTGAGTATGGGCTTCTATGTTCAGGCTCCATCCAAACCCTTCCTACAGCCCAGTCTGTCTGAACCTCAACCCTAGGTGTTGGTGTAGGTGTCGGCGTAGGTGTTGGTGTAGGCCTCGGTGTCGGTGTTGGGGATCCTAAGACTTTAATGCAGAACCCCCTCTGATCAACAACTGCGAATCTTCCACCAGCCTTAGGTGTAAATTCCAGTATCCCCTTGATACACCAGTCGCCCAGCCGGCTCGGCGCAGTCACCGATAGGACAAACCCTAAGGATCCATCCCTTGTACCGCCATATGTACCGCTTGTAGCTAAGGTTATCTGTGTGGATGGGTCGAAGATTCGAACCCTAGCCTGACTTCCAAGAAAGACGCCGCTGACTTTCACAGCAACCTGGAATGTTCGTCCAGCGTTGACTGATGGGGGTGCGCTTATATTGGTTATGGTTGGGTTGACAGCGGCCTCAACATGCGGTGCAGGCAAATAGATTACAGAGACGAGTGTTACCAAGAGCATTATCGAGAGGACTCTAGATGGTCTCATTGCTGTTTCACTCCACATTTCGGGCAGTATACCGTATCCGGCGGAATCTCCGCGCCACATTCGATGCAGTACCTGCTCGGTGCGACAGGTTTCGGTCTCCCCCTTCTACGCCTAACGATTAAGAGCGCTACTGCAAGGAACAGTAGCAGTATTATTAGTAGCCCATATGGGAAGCCGGATTCTCTCCTCGTAGACTCCTCTCTTGACGCATCCACATTCAATATTATTCTCGCTTCCTTCTCAGATGATCCCGCTGCCCTTATCGTCACCGGATATGTTCCTGGAAGCATCTTGGAGTCTACTCTGATGTCTACTCTTGATACTAAGCTCGGGACTCCTGAGGCTGGGTTGAAGTTCACCGTCACACCTGCAGGGGCATTCTTCAAACTCAGACTCACAGGAGTATTGAAGCCGCGGAGGGGCTGAATAGACACCTCAAGTGATGTCGAATGGCCCCTTATCACCCTCACCTCAGGCTTGGAGATGGATAATGTGAAGTCTGGGAGCTCCTTTACTCTTAGCGTAACCGTCTTCGAATGGCTCTTACCCCCACCTGCACCGTTGACCGTCAACATGTATGTTCCAGGTTGAACATGGTTTCCAAGGGTTACCGTCAACTTTGACTTATATGATGGTACACCTGCGATAGGCTGTAGACTCGCCGACGAACCCAAGGGGTTACCTGAGAGCCCAAGCATGACTGGTTGGGAGGCGTTCACGTTCGATGTGACTGTCACACTATAGTTTACGGTCTTTCCTGCGGAAGCCTCTTGATCTGACGGTGTGACTTCCAATGTGAAGTCGAAACCGGCTGGAGGTGGTGGAAACATATCTGTCGGCAGCGGAGGAGGCTGCAACCCTGTGCCTACTGGAAGTTCACCTGGAGACAATGTGGATCCATGGACCATCACTGAGAATTCACGTATCCCATCCGGTTCAAGTATCTGCCAGCCACCGTCTGTCTTATACTCTGCGATGGCGACGAGTCTGAGCAGCCCATCCTGCGGTTGGATAGATGCGAAGATGTTTTGGAAGTTGAATGTTTCAAAGTCATGTGAGGCTGCTGTTTTCTCTGCGCTGGTTTGAATCAACATTCCAGATGTGGCGTCGAGGATGCTGACCCTATACTTTGAACCTGACGGAAGATCATACTCAACATTCACATCAGCCTCAATTTCACTTCCGCTATCAACCTCAGTTGGTGAGTCTACACTCAATATTTTGACCCCTACCCCACCTGGAACCCCTGAGGAGACGATTAATGTGAAGGGCCACTCATCACACTCCTTATGTATGCTGTCAACTCCCTCAACATGGCCGTAATACAGTGAAACCTTCAGTCTCCATGGACCCTCAACGTTCGGGGTCTTGACCTTGAAGGTGTAGTCGCTGTAACCTATGCCTGTGACAGTCTCCTCATACTTTACTGTCGAGACTAGAACCCCACTCTCATCATATACTCCTATGTTCATCCAAGCCTCATAGTCGACAGCATACTTCACCTTCACTGGAATATCTATCTCCGTGGACGGTTGGGCCGACTCTGGGGGAGGCGGACCATCCCAGATACATATGCCTTCAACGTCAGGACTGATCTCGAGGTCATCTACCACCTCTATTGAAATTAATCCTGAAATGAGTGTGATAGTGGATACGGGGTATGTTGAAAATGCGTATCCACCACCGACAATTATCGAATCTGATGGGGAGGTTACCCTGCACACCGCATCCAGTGTAATGCTCCCCTTACCTGAGATCGGTTGAACCCCACCTTCACGTATTGCCCCCCCCGCATCCCAAGTAGGTTCAGGTAGACTCTCATACACTACCCA
>JAGTQO010000111.1 GCA_018396565.1 Candidatus Bathyarchaeota archaeon
ATTGGAGGCTATTGTGTTGCTGGTGGTTTCTAAATTTCCTTCGCTTCATCCCAACGTTTCTGGAAGGCGTCCTTGAATATTCTTATCAGGCCAGGATTCCTAGTGTAGTGTGGCCTATAGTAGGTGGGCCTCTCAACACCTATCTTCCTCGTGGCCCATATTAGGAATATGAGTTCTGAATCGTCTATGAGGGTACCCCTCACAGGATACCATTCTTCGGTGCAGTGTCGAACCTTGACCCCTAGACCCCTCAACTCCCCAGCCCTCTTGACCGTGTACTTGTCTTTGATCAACATGAGAACCTGAGCCTTAACATTCCTATTAATAGCTTCACGTATGCTCTCTCGTATATTCTCGTACCAGTCGAACCTACCAGCAAATATTAGGATACAGTCTTCAGCCCTCCTAATCATATCTACAGTCTGCCTTTCCATCAGCGGAAGATCCACCATCGGTTCGATGAGCTCCTCAGGCTTAATTCCTAGCCTCCTCTCCCAGTAATACGAGTTTAGAACCTTCTCCAGGAGGAGGCCGGCATCTTGAATCTTCTTGAGCTGAAGCTCTAGACTCAACCTCTTATTCTCTAGGATCTTATGGATGAAGTCTCCTGGAGGATTCGCTTCAACCATGTTGCTTTTGATCGATACGCAACCTTTATCGACTAAGGCTCTGACAGCGGCTTCGGCTTCATTTGGCTGTAGGTCGAAGTTGATTAGAATATTGTCGATCAACTCGCCCTTAGGCTTCTCCAAGAGTTTCAGGTAGATCGTGGACTCATTATCGGTCATTCCGATCAGACGGAAAAGTTCTATGTTCACTTTAAGGTCTGGATTCTGACCTGCCAAATCTATCAACCGCGCTGCAAGGTTTTAAATGTTCAATAAGTGTCCGGTGCAGATTCATGTCAGATAGATCCTCTTGATCTTGTCCTCGATCATCCCCTTAGGGGCGACACCGACCATCCTATCTACGAGTTTCCTATTCTTGATGAATAGGAGGGTCGGTATACTCATTATTCCAAATCTCTGAGATATCCTAGGGTTCTCGTCTACATTCACCTTGCCGAATGTGATCTTTCCAAAATAGTTCTTTGCCAACTCATCTATTACTGGCGCTATCATTATGCATGGGCCACACCATGGTGCCCAGCAGTCAACTATCAAACTTGGATGGTTTTTCTCCGCCTCTTCAAAGTTTGTATCGGTCAACACTAATGGTTTACCTGAATCTACCATCTCACCCACACCTGTTTACTGGAAATATTTCCCATATAACATTCTATTAAGCATCTTTGTATCAGGGTGCGCCATCACCCCGTTTAAGATTGTGTTTCAGGATTCTGGCCTCCGCAGCTTTGACTATGCCTATGGGCCCTGTCATCATCATGTCCCCGCCTGGTGCGGCTAAGTATGTTTTGAGACTCATCTCATCAACTATGGATCTATTGGGTCCTGTGACTGCTATTAAACCTATTTTAGGTATTGCGGGTGGGTTCTGTGTGTAGAATGCTCCGTGGCCACCTTCCTCTAAGACTGAGGTCCCGTCAACCTTTCCTTCCATGAATCTTTTGAGTAACTTCTCAACTTTTCTAGGGGTCAATATGTGGATGTGATGTTCTAGGAGGCCGAAAACCTTTCCTCCGGAAACTATTGAGGCTGTGAGATGTTCATTTCCCATGTTGACCGTCAACACCGTTCCAGCCTTCCTGACTTTAGGGTCTTGTAAGCATCCTAGGATCGAGGCTATGGATGTGTCTATTATGACGGGTTTGGCTTCTGGAAGCTGGGTTCTCACCGCATTCAAGGCAGACCTCATTCTGATGTGATGTTTCGGAACCTCCTCACCCAGATATGCCAGGCTCTCGAGTGTAAGGTTTTTTCTGAGCCTCTCCTCCATCTCGACCATTCTAAATTTTCTATTGCTTCCTCCTCTTGGAGGGACTCCATGGTCTTGGACACCTACCCCGACAGCATGAACATGTGACAGATCTTCTCCGAAACATTCGATGAAGACCCTAAACTTGTCGATGTCGATCTCTCTTATTTGGAGGATCTCGCCTCCAAAGTCTTTTGGAGGAGAATCTTCAATTGCGATACCTAACCTTTTAACTTCTTCGAGACTGTTTCTTAACGTGTATCCTGCATCGGCGGTCATAGTCACTCTCAACCCCTCCTCCAAATGTCTCCTCAAGGCTTCAGCGAAGGGGCCGCCTCCAATAGTGTCTCCTCTTATGAATAGGTCTCTCCGAAGCTCGGTGTAATATCTGACTTTCTCAGCGTAGATTGTTGAAGGGCTGGGAAGAACCATCTTTATACAGTTCTCAAGGTTCTTGGAGTCGTCATAGAGGAGAAGGTCAGTTGTTCCAGAACCTATGTCCAAGGCCAGAATCTTCATCGACCATCTCGACCTTAACTCTCTGTGTATGGTGGAAGTTTATAGGTTAGACTGAGCCTGACATGTGAGGTTGAATCTATAAATATAAGGTGCGGTCGCTCCCAACCCATACCCTTTTTCAGGTTGCTTGAGATTCATGATTAGAGATCCGTACAGAATTCTAGACGCCATATCCCTTAAGTTTGCAACGTTAACGAGTTCGATGAATGGAGATTGTTCATAGAATTTATTAACTTCAACTTCACCATGTTTTTATCTTCACAACTTAATGGAGCCTTGAGGGCGCCGGCTTCTGTGTATATATGAAAGGTTAATATCGGGTATTCTGTAAGGTTGGAGTAGGGGGTTGAGGGTGTGTCTGAAGCTGATGAGAGGATGTGGCCTGTCGATAAGGTGAAGAGGGAGATCGCTAGACTCTACGATAAGGATCCTTTAGGCTGGAGTGTTTTGGTTGGTAGAGATAGTCGAAATTTCAGTCAGGTCCTAGTCTCTCATGGCCAAAAGGTTTGGATTCTGAAGGAGGAGTGGTTGAACCCTTACAAGTCCGTCGGTTTCGGTATCAGACTGGATGATGGTGGGGAACTGTTAAAGTCACCTGCCCCCCAACAGTATGGTCTGAGGCCACTTAACCGAAGGCAGATAGAGGAGCTTGCGGGCCTTATGGAGCGTGAGGAGGATCCTAGGGAGTTTCTCATGAAGGTTTTAAAGTCTAAACCTGTCCCTTCCAAGGACGCTAGGAGCCCCCTCATCGTTCAAGGCCCAATCATGGCTACGTCGAACCCCCTCACCATACTCTCTGAAAGCCACAGGGAACTCGACATAAAGCTGAGGGAGCAGCTTGAGAAGCTGCTTTTGAGAAAGTATCCTCAGACCGTCGTCCCATATATTTGAGCAGGACCATCTGCCTACAAAACTGTTTATTTTTACGGGTCCACACGACTCTGAAAGTCGATAATCGATGGTCACAAGAAGCCTTGAGTTCATGATGATATTCATGAACGCAGACTTATATGCGGTTCTAGGTTACATGACCTAGCTTGGAATCTTCGCCGATAGTTGGGGGTTTGAGTGCCTCCATAAGTGGCATGATGATTCATGGAAACATCCTACTCAGCCTGACCGACGGGATGCCGGCGGACTTCACCATGTTCTACCTCATAGGCATGATTGTCAGAGCCAAACCTAAGATTGCAGTAAAGACTCTTGGAGTCACATCGGGATCCGCTCGTACTATCGATCTTTTTAACATGATGGTCCATGGGCGGCAGAGTTCACCATAGAAACCACTTCGATCCTGCTGGGATTCAGCAGCTATGATATGGTTCGTATGGACATAAATAAACCAGGACCCTTCCCTACTCGCCCTTGCACCACCCATACTTGAAGCATGCTATAGCGCTTTCCCATCCATCATAGGGAAGCCATGATAATCACGGAAAAACGTTATAAAACACCGCTCAAAATCTATCCTGTAAGCGGGGATTGCCAAGCCAGGTCAAAGAACAAGGCAGATAAGCCTGTTTGGAAGCGCAGGACTGAGGTTGAACCTGCACAGCAGAACTCCTGTCCCGTAGGGGTTCGTGGGTTCGAATCCCACTCCCCGCACTAAATGCTACAAACAGCGTTTAAATTCTCGGTTTTTCCTCACCTTCCACAGTATTATACCAAACACCTTGCTTCTACGTTTATGGTGTCTAATTCAGGTTTAAAGTTCAGTTTCAAACATCAGTTACAACAGGCTTATCGGTTGAGAAGAGACGCTTAGAATGA
>JAGTQO010000112.1:0-3573 GCA_018396565.1 Candidatus Bathyarchaeota archaeon
CACTCACCATCAACACACACCTATCTCTACCAGATAGCAGGTCCATACTTCCAAGCTGAAAGACGTCCAGTCTATCAGTACACGGCTCCAGTCAGCAGCTTCAACCGAAACCTCCTCAATACTACACCCAACATGCTGAGCATCTTAACCGAGAAAGTTATTGAAGCAACGACTGTAGATATTACGAAACATGATGTGGCAACCATCATAAGCCCATAATGTGCGGTCATCTCACCAGTAACCGAGAGTATCAAGCTTAGGAGAAACATCAGTAAGGTGAACCTCCAAACGAAACCGAACAGTCTCCTCCTCAAGAGCAGAATGGGCGCAAACGCTGGACTGAAGTAGACGGTTCCTATGAGGAAGCTAGCCACAAACCCTGAGGTGTAAACCGCCAACTCAGGTATATGCTGGAATATCTTGTAGGAAGTAGATGCGGCATAAAGTATCTTGATGAGTGGGTGGAGTATTAGTCGAGCACATGACTTGGCTAAGCTACTCTGATTTATGTAGTCAGCTACGTATGGGCTGAATGAGTAGTACCACATGTTGAAGGCTGACATGAAACTCTCCCCTGCAAAGGTCCTCCTCACCAGATTATCCCTGAAGCCTCTGAGGAACTGAACTTCACCTGAGAGTTCAGATCCGTAGGTTGCTGTGGCAACTATGCAGGCGCCCATACTCAGCCTAGCCTGGACTGTATGGACGATATCATCACCTACAGCGGTTATGGTGAGAACATATGAGCCTACAGGTGTCGTGGGGTATGTGTTGATGGTGAGTGCCGCCGTCCCTGGAGGTTGCAAGGTTCTTGGGTTGAATGTACTGTTCGAATTCACAGGCACCCCCTTGACTCCCAAGGTCACAGGCAGATTGAATCCGCCCAAAGATTCTAGTCTTATAACGTAGAGTGTGGATTGGCCTGGACCTATCCTCTGATGGTCTGGTGAGATGGATATCGAAAAGTCCCTCTTCACCGGGCCGTAGAGGGCTATGTAGACTCCTCCTGAGGAGATTGTTCTCGAAGTCGTGTTCGAAGCTATATCCTGCCATTTCGAGAATGTCCGTCCAGCCTTGTCGGTCGCCGCCGCCACAACCGTGTGGCTTCCAGTCACTGCTCGAAGAGTGTATGGTGTGGTGTATGTCTTGCCATCCCAAGTGAATTGGGCCTCAGTCTCCTCACCTGTAGGTGCATATAGGGCTCTGACGGTGACGTCGTAGGTGCCTAGACTCTGATATATCGCAACAGCGACACGGGGCGCATCCATAGTCACCTCCACAGGGTTACTCGCAATCTCTGAACCGTCAACCATCCACGCCCTGAAGGTGTATCCTGAGAGAGGCGGCGCGGTCAACGTGACCTTCAACCCTGAATCGTACCATCCAGAACCGTTGATGTGAATCAAGCCGGCAGGCATGGTTGAGATGTTGAGCATGTACTGGGTCTTATATAGGCCTGTGATTGTGAGGGGGTCCGTTACGGTTAAAGGCGATCTCGAGGAGACCTCAACGAGCAGATATCGGGTTGTCTCATCGGTCAAGTTGCCAGCATATGTGAAGCTGTGGTTTGAACCGCTAGTCCACCAGAAACTGACTGGTAGAGTGTATATTGTTCCGTCTATCGTCGCCGGAACAGGTTTGCCTGAACCATTCTGCTGGAAAAGAATGTAGACCTGTCTCAGATATGTGAATGTGACTGTTGCCTCCGAAGTCACAACCTGAATATTTGGTGAGGTGTGGTATCTCTCCGTAGATGAGATGTTGACGTAACTGTCGACTTGGATGGTATGTGTCGTCCCCATCTCAAAGGTCAAGGTTGCGGTTCCGCCACCCTGAACCGTATCCTTGACCGTTCCGTCGACCTGAAGGGTCGTCGAATATGTCGAAGGTAAACCTTGAATTTTGACGGTCACAGTGTATGGTGTCGGTGAGGGTGCTGTTGAATTCATCCAGACGACGCGAGTATACGGGTTTGGCTTACCAAACTTTCTCTGAAAACCTCCTGAAGAGAGGGTTATCTCGAGCGGAAGAGTCTGTGTGGAAGTCTCAATCTTGAAGGCACCCCTAGTATTCAATTTGACAGTTCCTTCAGTAGCGGTGACCGTCGCCGGGACAGGTTTTCCGCGGCTGTCCAATGTTACCCCGTAAAGATTCACGTCAGGCTGCTCAATAAACCTCGACTCTCCCTGGCTGAAGGCGTAGTTTCTGGCCGTGTAGTTTATGTCGCTGAAGATTGTTGAAGCAACTATCTCATATCCACCTGCCTGGTAGGGTGTTGGAGAAAGATCCAGGTATCCCATACCGTCGGATCCTGTGATGGCCTGGCCTGAATTGATCACCCTGCCGTCGACATCAATAACCTTGACGTTCACCCTCAAACCACCCATAGGAGTCTCCTCCCCATATGAATTTCTCAGAAAGGTCATCACCCAGACCCTTGTAGGATTCTCCGGCCTATACGGATATACTCCGATATGGAATCCTGTCCTGACGAGCGTGTATGTTATAGGCTGGTATCCAACCCACACATCAGCCAACTGACCCTCAACAAGCCTTCCAGCGGCGACTCGCCGTATCGTGAATTTGAATCTGAGATCGTCGAAGTAGGGGTTAGCTGAGGCTTCTGAGTAGAGAGCCTGATTCAACCTCTTCAAAAAATCGTATGGGCTCGATGTGCTGTTTGACAGTTCACAGGTCAGTATGAAGAACATCGCGGAGGCGATCCTGTAGGATATGTCGGGGTTGAATTTCGAAAAGAAGTTGGGGGTCCCTCCGACGACTCGGCTTCCCATATAGCTCCAAACATCATAATACTTCAGGTTGATCAGGGGATCCCTGTAGACGATGTCCCTCACCCCCCTATTCTTCAGGTTCATAGCGACTATCTGAGTAGCGGCCTCAGTCATCCCCTCCTCAGCCCAAGTTTCAGTCAAGACTATTGCGTCGTGGAATGCATGGATCAGCTCATGTGTGAATATCGCATCCCAAGTTGGGGATGTCCCTGATGGTGGGGGTAATTGGCTTAGAACGATAGTGTTGTTCGCTGGAATATAGAAGTTCCAAGGATACCAATCCCTGTCATACTTCAGAGTCACAGTGATGGTGTTTGAAGGGTCACCGTAGATGGTCTTGATTTCAGGGTATACGAGGTCGAAGAGAGTCTGGACATAGGACCGGCTGGCGACTGGGAAGCTGACGTGATATGTGAGGGTTATGTCCCCTCCACCGACTGCTCCTGAGGCTGGGGCCCCATAGATCCTCTCAGAGACTTCTAGATCGGTACGTATAACTCCTCCACAGAGAGGCACAGACACATTATCCTCAACATATTGGCGGCTGGAGTATCCCTCCTGAGATGAGACGTTCAAAGATAGTACTTGGTTGAAAGATGAAGGTAAGAGAATTACAAGTATCAGTATTAGAGGGTAGAGTTTCAGATTCATCTTTGACAGACTCCTCCCCATCCTCCTCAACGATGTTCCTCCTCTACTTGAGAATATATCTGGTGCATAAAGTTTTTATCCACGATTTCTGAGCCTCCTCTATAATTGGAGGATCTATGGGGCCCCAGCC
>JAGTQO010000112.1:3601-4161 GCA_018396565.1 Candidatus Bathyarchaeota archaeon
GGAGGGAACCTCTGAGAGTAGAGGTAGGGAGGCTCAACGTTCAAACATAATGGCGGCTAGGATAATCGCCGAGGCTGTGAAGAGTACGCTGGGACCTAGAGGGATGGATAAGATGCTCGTCGACACAATCGGCGACGTCACAGTCACAAATGATGGAGCAACCGTTCTGGATGAGATAGATGTAGAGAATCCGGCGGCGAAGATGATGGTTGAACTGGCCAAGGCCCAAGACGATGAGGTTGGCGATGGGACGACGACAGCAGTCATCTTGGCAGGTGAGCTGCTCGGTAAGGCTGGGGAGCTCCTTGAGGAGAAGATTCATCCAACCACAATAGCTTCAGGATTCAAGAAGGCATCTGAGAAAGCTGTGGAGATACTGAATCAAATCTCGACACCGATAAAGGTTGATGACAAGGCTGCGTTGAGGAAGGTTGCCCTCACATCGATGGCTAGCAAGGGGGTAAGAGACGCCGCTGAACATTTCGCCGATATAGCGGTAGAAGCTGTGAGGCATGTGATGGAGAAGAGGGGGAACACATACTTCGTCGACTTGGACAATA
>JAGTQO010000106.1 GCA_018396565.1 Candidatus Bathyarchaeota archaeon
CGACCAATAAGATTCCAAACAGAATAGATACCAACCTTACATTAGGGATTGAGATGCTTCCCCATCATCGATTGACAGCATATTCTATGCTACTCCTTGCTTGTCGCCGCAACTTGGGCAATACACCGCACCCTCAGGGATCTCTCCGCCACATTCCTCACAGTAACGGTGAGTTGGCAAAATCTTACCGCAACTTGCACAGTATCTATTAGATTTCACATTCAAAACGCCGCAGCTTGGACAGACACATTGAGCCTCCACATCTCTATCTGCCTTTAATGTTCCAGGCTTAGCCTCCTTTCTTCCAGAGAACATAGGCATATACAACATACCCGTCCTACGTCTGGCAAAGAGTAGGATGGCGACAAGAATCGCAACGAGGACTCCTGATCCCATGAGCAGTATTCCTCCTGAACCACCGCCGTTCCGTCCATCACCTTCTCGACCATCCTCCTCTAATGTTTCTACGATAATTGTCTTGGGCGCTATCTTTTCGCCGTTGGGCATCGTCAATAATTCACCATATTTTTCGGAGTCGAGTTCAAGTGAAGCTATCTCATCTTCCCTGATTGAGGCATTGTAATACTGGATGGAACCCTTCTTGGTCGTCAATATGTGGAAACCACCTTCCATAATTCCCTTAATTCTCACATAGTATTTTCCTTCTGGTAAAGTCAGATACCATAAGAAGTCGGATCTTGACCTCTGGTTTATGTATAGTTGGGCCCCCTCTATGTCAGAGACAATTCTCCCATCTAAGAGCCCAACATGTTTTCCCTTATCATTGTAAACGTCAATAAAGACTGGGCATTCAAATATTGTTTGTCCGGTCCTCGTCTTTATAGATGCTGGAAGCGGTGCTGTATCGGTTTCATCGGTTTTCGACCCTGGCTTCAGTGGTGGATAGAAGGGGTTGCCACTTTGAGTACCCGTCTCTGGAGGGACAACATATTTGACTCCCAATTCTTTCATCTCCAGATTCCAATATACCGCTCCGCCTACTGTAGGGAATGCGTACCAGAATGGATCGCCGAGTTTCCATTCTGGGTCACCGTAAGCATTCATGTAGACTCCTTCGTATGGTGGAGCCAGGTTAGCATAGAAGTAGCAGAAATCTTTAAGGGTGAAACTCTCAGGCTTCTGTTTAGGCCAAGGATCCAAAACTATATTCTTACTATTTGAAGCCCAGTCTCCCTTCTGTCGATAATTGTATAAGACCACGGCATGGTGCTCATTACCGAAAAGTGACGTTATAGGTCCAGCGCACCGGACGATAGGCCCATAATCTATTCCTCTGAGTAGACTCCTCTCAACATCGCTGTAGCCAATCCCAAACCTTAACTTCGTCAAGAACTTCAGAGTCTTCGAAGTATATCCTGGACAGTTGTATCCATTACTGACTGTGACGACCTCATCGCCGCTGCGAACATTCTTACAGAAAAGCAGATTATTCATCGCTCCATATTCCATGTCGGCTGGACGCTTCGAGATCGGCCAGTGCCTATCACATTCTTCCTCTACCGCTTTCCTGTTGGATGGTACAGAATCACTCCTCTTGAAAAGTTCTATAACACTGTCGAATTGTTTCTGAGTAGGCTCGACCGCAGGCTCATAAACTGTCAACGTGACTGTGTCTGCAATTCCCGGATATTGTGGAAAACCGTAGTCCCTTGGATCGACACCTACCTTGACCGTGTATGTCCCTGGCAGATAGGGTGCAAAAGGCTTAAACGAATATAAACCGTTTGAATCTGTTTTGATTTGTCTTTTATCTCCACCGCCGAAGCCGATTGATCTACCCAATCCATTTGGAAATGTGAATGTTGATAAGAAACTTATCTCTTTTACAACTTCATATTTTCCACCTGCATAAGTGTTCGTCTTCTCATCATAGTTATATGTTCCCTTGACCAGGCTCTCTATCTTCACTGTCAACGAGACCCTCTCACCAGACTCATACCTTTTATCTTCCTTATCACATGTTATCGAAATTTTCATAGGCGGCCGTACCTCCACTGTAGGAGTAGGCTGAGATTCTTGGAGCTCTCTTGATATGCGGCCACTCCAATTCCTGATCGCTGTTAAACCTGCGTCTCTGCATGGGGTAACCGGATCCAAGACATCGACTCTGTTTCCAAATTCATTGACGAATGAAGTTGGATAATCACCTTCATACCATGTTGAGATGAAAAAGGCAACTGCAGATTTGATCCTGAACATTGAACATAATATTCTCGTTTTCATGTTCTCGCCGGGATATGAGCCTGTGAGCAGCCATGTGGAAGACTCGTCACCATACTTCTAAAATCTGCGACTGCAGCACATCGACTCTGTTTCCAAATTCATTGACGAATGAAGTTGGATAATCACCTTCATACCATGTTGAGATGAAAAAGGCAACTGCAGATTTGATCCTGAACATTGAACATAATATTCTCGTTTTCATGTTCTCGCCGGGATATGAGCCTGTGAGCAGCCATGTGGAAGACTCGTCACCATACTTCTCAGTCCTCTCATCTGCGAAGGCCAACCCGCTAGCCTGCTCTCCAGCAATCACATCTTCCTTCAGACCCTTCACAACATTAGGACTATTCATAGCGTATTCTGAAGACGCTGCAGCTTCATTGGGGAATATGAACAATGCTGCAACCATAACCTCATGTGGTTTAGCCAGCTCCATTCTTGAGCTTCCATCGGAGAAGACCGTTCTTAATCTAAAACCACGGTCATAACCTGAATAGTAATTACATTGTGGCTTCGTCTTCCAACTTGCAGCGAGCATGCGAAAGAATGCGGAGAGTTTACCGGGAAAGTCTTCAGGATTTCCACCGGTTTGAAAAAAAGTTACTCCAATAATTGGATTTTTAGCGTATCCTTGAAGCTCATCCGGCATGTCCATGGGATTGAATGCTAACTTTGAACAGTCGACCTGGACACCTTGAACATTACCTGACACATCTAGGAGTAAAACAGAGAGTAAGGCTGCAGTCGCAGATTTTAGAAGTAGGCTTCTGAGACTGAAAATTGATTGCATAAAATCTATCTCATAGGGTTGCTAGGCAAACCTTGATTATGACATGTTTTGGCGCTTATTAAAATTTATGTAGATGGATTTGCGACTTTCGATTCTTTGAGCTTACTTCATTTCTATAGGATTCTGCGGAGTCTATAATCATCAAATTCTTTGTTGAAGGTAAAAATTTCAGTAGCACCTCGCTTCTGGGTTAGCCCCATTCTCGTGCAATCCGTAAACTTTACTTTTTTAAATACTTTGATACCTCAAAATTTTCCGTGATCCTTTTTTAAAAAAAAGAAGCGTCTTTATCAACTTTGAGGGTAACAATTGACTTCGATACCAGAGGTACCTCTATAAGTTCAACAGACGTCTTGTGACTGCGTTCTCATTCTACATGTTGCAACAGCATCAGCGACAAAACATCTTCATCAAACATTATTTTTATAAAAAAATATTTTATGTTGATGAGTGTCGTCTTCACTGGTAATGTATAAGATCTTTCTTCTCAAGAGTCTCTTGGAGTGTTGCCATTGCTCGATTTACGTCCTCCTGCCTCTTAGCACCTGCGATCACAAACTTTCCACTTGTAAATAGGAGAATGACAACATCGGGGTCGCCCATCCTATATATAAGGCCGGGAAACTGTTCAGGCTCATATATCGTCCCCCTCAATGAGTAGGCCGACTCCTCCAGATCTACTACACCACCCAAGCCTCCTGAAGCAACTATATTCTGTATCTGAACCTCAGGATCTTGCCTGATATTTATTCCACCTTGTCTGAGGTCCTCCATGACCTTCCTCACAGCCCTCCTAGCCTGCCTCTCAGACTTCGCCCCGATACAAACCATCTTACCTGAACCGAATATGAGGGCTACAGTCTTGGGCTTCTTAAGCCTGTAAACGAGACCTGAGAAATGTCCCGGCCTATATACCACTCCCTGAAAAGTCTGGGCTATAGATGTTAGGTCGAGATCTTGATTTATAGAGGCTGAGGCTACAACGTTCTCTATATTCACGAAAGTCTTCCCCATTCCCCACACCTCTAAACAACTATCAACACTAGAAAGACACCAGAATATTCAGTGACACTTCTTCTTAAATTAACTGTAACCGAGAATAGTCGATGATGGTTACTTGATTCGGCTGGAAAAGAGAATTAGGTTAAATGCAATATTCCAGTCTTTTTCATTCTGGTCTCAGTCGCTTCCTCAAGTCCTCAACATACTTCATAAGAGTCCAGTTCTCATGCTCAATAAAGTCCAAACCTAATCTGCCACATAGGGTTTTTGCGATCAACCGTTCAATGACTTGCGTGCCAGAGCCAAAAACAACCTCAAGGGTATCATGCAGAACATCGAGCCTGTCAGGAATCTCCTCACGTTTAACCTGATACCTTCTCTCAATATGGGAGTAGAGAGCCTGCCTGACGATCTCACCTAAAACGAGTAGGCCATCGTCGATGGCTCCAAGCAGATCCTCCCTGAAC
>JAGTQO010000113.1:0-1950 GCA_018396565.1 Candidatus Bathyarchaeota archaeon
CTGAAGGTCTCTGGAAACTCTTCTGTAAGAACCCTCAATAGGGGAATCGCGAATAGTCTGGTAACCCTGCCGCCGAAAGTATATGTTCCTTTAGGAGCCTCGTAAGTAAAAGTAAGCCTGTTATAGCAGGCTTTCGTCATCACGATTCTTCCACCACTCCCCCTCAATCCTTCAACTATAGGATTGCATAAAGCCACTACAAACTCTTTCTGAAAGTTTATGATGTCTGAGTCTACGAAACATATTACGTCACCTTCACTGATAGGTACAGCCAACCATAATGCCGCACCCTTCCCATGTGGGAAGTCGATTAAACCCGCCTTCTCCTGAACCCCAAACTTCTTCAGTACATGAAAGATGTTTGGGTCAAACTGATGGATAACCCTTACAATGAAGTCGAAGAATCCCCTCCTGGCATGCATAGCTTCTGATCGGTTCTCTCTGATTAAGCCTACCTGTTTTCTGAAAAGGTCGAGCTCCTCATATGCTGTCTCAATAACATTTATCAGAGTTGAGAAATCTATCTTGCCTTGCTCGTCCAGGGAGCCGTCTACTATTATTATCTCGTCTATGTAACCTAAGTCGACCAGTTTACTACATTCTGATAGCATTCTCTTCAAAACTTCGATTTCAAGTTCACGTGTTCTTTTCCCAACATCTATCTTTGTAGGTATTACCAAAGATATGAGGATGGGTCTCCTCAGATCAGCCTCATCACTAACCAGGGTCTCAAGTTTCTTATCTATGCATTTGGGTATGTTAAGTCTCTTGTATGAGCCGAGGTAAGTGACTTCACGCATGTTTTTAGCCTCTTTGAAGCTGCTCCTTCAGGAATTTGATGGCCTCGCCAAATTCTTGAACCGTAGTTGATGCATTTGCTATTAATCTGCATGTCTTAGGCCTGTACGCTATTGAGATATCTGCTCCTTTGAACATGCAGTAGTCAGAGTCTCCGTCTCCCACGGCAACACTCAACCCTCCCAACTCATCTTTAAGAGATTTCAAAACTCGGAGTTTACATACTGAGTACCGTCTACATCCCGGTATATTCAAGCATCCAAGTTTACAAGATACTCTGCCTGTGATGATTTTCCTTTTCACCTCTAAAATATTACCGTAGGCGAGGTCTAGCCTCAACCTGTTCTTGAGTCGATCTGCCAAGAACTTGTAGCTGTCGGTGGCTACAGCAATTATGAACCCCAACTCCTTCAGGAAGGCTATGAACTCCTCTACATCATTACTTAAGGGGATAGAGTCGAAAGCATCCTCAAGTTCACTTACATTCATCCCAGCAAAGAGTTCACCTATCTTCTCAGTCAACAAGTATCTCGGCGCATCTGCGTATCTCAGGTCTATCTCTCTCAGCCTCCTCACTAAGCCGAACCTTTCACATATGATATCTATAGACCTCTTTGATAGTAAGGTCCCATCCATATCCAGAATAGCGAAGCTAACCGTCACCCGAATTACCTTCTAGCCTCTGTGACCTGCCTGTACACTTCAACAGTCTTATCTACAACGTTATCCCAGTTGAATAGTCTCTCGACCCTTCTCCTACCTTCTTCACCCATCTCCCTTCTGAGGTCAGGGTCTCTCAGCAACTTAACTATAGCCTCAGCCAAACCTTTATGGTCCCTAGGATTCACAAGGATACCTGTCTCATTATTTTTCACAACTTCAGGTATGGCGCAATGGTTGAAGGCCACCACCGGTTTGGCTGAGGCCTGGGCCTCTGCAGGGGTCAAGCCAAAACCCTCCCACATACTCGGATAACAGAAAACGTCACATGCAGAATATAGTAGTGGGACCTCACTTCCAGGCAAATATCCTGTAAATATTATTGATCTGCGAATCTTACCGGAGGTTATATAGTTCTGTATCTTCATCCTGTCAAATCTCGTTCCTCCAGCAACAATGAATTTGACATTCGGAATATGTTCGGTGACTAGG
>JAGTQO010000113.1:2071-4142 GCA_018396565.1 Candidatus Bathyarchaeota archaeon
GAAATGTTTCAAGGTCAACCCCATTATGGATGACTGATATTCTCGATCCATCAAACCGGTAACGCTTCATGAGTATACTCTTCAAATAGTGACTTACAGATATGACTCTTGTTACCCCTGAATGCAAGGCGAAGAGGGTTCCTAATGTGTGGTCTACCATCTTTAACTTCTGGAATGGATTTCTCCAACTTCGTATCGGGGCGTAACCATGGAATGTGAATATGTGAGGTATCCCCCTCAATGCATGGACTAAATTTCCTGTAATTATTGCGGGGTGATACTGGGTATGGACCAGATCGAAACTTTTTATGAGTATCCCGCATCTTGCTGTGAACCCGAAGTTCCGAATGAAAGGTATGTTTGAGCCTTTAAATATAACAGTCTTCACCTCAACCGGTGAGATGTTTTCCATCACTTTAAATGCGAAGACCTTTACGTCAATCCCCCTTCTGAGAAGTCTCTTTGTAAGTTCACGAATATGCACAACTTGTCCTGAACCTATATGTAGGGTTGTCCTAATCATTGCTACCCTCAAGTTTGTTCAGACCATATTACTCTTTTACAACATAGAGTAACTCTCTAACGATATAGATTCATATACTGAAATAATCTCGTCTTGAATCGCAATTAAGATTCATCTAGTGACGATATGTGCATGGTACTCAGCATATTTCATATTTTTCAACGTAGCTGAATGAAGTCGTGGCTACTTTTAGGTGAGACTGTGTATCTGGATTGTCCGTTTATTTTTTCTATTCGAACTCCCTCAGCTTACTTTCTTTTTCAGATTTGCCTCTATGTTGCTGACAATCTTCATGAAAGATTTTGCGGCTGGTGAGTCTGCATGCTCTGTTATGAATAGTCTTCCATTGTCTGAGTCTTCACATATTCTTGGGTCTAAAGGAATTTTGCCAAGGAATGGAATACTCATTTCCTCCGCTATCTTTTCTCCTCCACCGACCCTGAATATTTCCACCTCGAAGCAGCATCTTGGACAGGTGAAACTACTCATATTCTCAATTACTCCAATTATTGGAATCTTCAGCTGTCTGGCGAAGGTGACTGCCTTCTTGACGACCATCTGAGATACCTCAGATGGTATCGTAACTATGACTACTCCATCCATTTCTGGTAGAAGCTGCATTATGCTCAAAGATTCATCTCCTGTTCCCGGTGGGAGGTCGATGAGCAAATAGTCAAGGTCACCCCACACTATCTCCGATAAAAATTGGCGTATAACCGACATTTTTAATGGTCCACGCCAAATCACTGGAGTCTCGTCGCTGGGCAACAGGAAATCCATTGAAATAACCCTTATCCCTAACGGTCCTATAGCTGGGAAGACTCCTGGCGGTCCTGCTCTGACTCTCTTTCCTTTCATTCCAAGCATCTTAGGGACCGATGGGCCATGTATATCGGCGTCTAGGATCCCAACCTTCAGCTTATGATTGTGAGATGCCAGGGCGGCGGCTAGGTTTGCAGTTGTGACGCTCTTACCGACACCCCCTTTTCCGCTTATGACAGCTATCTTATGCTTCACCTTTCCCATTCTGATTTTTAGCAGATCATCATCTTCAAACATTTTCTTCTCGGCGTCTTTACACTTGTCGTAAGCCTCGCATATGTCGCATTCTCCGTTGAATTCCGTCAGAAACTCCCCCTCTTAAAATCTATAACTTTTCTAGACGAATAGGTTACAAAAATAAATATAAGTCTTCCAGTTACTATAATAGAAGGAATATTGGTATGAATATAAACATCTACCATAGTGGGTGGTTGCGTGAAGATAATAAATTATAAGGATGTTGAGGCCAAGAAGCCTGAGGAAGGATCCGGCCTGACAATCAGATGGTTAATAACTAAGGATATGGGTGCCGAAAATTTCGCAATGAGATTTTTTGAGGTGGCGCCTGGGGGTTTCAGTCCTTTGCATAAACATCCTTGGGAGCATGAAGTCTTCATCTTGGATGGGGAAGGTATAGTCACCGACGGGAAGGATGATAGAAGATTCAGACAAGGCGACGCCGTCTTCATTCCGCCTAATGAGGAGCATCAATTCAAGAATACAGGT
>JAGTQO010000020.1:0-7242 GCA_018396565.1 Candidatus Bathyarchaeota archaeon
CATGACAGTCTACCTTGAGAAAGAGTATAGAAACAGAAGGGATAAGGCCCAGGAGATAGCGAATGCGATCACATACACAACCCTCGAAGACGTCGTTGAGAGCATAGCCGTAGACATAACCGGAATGAAGATTCTGGTTAAACTCGACCCGAACACAATGAAGAACAGAGGAGTAACCCTACAGGAAGTACGTGAAGCCTTGAACCCTCCAAACTGTGAAGTTAAGATAGACAGGTATGACATAGAGATCGCAGCCGAAGACATGGAGATAGAGCAGTTCAAGAGGTTCACTCAACGCATCAGACAGTTCAGACTCAAAGGCGCACCTTCAGTCAGGAGAGCGATGGTTATGGAGGATGAGGGAGAATGGATAATAAGAACCGAAGGCTCAAACCTAGAATATGCCTTCTCAATCCCAGGAGTAGACAAGACCAGAACCATATCGAACAATATGCATGAGGTCGCCGAAGTTCTCGGCATAGAGGCTGCTAGAAACGTCATAATAAAGGAGGCTATGAACGTTCTTGAGGAGCAAGGTCTGGATGTAGATATAAGGCACATCATGCTGGTGGCTGACATGATGACAAATTCAGGGGTAGTCTTACAGGTTGGCAGACATGGAGTAAGTGGAGAGAAAACCTCGACACTTGCTAAAGCAGCCTTCGAGATCACTATCCCAACAATCGTCGAAGCATCAGTAAAAGGAACTAAAGACATGCTGAGAGGTGTTGCTGAAAACGTGATAGTGGGCCGCCAGATACCTATGGGAACAGGGCTAATAGACGTCTACATGTCGATTCCGGAGAAGGAGGTTTAAGCGACGCGCGACTTCAACAAACAGATAAACATAGCCTTGAAGAGAGGAAAAGTTGAGTTAGGCTCCAAATCAGCATTAGCAGCAGCTAAGACTGGAAAGGCGAAACTTATAATTCTAGCCTCAAACTGTCCTGAGAACCTTAAAGAGCAGATCCTGAGAAATGCGAAGGCCTCAGGGATACCGACCCACCTCTACAGCGGAACAAGCAGAGACCTAGGAACCGTATGTGGGAAACCATTTATAGTCGCAGCTATAACAGTTAAAGATGCTGGAGACTCAGAGATACTTAGACTGGCTGAAGGAGAATATGCAAACACCAAGAATTAGACTCAAGGGCGAAGAAATGAAGTTCATGGCCCTATTCGAGAGCATCACAGGTGCTACATCGAAAGACTGTCTAATAGACGATGAGAATGACAGGATAATCCTCGTAGCAAAGAAGGGAGATATGGGCCTAGCCATAGGCCGCATATACTGTCTTACCTTCAGTCAGGAGAGCGATGGTTATGGAGGATGAGGGAGAATGGATAATAAGAACCGAAGGCTCAAACCTAGAATATGCCTTCTCAATCCCAGGAGTAGACAAGACCAGAACCATATCGAACAATATGCATGAGGTCGCCGAAGTTCTCGGCATAGAGGCTGCTAGAAACGTCATAATAAAGGAGGCTATGAACGTTCTTGAGGAGCAAGGTCTGGATGTAGATATAAGGCACATCATGCTGGTGGCTGACATGATGACAAATTCAGGGGTAGTCTTACAGGTTGGCAGACATGGAGTAAGTGGAGAGAAAACCTCGACACTTGCTAAAGCAGCCTTCGAGATCACTATCCCAACAATCGTCGAAGCATCAGTAAAAGGAACTAAAGACATGCTGAGAGGTGTTGCTGAAAACGTGATAGTGGGCCGCCAGATACCTATGGGAACAGGGCTAATAGACGTCTACATGTCGATTCCGGAGAAGGAGGTTTAAGCGACGCGCGACTTCAACAAACAGATAAACATAGCCTTGAAGAGAGGAAAAGTTGAGTTAGGCTCCAAATCAGCATTAGCAGCAGCTAAGACTGGAAAGGCGAAACTTATAATTCTAGCCTCAAACTGTCCTGAGAACCTTAAAGAGCAGATCCTGAGAAATGCGAAGGCCTCAGGGATACCGACCCACCTCTACAGCGGAACAAGCAGAGACCTAGGAACCGTATGTGGGAAACCATTTATAGTCGCAGCTATAACAGTTAAAGATGCTGGAGACTCAGAGATACTTAGACTGGCTGAAGGAGAATATGCAAACACCAAGAATTAGACTCAAGGGCGAAGAAATGAAGTTCATGGCCCTATTCGAGAGCATCACAGGTGCTACATCGAAAGACTGTCTAATAGACGATGAGAATGACAGGCCGGAGGATAGAGGTAGTTGAGGCTGCAGAAGACCCTGAACAGTTGATAAGAAACTCCCTAGCCCCAGCAAAGGTAAGAGCAGTCAGAATAACTGAGAAACAGAATTCCAAAATAGCTGTGGTGGAGGTCGATCCAAAAGATAAAGCCATAGCCATAGGCAAGAATGGAAAGACAATCGATAAGACGAGGCTCCTCGCAAAGAGATACTTCCAGATAGACCACGTAATAATAGCTTGACCGACACATATTTAGAACAGACACGCCCTAAAGACAGTATATGCGGCCTAAAGATTCCTTCACGATACATCTTAGGCTGAATATCATTCTTGATCATTGGGAATAGGAATAGACTTAACTGAGGCCAACTATTACTCTAAGTTTCGGATAGAAATTCTATTGCCTGTTGAGGTTGTGTTGGTTGGATAGGGTTAAGACAGGAATACATGGGCTTGACGAGCTTTTGGGCGGGGGGCTTCCTAAGGGTAGGGTAACCTTGATCATAGGAACACCTGGATCAGGAAAGACCGTTTTATGCGCACAATTTCTTTTGAAAGGGGCTAGAGATTATGGTGAGAACGGAATATACGTAAGTTTGGATGAGAGTAGAGACCAGTTTATGGAGGAGATGGCTTCTTTCAGGTGGGATTTCGAGAAACTTGAGAAGACTAGATGCTTCTCATTCATAGACGCCTCACCTATAAGGAAGATCCAAGGGCCGGTGACCGTTGGTAAGTTGACACTTGGCAAGAGAGATTTCTCACTGTTGAGTCTGATAGAAGGGATCAGGTCGAATGTGAAGGCGGTTGGAGCTGAGAGGGTTGCATTAGACCCTCTGGCATCCCTGATCTTCCAATACCCAGACCCTGCTGAGAGGAGGACAGCTATATTAGATTTGATAGAGGCCTTGATCCATACTGGAGCTACATGCCTGATAACGAGTGAGCTGAAGATGACAGGACCGAGGAGGATTCTGCAAGAGGAGGAGTATCTTGCTCACGGCGTCATCTTGATGACGACCCTTAAAGTTGGGAAATCTACGGTCCGCATAATGGAGATTGAGAAGATGAGAGGAATATCGATAGACGATCAGCCTCGACCTTACAAGATAACACCTAATGGTATAGAAGTATTCCCATATGAATCGGTATTTTAATTTCTCTACTTTGATAATGTGCTCCAGAGTCTATCGAAGAGTTCATCATACAATTCTGTGAATATTTTATTTCTTGTCCAGAATGCTGTGTCTGAGCCGTAATCTATCTTAGCGTCGTCTGGGCTGCTCTCCACCAAAAGCATCTCCCTGCCATCAACCGATATGAGGCCGGCCTTGAAATGTTTATTCGACTGCTCTTACTCTATAACTTCAGACAACTCTTGGGCAACTTCACTCTTCGGCGAACCTGCCGACATCACCCTCACCCTTACACCCCTTCTCCTAGCGGCTTCAAGGACTCCGTAATGGGCCTTATACATTCTTATCAGGCCTTGGGCGCTTACACAACATTTCACTGACTTCTTGGAGTCACTCAACATTTGGCTGACCTTATCGATGACGTTCCGTCTACCCTCAATCTTCCAGAATTCCGCAGCCTCCTTCGGAACCCCACGTCTAATCAACTTACTAGACTCGTAAGACACTATGAGTTTCTGGACAACCCCCTCAGACTCCTCTATCTCCCTACTCAATCTCTCTATTATTGGCGTCAACACCTCAACTGGATTCGAAGGAGCGTATAACTCAGGCTTCCCAGGAATGGCGCTCAGTAAACCTTTACGCTCAAGCTCCCTTATAGCTCCATAAGTCTTGGTCCTCGGCACATGTCCGAAGAAGCTGACTTCACTCGCCCTCAGGGGCCCCATCCTGACTAGGGTTAGGTATATTCGCGACTCATATTCGGTCAAACCTAAACGTATGAGAGCGGAAACCTCCCTATCTTCAAAAGCCAAACCCTATCCCACCTGACAAAAATAGTTGAGAGGAGTTCAACAGTCTAGAAACAACCATAACCTACACTCCCAACCCTTTGATAATACTCCATCAAAAGTATTTAGATTATGCCATAGGCCGCAAGGATTATACTTCCGGCTAAGTTTTTATAACCCCCACCCCAATTCAATTGTGGAATCAAATAAAATTCGGGATAGAGATGGGAAAGAGTTCAAGAGGCCTCTTGGCTGCTAGAAAACTGAAACGCACAAGGAAGAAGATGAGATGGAAGTATGCCCCATACAAGAGGAGGATGCTGGGCCTAGACTATAAGGCGGACCCCCTCCAAGGAGCCCCACAAGCCAGAGGAATAGTCTTAGAGAAGGTTGGTGTGGAGTGCCGCCAACCAAACAGTGCAGTCCGAAAGGCGGTTAGGGTTCAACTAATAAAGAACGGCAAGGTCATAACAGCATTCACACCTGGGGACGGAGCCCTCAACTTTATAGATGAACATGACGAGGTCACAGTATGCGGCATAGGTGGGGCTGAAGGTAAATCTATGGGCGATATTCCAGGAATAAGATATCAAGTCTTCAAGGTCAACAACGTCTCGCTCGACGCCCTCCTCTCAGGTAAGAAGGAGAAACCGAGGCGCTGAGAGACTGGTGAAAAACCCCAATTGTATGTATTCTCAAGTATAAAGATCAGCAGCCCCACTGTCGATCTAGAGGCTGCCGGGGTTGCCTAGGGATTCATATCTGAATCGGGAAACCAGGTAAGGCGTCGGCTTGCTAAGCCATGTAGAGAGCCGATGACCCTTACGGGTCACGTGGGTTCAAATCCCACCCCCGGCGCCACACCTCAGAACTATAGCCAAGTATGGCTACCTTTCGGTAGAAATGTTAACGATTGCAAACCTCTTTATTCAGATGAGTTCAGAAAATTAACAGATAAGCCAATTTGACGATGCCCTCGACCCTAACAACAATTGGTAAAAGAAGAGCCCCTACCCCATAAAGCAAATGACGATAGATATTTACTGTTTGGGTCTACCTTCTGGAAAGCTGCCGTGAATCTGCAGATCTATCGATAAATGGAAAACAATAAATAATACAAATAGTATTACTTGCAGTAATATGATGAATAAATCAGTGACCGTCTCAGCTAAAGTGCCAGAATCTCTTAAGAAGAGATTGGATGAATTAGGGATAAATATCAGTGAGACCATCAGGGAAGCACTTACCCGTGAGGTTGAGAAGAAGTTAAGAGCGAAAGTCGTGGAGGATTTTTCAGCTTCAAAGTCTAAGATCTTGCCTAAAGGTACAATAACGCGCATAATTAGGGAGATAAGGGAAGAAAGCTGATGGTCGTCATCGACGCATCAGTCCTCCTTCAAATACCCTTCGAAGAGGAGTTCACAGAGCAAGCTAGATCCCTAGTGAGAGATGTAGATTCTATCGAGGCCCCCCACCTCCTGTGGTATGAAGTAGGTAATGGTCTGATAAGACTTTACAGAAGGAAGTTGATAGACAGGCGGGAAGCAGAGGAATCTTTACGTAGACTCATGCAAATACCGATAAGACTTATTGAGGCGGACAAGATTCAAACCTTAAGATCTGCTCTAGACTTGCAGATAACATTTTATGATGCAGCGTATATAGATGTGGCTTCAAAATTGGGAACTGAATTTTACACAGCAGATAATTTACTGTATGAACGGGCTTTAAAGCGAGTTAAGACAATACATTTAGGTATCATTTAGAAAGAAGTTGTCACAGGCTTCAGGTTTGTAATGAAGCCAGTCACCCATTACATGTCAGCTGGCTTGCTCGCAGATGTTTTTATGTTCCTCAAAGATTTCCCCGAAGGCCTTGCAGAAATAAATGCATGCCCTCATTGTTCCTATTCGACCCTTCTCGGTGATGCTGTAGACAACTCTCCTCCCTTCTCTTTCTGTTCTTATCAAGCCTCTCGCCTTGAGATCCTTGAGCGCTGGGTATATTGTTCCTGGATTAGGCTTCTCACCCCTTCTCTTTCCTATTTCTTCAGCTATCTCTTGGCCGTACATCTCTCTTTTGGATAGGAGCCATAGGATGAGGAATGAGAGCATACCTCTCATATCACAGCATTGTGTAGTCTTCATTAGGTTCTTTACCATAATTGTATTTGATGTCCAATACGTTTAAATATTTTATTATTATATTGGACATCCAATATAATATTGAGGAAAGTGAACATGACGAGAATCAAAGAATTGGTAAGGAATCGGTACGCTCAAGTTGCCGGCAATCCATGCTGCAGTCCTGAAGCAACCTTCAAGCTAGATCTACGTGCTGAGGCGATCGGATACTTTCGAGAAGAACTTAAAGGCGTCCCTGAATCAGCAATAGAGTTAGCGTCTGGATGTGGAGATCCTACAGCGTCAGCTGAACTGAAGGAAGGGGAATCAGTACTGGACCTGGGATCAGGGGGAGGGATCGATGCCTTTATCGCAGCGAGGAAGGTAAGAGAAAAAGGCCGAGTCATAGGAGTGGATATGACCCCAGAGATGGTTAAAAGAGCAAGGATTAACGCAGAGAAGATGGGTTTCCGAAACATCGAGTTCATGCTTGGGGATATAGAAGATCTTCCGATCGAAGATGAGTCTGTCGACGTGATAATCAGCAATTGTGTAATCAATCTCTCACAGGATAAGTCAAGGGTATTTGAGGAGGCTTATAGGGTTCTAAAACATGGTGGTCGCATTGTTATATCCGATATCGTCAGCAGGGGTGAGTTGCCGACATCTATCAGAGAAGATGTAAAAGCTTGGGTTGAATGTGTAGCTGGAGCGTTGCCGGCTGAGGAATACCTGAAAATGATCAGAGACGCAGGCTTTACGGATCTAGAGGTCTTATCTGAAAATACCGCATGCTGCTGGCCTGGAGCCAGCGATACCTACAGCGTAAAGGTTAGGGCTCGAAAAACATAAAAATATACTCTTTTTACTCTCAGAACACACCTCATTCTAGTGGAGCAAAAAATATTTTTAATACGCAATATAGAAAACTTCTACCTAGCAAAACTTGAATAGGTTTTCGGAATGGAGCAGAGACAACATCT
>JAGTQO010000020.1:7250-22676 GCA_018396565.1 Candidatus Bathyarchaeota archaeon
GTGTCGATGAGGTTCTGCGGAGCCTCAAGACTGGAGTCGATGGATTGTCTGATGATGAGGCTGAACGTAGACTCCGAGAGTATGGACCTAATGAACTTAAGGCTGAGAAGAAACGTTCTCCGATAAAACTTCTGCTTGAGCAATTTACAAACCTTTTGATCATCATCCTTATCATTGCAACCATATTCTCAGCCTTGATCGGTGAATATGTAGATGCCATCGTGATCATAATTATAATAGTGGCTTCGGCAGGTCTAGGTTTCACCCAGGAGTATAAGGCTGAAAAGGCTATCGAAGCTTTGAAGAAGATGTTGTCTCCAACAATCACCGTCATACGGAATGGTGTTGAAAAAGAGATTCCGTCGAAAGATCTCGTGCCTGGAGACATAATACTTCTCGAGGCAGGTGATAAGGTTCCGGCGGATGCTAGGCTGATAGAGGTTACCAACCTGCAGGTTGACGAATCTCCTCTAACAGGAGAATCTGTTCCCGTAACCAAAGACTTGAAACCCCATCCTCCAGAAACCTATATTGCTGATAGAAAGAACATAGTCTTCTCTGGAACCACAATCACTTACGGTAAGGGGAAGGCCGCCGTCACAGCGACAGGTATGTCGACTGAGTTTGGAAAGATAGCGAAGGAAGTTGCTGAAGCAGTTGAAGAACAAACACCTCTAGAGAAGAGGACGGCTGAGATAGGTAGGTGGCTTGGAACAATCTCCCTTCTCGCATGTTTCTCAGTAGCAGGATTCGGCATCGTCAGAGAGTATCTCATCAAAGGCGTACTCTCGATACCTTT
This sequence comes from Candidatus Bathyarchaeota archaeon, assembly GCA_018396565.1. Classification (GTDB taxonomy): domain Archaea; phylum Thermoproteota; class Bathyarchaeia; order 40CM-2-53-6; family RBG-13-38-9; genus DTMT01. The sequence continues at coordinate 8,050 of JAGTQO010000020.1, forward strand.
CATGTTGGAGATGGTTACGTTCGGCATAGCCTTAGCGGTTGCCGCTGTACCTGAGGCTCTGCCAGCTATAGTTACAGGAACCTTGGCTATAGGTATGCATGAGATGGCAAAAAGGAATGCTCTAGTCAGGAGGATGCCGGCGGTTGAGACACTTGGCTGCACCACAGTGATATGTTCAGATAAGACAGGAACCTTGACTAAGGGCGAGATGACTGTCCGCCGAATATATGTTGATGGACAGAGAATAGAGGTTACAGGGGTAGGCTACACACCTAAAGGTGCACTTCTCATTGGAGAAAGGGCGGCCAACATTGAGAGTCAAACTTTCTCCATGTTAGCTTCAGCATCCATACTCTGTAATGATGCTAAGCTCGAGTATAAGGATGATAGGTGGCAGATCAGAGGCGACCCAACCGAAGGAGCATTGATAGTCGCCGCTGAGAAAGCCGGCTACCGTCAAGAAGAGTTTAGGAGCAAATATCCACGCTTAGGCGAGGTCCCGTTCAGCTCCGAAAGAAAACGTATGAGCACAGTACATCCATGGCCTCAAGTTGGGAAGATAGTCTTTGTGAAGGGAGCCCCAGAAATAGTCTTGGAGCGTTGCAGCCACATAAATGAGAGAGGCAGGGTTGAGGAGCTGACCGATGTTAAGAGGCTTGAAATACTCAAGGTGAATGAGGAGATGGCTGCTGCCGCGTTGCGAGTTTTAAGCTTCGCATACAAGACCGTTCCACAGGAAATAAATGAATATGATGAGCATTTGGAGAGCAACCTGATATTTCTAGGCCTCATGGGTATGATAGATCCTCCGAGAGAGGAGGCTGTTGAAGCAGTCGCCATATCCAAGAAGGTCGGTATGAAGCCTATAATGATCACAGGCGACCATAAGCTTACAGCGGTTGCCATAGCCAAAGAGATGGGCATATATCAGGAAGGCGACATCGCCATGACAGGAGTTGAACTTGACCAGATGAGTGAAGAGGAGCTGGCGCAAATAGTCGATAAGGTTACAGTCTATGCGCGGGTATCCCCGATACACAAGTTGAAGATAGTCAAGGCATGGAAGAGCAAGGGTGAAGTCGTCGCTATGACTGGAGACGGGGTTAACGACGCGCCGGCGGTGAAACATGCAGACATAGGTGTCGCCATGGGCATAACTGGAACAGAGGTTACTAAAGAAGCGTCAGACATGGTTCTGGCAGACGACAACTTCGCAACAATAGTCAAGGCTATAGAGCAAGGTAGAAGGATATTCGACAACATAAAGAAGTATCTCACATACCTTCTACAATGCAACCTCACTGAAGTACTGGTTATAGGCGGCGGGGTCTTGGCAGGGTTACCATTACCCCTCCTCCCAGCCCAGATATTATGGGTCAACCTGACCACTGACGGACCGCCAGCCCTCGCTCTTGGAGTTAGCCCACCAGACCCAGACATTATGAATAGGCCGCCGAGAAATCCGAAAGAGACGATATTCACAGGCGAGGTTAAGGCGATGTTGACTCTGATTCCACTAATACTATCCCCTATACTCCTCCTAGCATTCATAAACGATCTCGACCTGGGTGTGGAGGAGGCTAGGACAACCCTGTTCCTGGTCTTCGTATTCTTCGAGTTAATGGTCGCACTGAACTGTAGGTCCCTCACACATTCGATCTTCAAAGTCAGGCCTGACAAGTACCTTTCTCTGGCTGTACTCTCCTCGGCTATACCCACCTTCATTATTCTACTGCTTCCTCAGGTCCGTGAAGCATTCGAGATAGTCATACCGACTTTGAGCGATATCATCCTGGCGGCGACACTATCCATACTACCATTGGCTTTAATTGAAATCCTAAAGTTCGGTTTGGTGAAGCGAGCAGCCAAATCAGAACTCACATTACAATAATACCGAATACCGTTTACGGTGGACAAGAAAATAAATTTCCAATCTCATAGCCCTACCGCATCCGGAGACGCTCTCCACAGGACAGTTTGAGAGTAACCTTTTCTTAGCGGAGCTATGCTTGTTAGTTGAGAGGTGACTAGGAATCATTCTGTCCAGAAGAGGTTGTAGGGAAAGTAGCCGATTGAAGGCTACCCTAGCTTTAGAGGATGGAACAGTCGTTGAGGGATATGGTTTCGGGGCTGAGGGCTTGGTTGAGGGTGAGCTTGTCTTCAACACTTCCATGACAGGTTACGTTGAGGCCCTAACCGATCCGAGCTACTCTGGACAGATACTCATGATGACCTACCCTCTCATAGGCAACTATGGAGTATGCGATGAAGACTATGAGAGCGATAGGATCCAGGTTAGAGGGTTCGTAGTCAAGTATGCTTGTAAGAAACCAAGCAACTGGAGGAGTGTCATCAACCTGGAGGACTTCCTTCTTGAGCATGGTGTTCCAGCGATTGAAGGTGTAGACACCAGGATGCTCACCCAGAAGGCCAGGGTCCATGGAACAATGAAAGCCGCCCTAGCATCATTCAGGGAGGATGATATGCCAAGCAGCGAGGAGCTTGTTGAGATCGCCCGCAAGCAACCCCACATATCAGAAATAGACCTGGTAGATAAGGTATGTGTGAGTGAACCTAGATTCATAGATGTTCAGGGAGATTATGATGTTGTTCTGATAGATTGCGGCGTAAAGAAGAGCATAATAAGACAATTGACAGTTAGGGGTGTCAACCTTCAAATCGTCCCATACAATCTTTCAGCAAGCAAGATCATAGATTATGATCCTGACGCAGTCTTCATATCGAACGGCCCAGGGGACCCTGCAAGGGTCAAACCAACCATCCAAACAATAAGAGAGCTTGCAGGTGAGGTGCCTATGGCAGGGATATGTCTGGGCCTCCAACTCATAGGTCTGGCTCTAGGAGGGAAGACCTTCAAGCTGAAATTCGGCCACAGAGGGTCAAACCAACCCGTCAAAGATTTCGATACAGGCAGGGTCTTCATATCCACACAGAACCATGGCTTCGCAGTAGATGAAAAGTCTCTCGAAGGAACTGGGCTCCAAGTGAACCAGAAGAATCTGAACGACATGACCGTTGAAGGATTCGTACACAAGGAGCTCCCTTTGATCGCTGTCCAATATCATCCTGAAGCAAGCCCAGGACCCCATGACACATACTTCTTCTTCGACAGGTTCATCAAGATGCTGGAGAAGTGGTAGGCTTCCCGAAGAGAGAAGACATTAAGAAGATACTTGTCATAGGCTCAGGCCCAATAATAATAGGGCAAGCGGCTGAATTCGACTATTCAGGAAGCCAAGCCTGTAAGGCCCTCCGTGAAGAAGGTTACAAGATAATTCTTGTAAACTCTAATCCAGCCACAATAATGACCGACCCCGAGGTGGCTGACCGAACATACATCGAACCATTGACGCCAGAAGTTGTTGAGAAGATAATAGGTATTGAGAGGCCTGAAGCCCTACTCCCTACTCTGGGAGGTCAGACCGGCCTTAATCTAGCCACAATCCTCGCTGAGAACGGGATACTCGACATGTATGGTGTGGAGCTTATAGGCGCGAAGCTTGAGGCCATCAAGAAGGCTGAGGATAGGGAGCTATTCAAGAAGTCTATGCTCAAGATTGGACTCGAGGTTCCTAGAAGCCAAATAGCACACTCGGTTGAGGATGCTAAAGATATTGCCCGTAGACTTGGATACCCCGTCGTGGTCAGACCATCATTCACATTGGGTGGTACCGGCGGGGGAATCGCTAACAATGTTGAGGAGCTCGAATATATTGTTGAGCATGGACTTGAACTGAGCCTGATAAATCAGGTATTGATAGAGGAGGGACTGGTAGGTTGGAAGGAATATGAGTTGGAAGTGATGAGGGATCTAGCTGATAATGTTGTGATAGTCTGCCCCATAGAGAACATGGATCCTATGGGCATACATACAGGGGACAGCATAACAGTAGCTCCAGCCCAGACCCTTACAGACCTAGAATACCAGAGACTCAGAGACGCATCAATCAAGATAATGAGGGAGATAGGCGTTGAGACAGGAGGCAGCAACATACAGTTTGCAGTACACCCCAGAAACGGTAGAATAGTAGCAATAGAGATGAATCCCAGAGTATCGAGATCGTCAGCCTTAGCCTCTAAAGCAACAGGATTCCCAATAGCGAAGATAGCGGCCAAACTGGCTGTCGGATACACTCTGGACGAGATCCCCAACGACATCACAAAGGAGACCCCTGCATCCTTTGAGCCTACAATAGACTATGTAGTTGTCAAGATGCCCCGTTTCGCCTTCGACAAGTTTCCGACAGCAGAAAGCACTCTCACAACCCAGATGAAGAGTGTAGGCGAAGTCATGGCTATCGGCAGAACCTTCGAGGAGGCACTGCAGAAGGCGATCCGCTCCCTCGAGATAGGCAGGTTCGGCTTAGGCTCAGACGGTAAGGACGGAACACCCTCAAGAGAGGAGATAACTGAGAAACTCAGAATTCCAAACCATGAGAGAATATTCTACATCAGATATGCAATTAAGGAGGGGTTTGAAACAGATGAGATAGCGGACCTGACGAAGATCGACCCATGGTACATCGACAGGATCAGAAATATCGTAAATATGGAGGAGACCATTAAGAAATATACTATAGCCAACATTCCAGAAGAGGTTTTGAAGAAGGCAAAGACACTCGGCTTCTCAGATAGGCAGCTGGCACATCTTCTCAAGGCCGATGAAGACTCGGTTAGGAAGAAAAGGAAGTATGGAAATGTTCATGCAGTGTATAAGATGGTAGACACATGCGCCGGCGAATTCGAGGCGAAGACACCATACTACTACTCAACATATGAGGTTGAGAACGACAGTAAGCCGACAGAGAGGAAGAAGATAATCATTCTAGGCGCAGGACCTAACAGGATAGGTCAAGGTATAGAGTTCGACTACTGCTGCGTTCACAGCGTACTCTCACTCAGAGAGGAAGGATATGAGACTGTGATGGTCAACAGCAACCCTGAAACAGTCTCTACAGATTACGATACTTCAGACAGACTATACTTCGAACCGATAACCCATGAAGATGTGTTGAATATAGTTGAGAACGAGAATCCTGTCGGAGTCTTCGTCCAGTTCGGTGGCCAAACCCCACTCAACATAACCAAGCAACTATCTAGGAGCGGGGTGAAGATATTGGGGACACCGCCGGACGCCATCGACATAGCTGAGAATAGGGAGAGGTTCGCAGATCTACTCGATAAGTTCAACATACCCCAACCGGACAATGGAATAGCCCACAATGTCGAAGAGGCCAAGGAGATAGCTAGGCGACTTGGATACCCTGTGCTGGTTAGGCCGTCATACGTTCTTGGAGGCAGGGCCATGGACATAGTGTATGATGACAAGGTTCTTGAAGAGTATGTGTCTGAAGCCTTGGAGGTCTCTCCTGAAAGCCCCATCCTCATAGACAAGTTCATTGAAGATGCCCTAGAGGTTGAGGTTGACGCCCTCTGTGACGGTGAGGATGTTCTCATAGGTGGCATAATGGAGCATATTGAGGAGGCTGGTGTACATTCAGGCGACTCGGCATGTGTCTTACCGCCAATGAGCCTAGGCGAGAAGGTGATAGAGACCGTGAAAGACTATACTAAGAAGATAGCCCTCGCCCTAGGTGTCGTAGGCCTCATAAACATTCAGTACGCAGTCAAAGACGATGTAGTATATGTTCTGGAGGCAAACCCTAGGGCTTCAAGAACAGTACCTTTTGTAAGCAAGGCGACAGGCATACCTCTGGCGAAGGTTGCGGCTAAACTCATGATTGGAAAGAAGCTTAGAGACCTGAATATTAAGGAGAGACTGAACCTGAAACATGTTGCGGTTAAAGAGGCGGTCTTCCCGTTCAGCAAGCTGCCAGGCGTCGACCCAGCTCTAACCCCTGAGATGAAGTCTACAGGTGAGGTTATGGGTATCGACTATGATTTTGGAATGGCATATTACAAGGCGGAGCTTGCAGCAGGTATGAAGTTGCCGACTGAGGGAGTGGCTTTCATAAGTGTCAAGGATAAGGATAAACATAAGGCAGCTGATGTTGCGAGAGGCCTAAAGAATCTCGGTTTCAAAATATTGGCTACTAAGGGTACAGCTGAATATTTGGCCAAGTCTGGAATAGAGGCCAAGGTTGTCCCAAAGAAGATTGAGGGTCGGCCTAACATAGTCGATCTCATAATAAACGGTGATGTCAACCTGATAATAAATACGCCCAGTGGAAGAGGGCCGAAGAAGGAAGGTTACGATATCAGGAGGGCTGCTGTAGAATATAATGTTCCATACATAACAACGATACCTGCTGCTTTGGCAGCTGTCAAAGGAGCCGAAGCAATAAAGAATGGAGACATGACTATCAAACCGATTCAAGAGTACAATATGGAAAGTCAAATGTCGCATATGATTGAAGAGAAAGTATCATCTTAAACCCATTGAATCTCATTTTTCTTATCCTCAAAATATTTTTTATTGAGAGAAATCCATCCTATCTTTCTGGTCTGCGAAAGGTGTATAAGAGAATTCGCAGTCTACAACCAGAGATCACGGTTGCTCAGGGTGTAGGAAATGTTCTGCGGCAGCAGCCCATTCGACATACTCATCAGAGACTTATGGGTTCTGTTGCCATACACCCTCTACTCCCTACTCAGAATGTTTGTTGCACTCGCGATCTCATATCTTTACGCTATTCCTTACGGCGTCGCCGCGGCGAGTAGCCGTCGAGCTGAAAAGGTTCTTATGCCTGCACTGGATATCCTCCAGTCAGTACCTATACTCGGATTCTTCCCTGCTGCAATTCTATTCTTCATAATGATCTTTCGGGAGAGTTGGATTGGTGTTGAGCTCGCAGCCATATTCCTAATATTCACAAGCCAAGCTTGGAATCTGGCTTTCGCAGTCTATGAATCTGTCTCAACGATACCTTCAGATCTAGATGAGGCTTCAACTACATTACACCTGAAGGGTTTGTCCAGATTTAGAAACCTCATTCTACCCGCATGCATCCCGAAACTTGTGTATAATGGGATGATGTCTTGGGCTGGGGGATGGTACTTTCTAGTTGCAGCTGAGATGATCACCTTAGGGTCAAGGGCCTACGCTCTTCCAGGTGTTGGGAGGTACCTTGCCGAATCAACCTATTCAGGTGACTACTCAGGGACAATACTTGGATTAACCTTCATAGTACTGACAGTCCTAGCTGTAGATAGACTCCTCTGGAAACCCCTCCGAACATATGCTGAACAATTCAGGTATGAATACGTTTCTTTGGGTGGGGCGCCTCACCCCTCCAACCTATCACTCTCACCAGTAATGCGCCTCAGGGGTCTGCTCAAGACACCTATAGCGATAAAGGATGTGATACATCCTTTTCCGGTCAGACTTGGACCTGTTGTGGACAGGCTGCGCTATGTCGCAGTGAAGCCTGGAAAGGTGCTTGGAAGGCATGTGAAGGTTATGATCTGTGCTGTGGCTCTGCTGGGTTGCGGGTTGGCTGCTACAAGAATTTCAGAGGTTATGAGATACGTATATTTATCGTGGGCCATCCTCACCGAGCCGTTCTGGAATCCTGAGTTGAAGTCTGAGGTGGCCAATATTCCAGTAGCCCTCGCCACATCTGTAATCCGCCTATTCTCAGCTTACCTTCTGAGTTTAGCCTGGACGCTTCCATTAGCGGTCAAGATAGGAAGCGACAGGAGAATGTTCGAGGCCTCAGCCTCTTTAATACAGGTCTTAGCCTCAATCCCTGCAACGGCGCTCTTCCCAATAATAATATTGGCTACTATAAGTCTTCCAGGAGGATTGCAGCTTACATCTATCATCTTGACAATGACTGGTATACAATGGTATCTCCTCTTCAACTTGATAGGGGGTGTCAGATCCATACCTTCAGACTTAATCGAGGCCTCTGAGGCATATAGGTTGGGTGGCTTCGCAAAATTTAGGAAAGTCATCATTCCAGCTATTCTACCATCCCTCATAACAGGCAGCATAACAGGTTTGGGTGGAGGATGGAACGCGCTGGTCGTCTCTGAGTATGTAGTATTCGGTGGGGAGAGCATATATGTTCTTGGAATAGGGGCCATGATAGATAAGGCTGCATATGAACTTGGCAGTTTCAGTCTACTCTTAACAACTATAATAGTCATGTCTGCAACGATAATCTTGATGAATAGGCTTCTTTGGAGGAGACTCTACCACTTCGTATTCAATAGATACCGAATCGACTATTAAGGTGTCTCTATTGCACCAAGTGATTGAGCTCAAGAGGGTCACGAAGGCTTTCGGCTCGTTGGATAGGCCAACCGTGGCTCTTGAAGATATAAACATGTCAGTCCATGAGCGTGAGTTTGTAGGTGTCGTAGGCCCTTCAGGATGCGGTAAGTCAACCTTGCTCCGACTGATCATAGGGTTGACCGAACCTACAGACGGCGAAGTCTACTATAGAGGTAGAAGGGTTCAAGGTATATGTGAAGGTATGGCGATGGTCTTCCAGACATTCGCCCTATTCCCGTGGCTAACAGTCGCTGAGAATGTGGAGCTCGGTATCCATGGGAAACAGTTCTCTAAGGATGAGAGGAGGACGAGAGTTCTTAAGATTCTTGAACTCATGGGTTTGCATGGGTTCGAGGACGCTTATCCGAGGGAGCTGTCTGGTGGGATGAAGCAGAGGGTGGGTCTCGCAAGGGCTTTGATATCCGACCCTGAAGTTCTTCTGATGGACGAGCCGTTCTCCTCACTGGACCCTCTGACGGCGACACATCTGAGGGAGGAGGTTCTGGACCTTTGGCTCGACCCCAAGGTTGCTCCCGAAGCTGTCATAATGGTCACACATAATGTGGAGGAGGCTGTCTACATGGCTGATAGAGTCATCGTATTGACTTCAAGGCCTGGAAGGATTGCACGTGACATTCAACTCATTATGCCCAGGCCCAGAGATCCCAGAAGCAACGAGATATATAGGCTAGTTGATGAAATAACAGGTATTATTGCCTGATGGTAAAGAGTTATTTAATAGCTTCAATATACAGATTTGGAGAGGGTTAGAGGTAAATCCTTGCTCACATTACCGAGGGTCCATGTGGGGCAGATGATCGGCCTCCTAGAAGTCTTGGAAGACTTCAAGGGGAGGGTCGACGTAGCAAAGGTCGCTGACGACCTCATACTTGAGCTCGACGACCTACTTCCAGCAGTGGAAGCTGCTGAGCTTCTAGGATTCTTGAAGGTTGAGTCTGGAGACCTCATCTTAACCGAAGAGGGGCGGCAGTTTCTTGCTAAAGGTGCAAGTAGTAGGAAGAAGTTTCTGAACGAACATGTGATGAAACTGTCAGGTTTCAAGGCGATTGTGGATTTCCTTAAGAGTCATAAGAACCATGAAGTTACAAGGGAGGAGTTACTTGAATTTCTCAGGAAGGAGATGTCAGATGAAGACGCCGAATCAGCCATCCCATGGATTGTTGAGTGGGGCCGATACTCACTGATTCTACATTACGACAGTAACAACGGTAGATTGAAGGTTTTAAGGACGCCCAAGTAGCTTATGAATTGTAACCGGCTTTTTGCAGGCTCAGCTCCTGCGGGACCAGCTGTCAGATTCACCATACTAAGATATGTGATATCATGAGGAGATGGGTCTGGAATGACTCAAATATGTGAGGTTGAACCCCAGAATCCAAGCATTGAGATTATCAGGAGGGCCGCCAGAATCATCAGGATGGGCGGTCTTGTAGCTTTCCCAACCGAGACAGTTTACGGATTGGGAGCAGACGCCATGAACGCGACGGCTGTGAGAAAGATATTCGCTGTGAAGGAGAGGCCCCTAGACAATCCATTGATAGTCCATGTGGCTGACGAAGGCTCGATCAAGAAGCTGGCAGCCAATATTCCAGATGAGGCCAAGATCCTTATTGAGAAATTCTTTCCAGGACCAATCACAATTGTTCTGGAGAAGAAGCCAGTTGTCCCAGACGTCACAACAGCAAACCTTCCAACGGTCGCTTTAAGAATGCCCAACAATAAGGTTGCCTTATCCTTGATTGAAGAGTCCGGAACCCCCATCGCGGCTCCGTCTGCAAATAAGGCCGGTCGGCCAAGCCCAACCAAGGCTCAACATGTACTTGAAGACTTTAAAGGCGAAGTTGATCTGATCTTGGACGGTGGCCCAACAACCTTCGGGCTCGAATCCACCGTCGTCGACTTAACCGTAAACCCCCCCCAACTACTTAGGCCTGGCGCTGTAACCCTTGAAATGTTGAATGACGCTATCGGCCAAGTTCAGGTTCATCCATCAGTTAAACTGGAAATGTCAAGCGAAGACTTGGCCAAGTCTCCAGGTATGAAGTATAGACATTATGCTCCAAGAGCGGAGTTGGTAGTGGTCACCGGTAGGGATGAGGATGTTGCAAAGAAGATTAGGGAGATGATAAATATGTTCAGGTCTAAGGGCTTGAGGGTGGGCGTAGCATCTACAACAGGCATGGAATATTCTGCTGACTATGTTGAGAAGTTAGGTAGAACTAAACTTGAGATAGCGAGCCGCCTATACGATGGTTTGAGAAGATTCGATGAGGCTGAGGTCGACATCATAATCGCTGAGGGTGTTGATGAGTGCGGTCTAGGGTTGGCCATAATGAACAGATTAAAGAAAGCATCAGACTATAGGGTCGTCAGGGCCTAGTCAACTTCGCAAGGACCTCCTCGACACTCATGAGGTGGAGTTCATCGACGGTGGCTTGGCCTGTCAGAACCTTATATGACCCCACACATCTCTTCGAGACCTCCTCAACTAGAAGTGGAGGGAGACTCGGCGGCGGCCCCTCACCTGTGTAACCTATCCTCATAAGGAAATCTCTTAGAAACTCCTTGTCTAGGGAGTGGGCTTCCTGCTTCTCACCTGTTCGGTAATGTTTCTTAGACCAGAGGCGGGCTGAGTCATGGGTTGGAGGCTCATCTATCTGTATGAGATCCCCATCGACCCTACCATATTCAATTTTGAAGTCTGGAATTATCAATCCATGCCTCGAAGCCTCATCCCTATAAAAATCGTAGAGCCTGTAAGTAGCCTCCTCAAGTATTCTCCACTCATCTTCTGAGACGAGGCCCCTCTCTAAAGCTTCTACCTTTGAGAGTTCAACGTCATGCCCAGTATCGCTCTTCGTTGTGGGTGTTAGAATGATCTCAGGCAACTCTTCAGCCAACTGTAAACCGTCAGGAAGCTCGACCCCACTTATCACACGTCTCCCCTGAGCATAGGCCCTCCAAGCTGAACCGTACAGGTAGCTTCTTGCAACCCACTCAACATCGATCCTCTCAGCCTTTAGAACCTTCATACTTCTATCATCAACTTTCTCTATGAAATGGTTTGGGAATATGTTCTTGGTCTTTTCGAACCAGTAAACTGAGAGCATGTTCAATGCCCAGCCCTTACTAGGGATACCGTTTGGAAGAACGAAGTCGAAGGCTGAGATTCGGTCTGTCGATACTATCAGCAGAAACTTACCCATATCATATAAATCCCTGACTTTTCCTCTTCTGAACAGTGGGAGCGGACGGTTAGACTCCATCATAACGTCGAAACTCAAACAGATAATCCCCCAGATCTTAAGTTTGAATTAAAGACGATTCCTAAATTGTTCATCGATAGGCAATACTATAAGATAGCCCTAAAAGATACACCTTATAAACTTTAAAAGTCTGTAGAGAAACCATTTCACAAGATTTCCATTCAAATAAAGAATTTATCATAATTAAGGTTAGAGGGGGGGATCACTGGGAGATGAAGGCACTCATCATTCATCCACATCTCTCCATCAAAGGAGGTGGAGAGAGGTTGACCAAGATTCTGGCTGTAGGTCTGGAGAAGGTCGGGGTTGAAGTCTATGTTCTCACCTCAACCTTCGAAGGCGGATTTCCAGAATTCTCAAACCTTAAGACCATACTGTTCGGGCAGAGAGGCTCAGGCTCCATCCAAGATAATTTGGCGACAATATACTTTACGGTAAAAGATGTTATGAAGAGTGTCTCCCCTAACATCGTCATATCTATGACTGAGGATACGGTGGTTCTGGGGTTGAGTAAAGTTGTCAGGAGAAGCCTAAAGACATTACAGTATGTACATTTCCCCTGCGAGGAGGAGGCTGCAGGTTTGGAGGAGACCTACCTCAAATATTACAGGTTCCCAGGATGGTTCAACAGGCTCTTCCTATGGTCAGCTGACAGAATAATATGCAATTCCAAGTATACTCAGGAAGCGGTTAGGAGGTTTTGGGGAAAGTTCGCCACAGTGGTTTACCCAGCAATAGACTACATCTTCGAGGATGAGCCCGAAAATCTCGGCTCCAACCGCGAGAACATAATGTTATGTGTTGGGAGGTTCACCAGACTGAAGAGGCAAGACTTCCTAGTCAAGGCTTTTACAAAGATAAAAGAGCAAGTAAAGGATGCGAGGCTGGTACTTGCTGGGTACAGGGATGAGCGACACGAAAAATTCTTGGAGTCTCTCCTTAACCTAGACATGCGTGATATAGAGTTTTACATAGATCCTACTGATGAGGAGCTGCTCAAACTGTACCGTGTAGCAAAAGTTTACTGCCACCCGAGGATAGGTGAGCATTTCGGCTTGACCCCTGTCGAGGCTATGAGTCAAGGCGCACCAGTAGTAGCCTACAATTCAGGGGGAGCGAGGGAGACCATACTCAACGGTAAGACAGGATACTTAGTGGCGGATGATGAGGAATTCATAGAGAGAACAATCCAGATTTTGAGGATGGATGAAGAAGACTGGAGGATGATGCAGGCAGACTGCGTCGAAAGAGCCAGAGAGTTCAGGCCTGAACGTTTCATCAGCGAATTCGCATCTCTGATGGCAGGATGAGCTGTTGAAGATATGTTACATATCAACATATCATCCCCAACATTGTGGAATAGCGGACTATACAGGTAATCTATGCAAAGCACTTCTTGAAGGAACCGAGGACACCAGCATAACGGTGGCTGCCGAGTATGGTTCCTCACGATTCGAAACTGAGAGGTTCACCTGCATCCCATGTTTCAGAAGAGGTGAGAGTTACGCGGGGAATATATTGAGAGTCATCTACAAGGTCAGGCCTGACATCGTCCATATTCAGCATGACTACAGCATATATGGGTTGAATGGGGAGTTTCTTAACTTTCTTGAGAGGCTGAAAGTCAGGAAGGTGGTGACTATGCATGAGGTGCATACCCCAGAGACCCCTGAAAAGATCAGTTACGGGATTGAGAACTTATCTGGAAATCATAAGAGACTCGCCGACCTATCAGACATGTTGATTGTGCACTCAGGAGGGATGAGCCTCTGGCTGCGTAACTACGACATCGATGATGGGAAGATCACCATAATACCCCACGGAACCCCCAATATACCTGTTAGAGAACCGTCTATAGCAAAGAGATCCCTAGGATTCTCTGAATCCGACAAGATAATACTCTCATTCGGATTCATAAGATATTTCAAGAACGATCATCTCCTGATAAGGGCTTTCAAAGATGTTACAGGTCACGTTTCAAATGTCAAGCTGGTATTGGCCGGCGGCTTACATCCGTACTCTTCGAGGATGGATATTGAGGAGGTTTCTAGGAGGCGGGTTCTGGTTGAAAGTTTAGGGCTGAATGAACATGTGAAGCTGATTGAAAAATATGTGCCCCCGGAAGATGTTCCAATCCTATTAACCAGTGCAGATGTCTTCGTTTTTCTACATGATAAACCCTTCATGGAGGTCAGTGGAGCCTTACACTCAGCCTTCGGAGCCTGTAAGCCCATTATTGCAACAAGTGTTCCAAGATTCGTGGAGGTGGGGGAAGTCTCTCCTCATACGCTGATCAAGCCAAGTGACAGGGAGGGTTTAGTGAAGATTCTCATAAAGATACTCACCGATGAAGAGTTTGCAGACGATTGTAAGAGACGCGTGGCAAGATATGCTGCCCTAACCTCATGGAGCAGAGTCGCTATGCAACACTACAGCCTATACAAACAGTTGTCCAACAGTTGAAAAATATTTCATATCTGGGTGGGGTTGATGAAAATAGGTATGATGACTCCTTGGAACGCTAATTCAGGCCCATCAATATGTGCTGAGCTGATAGGTAGGGAGTGGGTTGAGGCTGGGCATGAACTCAGAGTCTTCGGCCACGACGGCTCCAACAGTCCGGACGGGATTATAATCCAGGAAGATGAGACGTATGTGGAGAGATGTTTCGGGACATCATACTGGGGTAGAAGGGAGTGGCTTGACCCTGAGCCGATCCTGAGGTTCCATTCCGAAGTCTTCACCGTTCAAAACTTGGCGATAATGCCTATGACTGAACTGTTCAAAGTATACGGCGAGATCAGAAGATACTCTAAGACAGTTCTGGTCATCCATGAAGGATACTTGCCAGAGGAGCCTCTATTCTACAAGTTTGAATGGGACGCCATAATATGTTTCGACGAGAGATATGTGAGGCTCTTCTCAACGGTCTATCCGATAGATAAGCTCCACATCATACCTTTCCCATACCATCCCATAGCTGGTGGAGATAAGGGTGAAGCTAGGAGAATGTTGAGCCTACCCTCGAATCGAAAGATCATACTGTTCTTCGGCTACAGCGTTTGGAGGAACCTCCCCCT
>JAGTQO010000114.1 GCA_018396565.1 Candidatus Bathyarchaeota archaeon
ATTCCGGTTCCAGCCAGGTCTGTGACATTGACCTTAAGATACCAGTATCTCTGAACGGTGACGTTTGTGTCGGCGTAGATCGGGCCTCCAGCCCTACCCTTGGACACTGTCACGTTAACCGCATCCCCTGATGAGAGGAATTTCAACCAGTCAAATGTAGAGTCTGCTATGACCACCTTCACATTTGACTGCAGCGTGCAGTTTCCTATTCTTGAGGAGTTCAACTGTAGGGTTCCAACGGACATTGCCGCGAGATGTTTGGCCTGGATATTCTTCAATGTGGCGTTGCCGACATCGAGATGGATCCTATCGCCCTTGAACCTCTCCAAGCTCACCGTTGGATTGTTGATCTTCAACTCGCCCTTGGGCATGGTTCCGCCGGTTAGAGTGAGGGCCCTACATGAACAGTTTATGTACGGTATGAAGAGTTTACTATTGTGAATATGTATGGTTGAGTTCTCTCTTGACGTTAGGATGTTGAATCCTGTTATGGTTGAGTTGAGGATGGTCATGTTGGCTGCTCCTGAGATTTCTATGGTTGAGGCGTTGAATAGGGACTGCAATGTTGAGGAGCTCAACAGCACCTTCCCACTGTCGAGAGCGATCAGGTTGTAGCCCCTCTCACCCCTCACAGAGAGTTGGATATTGGAGTTTGTGATGATTAGGCTACTCTTGTTCTTCACTACTATGTCGCTTGTGAGTATCAGTGACCTGCCGCTGATAGTCATCTCCTTCTCATCGTCAAGAAAGAGCTCAACCTCAGCGGAATAGGCCGAATGGATAAGATATAATGTGGCGAACAGAAGAATTACGGTGGTCGTCGGCTTGATCAAGCCTCTCATCTTGAGCATACCTCATAAAGAATCTTTTCGGCAAGCCTAAAAACGGTTTACTCCATGACTACTCTCATAGACATCGTCGGCCTCATGGTGACTGGTAGGGCCCTAGAATATTTTGGTGTGGCAATGATCGCTTCACCTCTACCCAGGGATGGGACTGTGCTCCATAACCCCTCAGGAACATTTCCAGTAGACTCCTTCAAAACTTCAATGTTTGCCGTCGAACTTATTCTATGTATTATCCTCGTGTTGCATAATTCGAGGATCTCTGATGGTAGGTGGGCTGGCTGCTGTGTCACTATGCCCAGACTCAACCCCCTCTTCCTTCCACGTCTAGCGGTCTCTATGATGAGCATCATGGTAGCCATCATCCTGTCTCTTTTCTCCCTGCTGATGAATGTATGGGCCTCCTCGATGACTATCAGAAGTTTCGGAGATTCAGGATTCTCAACCTTATATTTGAAGACCTTGCTGAGAAGATCGGCTATGACGATGTTTCTGACATAGTCTGAAGCATCGCTCAAGTCCAGTACAGAGATTCTGCCCTCCTTGAATATCTCATCCATACTGATACCTTCAGCGTCTGCATCGACTATGTTCAAGCCTGATATGAGACGTAACTTACTGTATAGGGTGGTGTTCACCTCGACTATGAAAGGCGGCATCGTCGCATACTCGGCTTGGCCCTTGAGTCTCTGGGCCAGACGGTCTATGATAGCCTTCAAGGTCACAGGCTTGGTCTCGGGGGTGACTGCTGCAACCTTCTCTATCAAGTCTTGAAAGTAGAGTTGCTCGAGCCTACTCAGGCCTGCAACCTCGGAGAACACATCTATGTCAACATTACAGAATTTTACGGCAAACCTCTCAGCCCCAACCCTATGGGTGAATGATGGGTATGGAACATAGACCCTGAAGTCTCTTGCACCAGCAGGTTTCAGGCCGAAAGTCTCTAGACGTTCTATGAGCCTATCGGTAGGCCTGTCCATAAAGATGTACTCACCCTCAACGTCGAAGACCAAGACTGCAAAGTCTTTCTTAGAAGCCTCCTCCATGAAGACCTGGATAGTATTGGACTTCCCGCTCCCAGTAGTTCCGAAGACGCCTACATGCCTGGTTAAGGTCGCCGAATCCATCATCACAGAAACCTTCCTATCCGTCGTCACATAACCCATATACATGCTTCCTGAGACTCCCAATAGACTCTGAACCTGCCCGCTCTCCACGGTTCTAACCTCTGTACCAGGCGCAGGCCTCGATAACACAGCTCTCACCGAGTCCCGGTCAATATATGAGATTAGTTCGGCGACGTATCTTCCATGAGTCTCCGAGTAGCGGCTGGTGTAGAATGGGCCTTCAATGATCTGCCCTATGAAGTAAGGTTGATCTGTATTACCTATCTTGACGAAGACACCTCTCTCCAACATTGATTCTTGGGGTGCTGATATGACGCATTGGTTAGAACTCAGACTAAAAGACTCATCGTCATAGTCTACAGTACCTATCGCTGATTCTCCAGCTGGGGCTCCAGTAACCATCTTCGACAACCTACATTAAATAGTAGAATATTATGAGGCTGATGCTCATCAGGATTGCTGAATGCTTCAAGCCGGCGCCCAGACTCCCCTCACCCATCTTCCCAGCGACCAGACCTCCGAAGAGGCCCTGAATCACAGACATGTGGAACATCACCGTCTTGATGCTCCTCAAGTCTAGGCCGGCCACCGCGAATACTCCGCCAGCCTCCTTCAACCCAGCCCTGAGCAACTCAATCTTCGACAGGAAAGTCTCCAGAATAACATAGTCTATGAATAGGAATATGAAGAACGCCACATATACGATCACCACATATATTCTAAGTTGGCTCGCCCTCTCCTCCTCAATAACTTGCAACTCCCGAATATGTTTACTCACCATATCCAAGACATCCCTTATGTCTCCTCCAGCCCTATTTATCTCGGAGAGGAGGATCGAAGTTCTCTTAGCCAATCTCGTCCCAACCCTCTCAGCAAAGTCCTTCAGGGCCTCCTCTAGAGACCCGCCCCAGGAGAGTTTGTTGACTATCCTCTCAAGATCAGATGAGAGTGGGCCGTACCTCCTCTTCGAAGCGAGCTCGAGGGCCCTCGTCAAGGTTATACCTGTCCTACCAGCCTCTGAGAGCTCCCTCAGAAACTCTGGAATATTCTTGTCCACACTCGACCTCCATCTCAAGTCGAAGTAGTTCGCTGCTGCAGGTGGGAATATGGTCACTATCATGGTTAGGAAGAGGAGTTGGTCAGGGGTGAATATGAGTGGTACCTTAAAGTAAAGCTCGTTGATGATTATTGTGAGTATCTGGGCTGTGAATAGTATGGTTGATACTGTCAGGACTATTGCCCTATCTCTCTTCGAGACCCTGAACATGAGCAGCCCCATATCACCTCGGCGGCATAATCGAGTCCAACAGAAGTAGAAGGACTATTCCGAATAGGGGTATGGCTATGTATGTTATCAACTGCATGAAGAGTATTATGCTCATCCCTGCAATGGTTCCACCTATCATACCCATCACAGAGAGCATTATGATTACGAGAAGGGGGAACACAACCATAAGGGATATGTAGACTTCAGCTATGCCTGTGAGGGTCTCAACGAGCTGCCTAGCAGCTATCCTTGCTGAATCCATGAACCCCTTCGCTGAGGTTAGGAGGTAGCCTGTCAAGTCCCCGCCGGACCTGGATACCGATATGAATCCGTCGAGGAAGTCTACGAGCCTCCTAGACGGTGAGTTCCTCATCCTCCTCTCGATCGCCGAGATCACGTCATATCCTAGGAGACCCACATCCCTCACAATATTCCTGGACTCCTCGGCCACAACACTCCTGTAACCTTTCATCCCAATCTGGGCCAGAGACCTGAATATCCTCTCAGGAGGAAGACCTGCTGTTGAGAGGACAGCCATGTGGCTTGCCACATGCGGCAACTCCTCCTCCAATATTCTCCTCCTCGTACCGGCTTGCAGGGAAGGATATGAGTATAGGCTCATGAACATCGTCAGGCTACCGGTAAAGCCTAGGGTGAAGGCGGCTACGATGGTTGACGTAAGAGTCGCGCCTAAAAGCATGCCAAGAAGAGAGGTTAAGCCGAATATGGCTAGGCCAACCGTTGAGGTGAGGAATACTGTGAGGGACGCATATGCTTGGAGGGTTATCTT
>JAGTQO010000115.1 GCA_018396565.1 Candidatus Bathyarchaeota archaeon
AGAGAACCATAGACGGGAAAGAATATTATTTCTGCTGTCTCGTCTGCGCTGAAAGGTTTGAATGATGATGGAGAATCTGGCTGAGACTCTGGCCCAGGATCTCTCCAGGCTTGTGGATGATCGGTGAATAGTAACTTGATCAAGGCGGTTATATTCGATTTCGACGGCACCATAGTTGACAGTTATGAGGCTCATCTAGAGTCTTTCAGGAGGGCTCTGAGAAAGTACAGTCTCAAGGTTGATGATGAGGAGATTTATAGAAGATTTGGGAAGCCAGCCAAGGTTATTCTGGCTGAGATCCTGCCTGAGAGTGTGCACCATCTCATAGACGATATTGTGATGGAGAAGAGGAGGGAGTTCATAGAGACTTCAAGTGGGATAAGGCTCTTTAAAGGTGTTGAGGAGACATTGAGATATTTGAGGTCGAAGGGTGTATGTTTGGGTCTTGCAACTTCAGCTGATAGGCCTAGTGTGATGAGGGTTCTGGGCAGGTTCAGCATCCAACATTACTTCGATACGGTAGTGTCTTCTGAGGATGTTGTTGAGGCGAAGCCGAATCCAAGAATCTTCATTTTAACAGTTGAGAGGCTCGGCGTCGAACCGGATGATTGCATCATCGTCGGAGACTCGATATTCGATGTCATAGCTGCTGTGGAGGCTGGGATGAGGATAGTTGTTGTTGCAAACAATCCATATCAGGTTGAAGGGGCGAGGGAGATGGGTGTTGAGGTTCTGGATTCGATGGATGAGTTGAAAAACATTATTTAAGGATCTAACTTTCGTCTCGTATGTCAGTATTTATGTTTATTGAGCCTGACCCTCTCAGGTCTCGTGTAGATGTTGAATCTTTTCCCTCTGGCGAAGCAGATGAGGGTCAGACCTCTCTCCTCAGCAATCTTGATGCCTGAATGTGTGGGTGCTGAGACTGAGACTGAGAGTGGGATACCCATCCTAACAGCCTTGGCCACCATCTCACCGGTCTGTCTACCTGAGGTTACGAGGATGGACCGGTCGAACCTAACATTCTTCAGGATAGATGAGCCTATCACCTTGTCTACAGCGTTGTGGCGGCCAACATCCTCGGAGAAAGAGGCCATCACACCATCCTCGAAGATGGCGGCTGAATGTAAACCTCCCGTAACCTTGAATGTTTTAGAATTAAAATTCAATTCGGAAACCATCCTAACAATCTCTTCGGCAGATATGGAGTATGTGCTGGAGACTTCACCATACCTGAACATATTATTTACGTAGTCAGATGTCGATCCACATGCCGAAGTGATAACCGTCCCCCAACCGGCTTTTTCAAGGTCAACTAGATCTGCCTTCACATCTTCCTTCAACCATAAATGTACGTCATACCCTTCGACGGTGACCTTCTCCACAACCCCCCTATCATTAAGAATGCCTTCAGAGAAGATGTAGCCAACAGCCAGCTCACGCAACATCGTAGGGGACGCCATCAAGGTGGCTATTCGCATATTGTTTAAGTGTATTCTTACCGGCGCCTCGACAGCAACCTCCTCCTCAAGAATTGAAGATATGTTCGGGTCTACGGTGACCTTACGAACCTTGAATTTTTCAGTAACTCGCAAAAAAGGTTTCAACCCCAGTATTTGATTGTGCAGGTTGCTGAGTCGACGCCTCCACACATATACTCCGAACTTATTTTTGATGTGATCTTTCTAGACTTTACATAAGTTTTTGACTCCACGCAAGGCTGCGCAGACCCTGCAGAAATTAGGTGTGAATTCTGGTCTTGAGGATTTCTCCTCGACAAGTTCCTTCGCAACTTTAACCGCAGCCTCCATCACGCCGGGGATGGATCTTAACTTCTCCGAATCTTTGAAGCCTCTTTTTGACGCTAGATAGTGGCTTATTGTGGCTTGGGTTGTCCCAAGCCTTCTAGCAGCCTCCGTCTGGGATAGTCTGTGCTTCTCAATGAGTTCCTTGGCTACTAGAGATCTGAATGCTGGGAGGAGCTGCTGAACTATCTCTTCGCATGGGGGCCTCAAATGAGACACTTCTTATATAACGATGTTATTAATCTATTTAGGTTTTTACTATGCAACGGCTCGTTTTCAGGTCTAGGTTTACGCATATATTGAGTGGAGCTGGAGTGGTTGACGAGCGTCTAGGCGACATTCTCAGGATTTTAGATGAATAAAACGTTATATGTGTTATAGGTGTGGCCTTAATGAAGGTGTAACGTATTTTGGCAGATTCTACTCTGCTCGCGGTTGTGAGTATGCTTCTGACAGGTACGTCCGACTTTCTATATAAGAGGGTTAGGATGAGGGCGGCTGACCCTGAAATTTTTCTTGCATATCAGGCGGTCTTCTTCAACGCGACGAGCCTCACCTACACCTTGTACTCAGGAGGTCTCGAAGTGACTATTTTAACATTGGTATTCGGTTTCGGATGCGCCGTCCTAGCATACTCTTCAGTGCTGCTCTTTCTTGCAGGTTTGGGTGGTGGCCAGGCGAGTGTTAACGTTCCAGTCTTCAGACTCAGCTTCATCGTAACCGCTGTATTGGCCTTCATCTTTCTGGGCGAATCTGCTACGGCTGGGAAGATCGTAGCCACAGCCCTAGCTGCCTTCAGTATCCTCATCCTGTCAAGAGGTTTAGTTTTCCAGTCCGTACCTCAATCAAGGGTTCTCAAGCTTATACTGGCCACACTCACTTACGGCCTGTTCGGATTCCTATATAAGGTGGCTGTGATGTCTGGGTGTACGCCGACAGGTATACTGGTTGTTCAAGGCCTCTTCTTCATATCCTTGGCATTCGCCGTGGCTTCTTTAAAGGGAGCCTCGAAATTATCCTCAACTACAATGGTTCATGCGCCTGCCTGTGGTGTGATGTTGTCGTCGGCCTTCCTACTTCTTCTCGAATCTCTGAGGGAAGGCGATGTGAGTGTCAACTTCTCAATCGTCCAGCTGAGTTTTGTGGTGACAAGCATATTGGCTGTGACATTTTGGCGTGAAAGGGTCGACACGATAAATGTTCTAGGGATTATTTCAGCGGTCTTGGCTGTAATCTTCTTCGCATACCTTTAAGAATCTGTGGGTTGGGGTTGAGGCTGATCTGCCTGTCGGGTCGCCTATCCCCTTAAGTCTGCCTTGCATTCTTGGTCGTATTTTTGGGTTGGAGGGGCTGGAGTACATTTGTTCAGTCGGTTTACCAGTGGTTGTAATGTATTCTTGACTCGTCGTAACGTTCGGCTGGAGGTTTATGTTCTGCAGGGTATCCTATTGGGATGAGTGAGAATGGTATGATATGTTCAGGTAGGCCCAGAAGGTTCTTCAAGCCTCTTATACGCTCCTCCCTAGGATAGATTCCGAGCCAGACTGCTCCTAGACCGTTGGCGTTGGCCGCTATCAGAATGTTCTCTGTGGCTGCTGAGCAGTCTTGAGTCCAGAATCCCTTATGCTTCTCAAGTTTCAGGTCGCCGCAGACCAGGATGGCTAGGGGCGCCTCATGTAACATTTGGGCGTAACTGTGAAACTTCGGTATCTCATCAAGGATTTTACGTTCATTTATCACTATGAAGTGCCAGGGCTGCTGGTTTCCAGCAGAGGGTGCACTCATCGCGGCTTTCAGAAGCATCTCCACCTTATCGTCGGGGATGGGTTGGTCTGTATATTTGCGGATGCTCCTCCTTGAGATTATAGCCTCCATGACCTTACACCAAACATCCATCCTCTAGGATTCACATATAAAGTGTTCACATAGGTCTTTGATATGGAGATTTTAAATATGTTGATGTTGATTCGTGAATCTTGTCTGTGAGGTTGTGGTCCGGTTGGCTTTCGGGATGGATGATCTGCGTCGTTTGATTGAGGGCGACAGATTCATG
>JAGTQO010000116.1 GCA_018396565.1 Candidatus Bathyarchaeota archaeon
TCAGCAGCCTTCTCTGGGCCGAACAGCCATAAGAAATGGAATAAACAAGATCATGAGTTACGACTCAGACTTTGACATCCTACCAAATATTGTCAGAATCACCCCCTGACGAATAATGGAGAGAACAAGATGCGATAATTAGCAACCACCTTCAAGAATCAAATCATAAGAACAATATCCTCGAGACTATGTGTTGAGAAAAATATTGGAGAGAACTTAATGAGAATACTCTAAATGAACCACAGGCAGCTATTAAGCCTATTATCATCAAGCCGGATCTTTAGAATCTAGATTCTTCATCTTACAGGCGGATAGTGTAGGCTCCTCCCCGTGAGGGTGAAAGCTAAATCGTTGAGAAGATAGAAGACTCCTAGCCTCACATAACCATACCTTCTAATCCTCCTCAAGGATGTGTAAGCCACCATCCCCTCATCATAGACAAGTCTACCTTCACATCTGATCTTCAAGGATAGAGCGAGATCTTCGGAGAGAGTCCTGCCCTCACCGAAACCCCCACATTTAAGCAGAGCCTCCTTCCTGTAGGCGCAGTTGAACCCCGCTATGTGCGGTACACCTAAGCTTATTGAGAGGCGCTGGAGCCGGTTGACAGTGAAACTGTAAACCGCATAGTCCAAACCTGAACCGCGATACGGCAGTGTAGGGCCTGTAGCACCGACAACCCCAGGCACAGAAAGAGCCTCCCAGAGACTTCTAACCCAACCTCCAGAGGCAACCGTATCAGCATCTATGAAAGCAACCTTATCGGCCTGAGCAAACCTCGCACCAATATTCCTTGAGTCCCCAACCGGCTTACCCTCACAGACCAGAACCCTATCAGCCATCCCTCTTGCAACATCAACCGTCGAGTCGACGCTCCCACCGTCCACAACAATAACCTCAAACTCCCCGTCGAAATCCTGCCTCTGAAGAGACCTCAAACATCCCCCCAGATACTTCTCCTCATTCAATGTTGGAACGACAACCGAAACCTTACATGACCCGAAGAAGATCAGCATCAAACCATTCCAGAAAAGATTCTTGAGATCCTTCACATCCCCAAAACATGTTTGACTGGACATCTTCACCTGTAAGACTTCAAACCAGAACCTCCCAAACCAAACCTGAACCAAACCATGAAGATCAACATAGACCCCGCCAGCCACCCTCCACAAGTAAACCATCACAAGAGATGTGGCGTCGAAACCTTGAGGGATATGCTTCAGTAGTAGCCAGCTAAGAATCCCTGCAGGGGCAAGTAAACTCAAATGTGAGACTCCGTATTTCGACACTACCCTCACCAAACGCAATATCCTCCAGTAGCATTTAGAGAATGAAAACTCCTCATATAAAAGATAAGGCCTCGATTAGAGTAGGTCTAAAACAGCCAATATAAATTGCGGTGAACGTGAATATATTTCTTGGTGAGAGATATGGTTATGAGATGCAGAGACTGGTTGAGACAGGCTGTAAAGGACCTTGAACATGCCAGAAAGTCTGTTGAGACTGGAGACTATGAGTGGGCCTGCTTCGCATCACATCAGTCCGCTGAGAAGGCTGTGAAAGCCCTATACCAGAGCATACACATAGACGCAATAGGACATTCGATCTCAAGAATGTTTCGGGACCTCCCTGAAAAACTCAAACCTCCAAAAGACCTAATTCAACAAGCCAAGGAACTTGACAAACACTACATACCAACCAGATACCCAAACTTCCACCCTGAAGGCGCACCCCTAGACTATTACACATATGATGAGGCTCTGAAGGCCGTTGAGGAGGCCAGGAGAATAGTTGAATACTGCAGAAGTAAGATACCTGAAGATCAGATTCGATGATGTTCTTAAGAGACTCCACTCATATGCAAGGAGAAAAGCGAAAGAGAGAAATGTCAGAACGATAGTGCTGGTAGGCTCCCTAGCCAAAGGAACATATACCGGAACATCAGACGCAGACATCCTAATCATCGCCGACGATTTACCCTCAAACATCCTCGACAGGCACACCATCTTCTCTGATAATAGGATGCCGATAGACCTTGAGCCACACGTCTACACCGCCGAGGAGTTCCTCAACTTGTTGAGGCTAGGCGACAGATTCATATTGGACACCCTAAGATTCGGCATACCCCTGTATGGGAAGAGATTCTTCAACCAACTCAAAACATCAAATCTTTGAATGACCATAATATCCATGAGTAGAGTCTGAAGATCCACATTTTGATAGTAACCGCCTTCTCAACATCTTACATGAACCTCGCCAACCGCATTATACGAGTACCCCACACCAATCACTTCAGCTGAGTAATAGGCGAATGTTTAGGAATTAATTGATAGAGACTGGCTGGTCGGTTCAGGGAATTACAGCAAGCTGTCAAACAACTCGAAACATCACTTGCCACGAATTCTATCTTGAGTCCATTTCCCGTCGACCATAAATCTTTGAAGTACTCATCTTCAGTTACGAGTTTTGTGTCTGAGGATGGTCATATCAGCTATCAGGACCTCTATCGCCGGTGGGGGTTTAACTAGGACGGTCTCACCGATAATCTCAGAGCCTCATCGCAGCCTCTGTTCCTTAAGGCCTCTTCTGCCGAGTCTATCATTACGCTTGTGTCATAGAGGTTCTCTTCCATTCGAGTTCGACCATTTTTCGATACACTGTTCAACCGCCCTCTCAACAGAAATCTCGTAGATAGATCCCCCTTTTCCTAATATGAACTCCCCCCAACTATACGCAAATGGTCTGAGATGGCTCCGAATAACTTCTCCGTCCGATCTCCCTATGCTTCTCATCCTATCATGCAATTTCTTTGGGATATCTATAATTAAATTAGGTGCAATTGTTTCATGTGAACTACATATTTAAGATGCGTCTACGATTCTTGGATCCGAATTATGTGATGTTACAACATGGCTGGGACTACATTTTCCTGAGTGACCACTTTCTTAATCCTCGGCTTCTTTCCACATCGACTCTTATGACGTCTCAGTCTCCTATCAGAAATGAGTCTGCCACATTTCGGACATACCGGCAACTGCTATCTATTAATTCAGATGCGATGTCAACTTATAAGTCTAGCCTATCGACCCCTAACTCATTCAATATTTGATAGGGATTACTATTGTGCTTTAAGTGCTTCAGCCAGAAATCTTTGAAGGCGACGTTTAAATACTGTTCTAACATGTTTTACTGTAGGGGTTTCTACGATTGGCCTTGACCGGCGAGCTATATGAGACTATTATCCGAATTGTAGACCAGAGGGTCGGCGAGATCAAGGTTACAAGAGAAGACTTCGACAAGCTTACCAAGACAGTCTCTGAACTCTCAGGTGCGGTTCGTGACTTAGCTGAGAGGATGGTACGCCTCGAGGATACTGTTGAGAAACTTGCTGAAGCCCAGAGGAGAACAGAGGAGAGGCTGAGTGAGCTCGCTGAAGCCCAGAAGAGGACTGAGGAGAGGGTTCTGAGGCTCGAGGACGCTGTTGAGAAACTCATTGAGGCTCAGAGGAGAACAGATGAAAGGCTGAGTGAGCTCGCTGAAGCCCAGAAGAGGACTGAGGATGCTGTTGGACGTTTGGCTGTAGCTGTGGGTAGACTCTCAGACACCATTGGATATGGCCTCGAGGATGTCGCCATGGTTATGCTGCCTCCGTGGCTTGAGAGACATGAGAACGTGAAGGTTGAAGAGCTCGAGAGGCGGATCATAGAGGTTGAGGGTGAGAGTGTCGAAGTCAACCTTTACGGTGAAGGTTTGAAGGGTCGAAAGAGGATATTGGTTGTTGGAGAGGTGAAGTCTAGGATCCATCAGGGAGATGTCAAGGAATTTGCCGGCAAGATTGAGAAGATAAGGAGGGTGGTG
>JAGTQO010000021.1:0-3343 GCA_018396565.1 Candidatus Bathyarchaeota archaeon
GAAAGAGGTTGGGGACCTGAGTGCCTTCGAAATTCTGCCTGTAACATATGATATAGCAGTCGAGGCCGCTGAGGTGGAAGTTGCAGCTGCCAAGAGTGGAGTAATGATAAGTCTAGCTGATATTATAATAGCCTCTTCAGCGATAAGTCATGGCTCGACATTAATAACCCGTAATGTCAAGCATTTTCAAAGAGTGCCGAAATTGAATATTAGAAGCTATTGAACCTGAAAATCCAGCTAAAGTTAGTCATGATTCGCATCCCAAAAGTAATCCTGCCCCAGACGGCCTCCCGACGAAAAGAAGACTCAGCGAAGACAACATATGAAAAATATCGTTGACGCTCACTTCTTCCCACAAGCTTCTGACAGAGCGATATCGCATGTAGCCAATTTAATCCTCCCCTTTTCTGCTTTTCATAGCATAATACTATTGTGGTCGACCGTGACAACATTGAAAATGAGGCGAAGAATCTCAAGGGGATTGTTAGAAACCAGTTAACTTAGGTTTTTCGCAGGACCAACATAATACTTAGACTGAAGAAGTAGAAGACTACATCATTTGGAGGTGAGATATGCCTTGTATAAATTATCAGTTCCACTGAAGAAGTAGAAGACTACATCATCACGCTTTCACTGCCCCAGCGAGTAAGCCCATCCTGACAAATTTCTGAATTGAGAGGAACAGTATGACAGGTATCATTCCAGCGATAACTGCTAGGGCAGAGAGCCCCCCAGGATCAGTGATCTCCCAACCCCATAAATAGCTGCTGGCGTATAAGGGTAGGGTGAAGTTCTCCCCTGTCTGGAGAACCACCAGAGAGAACACAACATCCCCCCAAGACATGACAAACGAGAAGACAGCTACAGTGACCAAGCCTGGCAGTGCAAGCGGCATAATTATCTTTCGGAAGACCTGGAGTCTAGAGCATCCGTCCACATAGGCTGCTTCATCCAAGTCCCTTGGAACACTCAGGAAGTAACCTCTCAACATGTAGGTTGAGAATGGTACGGTATAGGCTAAGTGGACGAATGATAATGCTATGAGATTGTTGAGGGCACCGATCTTGCTCAGGATGAACATTAACGGAGCCATCAATATGAATGGTGGGAAGATGTATGCGAAGAGTACAAAGAGGGATACGAACCTCTTCCCCCTATATGAGAACCTTGCCAGATTATAGGCTGCTATGCTGCTTACAATCAAGGTCAGAGCCACGGTGACCGTCGCTACTAGGATAGAGTTCTTGAGAGGGTTGAGGGCGGAGGGTGACACTACCGTGAAGGTCCCAACAACCTCAGACATCCTACCTTTAGGAATTTCAGAAGATAGGATGTCTATGTAATTGCTCAGGGTGGGATTCTTAGGGATACCAACCTCCCAAACCTCCTCAGGGGGAGAGAGGGATGTTTTAAGGGGCCAGTAGATTGGGATGCCTATCGTCACCAGAATCAAGACCACACCTACAAATGTTACTATCCTACTCATGTTCCCACCTCAAGTTTCTTCACAATATAGTAGATCAAGAGTAGATATACGGGTAAGACTGTGACATTGTAGACGCTGGCAAGGGGTATATCCAGCCTAGTCAGAAAGGCGAGTTTATAGGATGCTATTGGAATCGTGAGTGTTGCGTCGAGTGGCCCTCCCCCAGTCATAAACCATGGAATCACGAAATCGCCCATCGTCCACATCAACGAGAGGCCACATACAATGAAGAATACAGGCTTCAGCAAAGGTAGGGTGATATGTCTAAATTTTTGGATGGAGGAGGCGCCGTCGACAACCGCAGACTCATATAGTTCGACCGGTATAGCTTGCAGGCCAACCAGGAAACCTAGGAAAAAGAAAGGCCAACCATGCCACACATTTACTAGGATGACCGAGAACATTGCATGGTCATATCCGAGCCAGTGAATAGAATTCAAACCGAAAGTCTCGAGAATTATGTTTCCAGTACCGCGATAGTCATATACAAACCAGAAGAGTATGGCACATATGAATGGCGGTAGAGCGTATGGAATGATGGCTATCCCCCTTAGAAAACCTCTCCCCCTAAACTCTTGATTCAGAAGCAAAGCCACACCCAACCCGAAGACGGCCTTGATGAGGACGGCTATGAATGCGTAAGTGAAGGTACGTTGGAGGCTAACATACAGTTCAGGGAGACCTAATATCTCCTTATAGTTCTCGAGCCCTACGAATGTAGGTGACAGTCCTGTAGGCATATGTTGGAAGCTCAGCCAGAAGATAAAAAAAGGGGGATGGTTAAGACTCCGAAGATAGCTGCTAATGCCGGGGTTATATACAGCCAGTTTGAGAGTACTTCCCTAACCTTCAACCTTCAAAACCTGTCTGGAACAATTTCACTTCTTATACTCTTTCAGCATGGCGTCCTCAAGAGTCTTCTGGACGGAGTCGATGACCTTGTCTGGATCCTCGCCCTTGACGACAGCCCTCACCACCATATCATTCACACCCCATCCACGATACCAACTATCGACTACACCGATTGGCGGAAGTATTGGGTCTACTGTGAGGGCTCTGGAAACAGCCTCAGCAGGATCTATTCCCCAATATGGATACTTGCCCTCCTTCCACTCCTTACTTATCGCATTCATCTGGCTTTTGAATATGGGTAGGTTATACCAGAACGATTGGGCGCACCACCCTTTCCTATAGGCCTCTTTATCCTCGAAGAATTTCAGGATAAGCTCTTTACCCAAGTCTTGGTTTGCACCCTTGAATACGAAGCAAGCCTCGTCACCCAGGTCTATGGGGAACAGGTCCGGGACGAGCATGGTCTTCGGAACAAGCTCCGGTTTCCCAGTCATTATCGCATACCAGATGCTCATTGGATTCGAGGTCATCGCAACCTTTCCACCCAGATAAGCTAGGTTGTTCGATATATCTGTCCACTCACCAGAGTCAGGGGGTGTCCACTTCTCATCATATATCTTCTTTAAGACCTGTAGGGCCTTCTTCGCCGCTGAACGGTTCGGCTCCTTACCGATGACGACTTCTGCTGAGGATCTGCCCGTTGCATATTTCCCTCCGAAACCATAGAAGAATTCATGGAACGTCCATCCGCAGTCGAATCCTGAACCTCCAAGTGGTATGCCGACACCATATACATCCTTCTCTATTCCCGTCATCTTCTTGGAAGCCTCATAGAGATCATCCACTGTCTTGAAGGGAAACAGTTTTGTAACTCCAGCCTTCTCAGCGAAGTCTTTTCTGACATGCAGCCATGTTAACTCGAACCCGCTTGAGATGGCGTAGGTCTCACCATCCCATGTCCCCTGCCTCAACTTTATATCGTATATATCGTCCCTCCCAAGCTTG
>JAGTQO010000021.1:3363-20686 GCA_018396565.1 Candidatus Bathyarchaeota archaeon
AGCCAGGAGACCTCTCTCAGCATATATCATATATGGAGTCCCACCGATGACGACGTCAGGTGGGGTTCCTGCGGCAACGGCTGCAGCCATCTTAGGCGCACAGTCAGCAACAGGAATCCAGGTAATTTCTATGCCGATGCCTCTCTCGTCGGCCCATCGACGGAAGACATCGTTCGCCCAATACTGCTGTGCAGGCGCATATGAGGCCCTACCCCAGACAACCAGCTTTTTAGGCTTGGGCGTCGGAGTAGGTGTCGGCGTTGGTGTGGGTGTTGGCGTGGTAGGTGTCGGAGTGGGTGTTGGTTTCGGAAGCGTCGCATAGTATCCTGCTCCAGCCGCAGCGGCTACAACAACGACCCCAGCACCAGCATACTTAATCCAGCCTCTTCTAGAAACCTTCTTCTCCTCGGACAAAACAGAAATCCCGTGTTATATATTAGCGAGAAATCTAATATAAAAAATTTTAGATGGTTAGGCAACTGTTCCATTTAAGGAGTAGCGTTCACATTTTCTAGGCATGAACTTGCAAGCCCAGTTGGGTGCAAGAGGACTATGTATAACTTCTGGGTGCGGTCTACTTATCGCTAAAGAAATAATATCTTTAGCGATAAGTAATGATTTGACGTTGATAACCTGTAACGTTAAGCATTTTCAAAGGGTACCGAAATTAAATATTAGAAGTTATCAGAGCCCAAAACCTATCAGCTAGAGTTTATCGTAACCAGCATCCCGAAAATCCAAGCCTGTACTGAATAGCCTTCAGGAGAAAGAGCATGAAAAATATTTTTTGACCAAACTTGTTCTCGCGAGCTCCGAAAAGGGCATATCGCATTTGAAGAAGAAGTTTTATATGCATAGAAAAGATCCTGTTACGGGTTGCCATTTATGCCCCAACCACAGTTTGAAATTTTCAAGGACACCGCTGGAAAGTTCAGATGGAGACTCAGAGCCGCAAACGGGGAGCCAATAGCAGCCAGTGAAGCCTATTCCTCGAAGGCTGCATGCCAGAAAGGAATAGAGACCGTAAGAACAGCAGCACCAAAAGCTGTTGTTCAAGACCTGACAAAATAAATGAACGTTAGAGTTGCATGTTGCAGATTTGATCCTCCCACTTTTTCTGCTTTTCACAGATAAATATTATGGCTCAGCCGTAGCAAGATCAAGAGTGATGCAGAGGAACTAAATTTTCAATATGTGGGTAAAATATCAAACAAAAGGATTCTATATTGTCCAAATGCAAAATTCTCCCCTTGTAATCCTCGACGAGAGACCTCGACAAGGCAATACCGCCAAAAAGTAGGGAGCCCGGCTGTAGTTATAGTGGATAGGCGAGCAGGCAACGTTTCAGAGTGAGTATTGTTTTTAAGGCATCCCAAGTCCACCGTCGACCACGATGGTCTGACCCGTAATGTAGCTCGAATCCTCCGACGCTAGGAATACCGCTACACTCGCAATTTCCTCTGGTCTTCCAGCACGGAGGAGGGGGACGTCTTGAATACGTTTCTTTATCCTCTCCTCAGTCACCCCTGCTCTAGCATGAAAGTCGGTAAGTATCACCCCTGGTGCGATTGCGTTGACCCTGATATCGGGTGCGAAAGCCTTCGCCATGGTTCTGGTCATGGCGACTATTCCCTGTTTGGCCGCGTTATAGTGGAGGTTGCCTGGTAGAGCCGTCTCCCCAACGATCCCTGCAACCGAGGCCATGTTGATGATAACCCCACTCTTCCTCTCAACCATATGTTTGAGAACCTCCCTGGAGACAAGGTAAGTTCCTTTCATGTTCACGTCAACTATCTCATCCCAAACGTCTTCAGCCAACTCTAAGATACTTGCCATCTTGGTGAAGCCGGCATTATTCACAAGAATATCGATGCGGCCAAACTCACCGATAACCCTATCTACCATCATCTTGACCTGGTCTGACTTTGAAACGTCGGCCTTAACAAGAATGGACCTTCTGCCCATTGAGGTCACGATCTCGAAAACCTTCTTAGCATCCTCCTCAGAAGTTAGATAGTTTACGGCGACATCAGCTCCTTCTCTTGCGAATGCTACCGCTATCGCCCTCCCAATCCCCTTACTAGCTCCGGTGATGAGCGCAACTTTACCATCCAACTTCATAAAAATCACCTCTTCTGGGAAATAATTGTTTCAGAGTATCTTATTAACCTACACATTATTAAAGAGGTAACTTGTGTACGTCGTCGTCAACGAAACATGAAAATTCTTTAATATATTCAGCTCAATTAGATTATGTGGCTCGGTGTGCAGTAAATGAGGATAAACTATTTTGAAGGGGTGATTCCGCCGATGGTCACCCCCCTAACTAAGGATGGAGATGTTGATCTTGAAGGTTTGGTTGAGGTGACACACTTCCTTATCGATGGCGGTGTACACGGCCTTTTTCCTCTCGGCACAATCGGTGAGGGACCAAAATTCAGCAGGGAAGAGAGGAGGAAGATAATAGAGACTGTGGTTGGGGAGGCTGATAAGAAAGGAATCCCAGTCATACCTGGGGCTGGAGGCATAACTACTCGAGACACCATCACCTACACGAAAGATGCAAAGGACGCCGGAGCAACCGCGGCAGTCATACATCCACCATGGTACTTTCACCCAACCCCTGAGGCTCTACTGAACCATTACAGAAGGGTCGCCGATGAAGCTGACCTACCCATAATCTTGTACAACATACCCTCATTCGCTGGATACGAGATTCCTGCGGAGGTTGTGGTCAAGGCTTCCCAGAATAGGAACATAGTCGGTATAAAGGACAGCAGCGCCAACATGTTATACTATCAACAGTTGATCGCATCTTGCCCTAAGGAATTCAATGTGATTCAAGGCTACGGTTCTTTGTTCCTTCCTTCATTATCGTTGGGTGGGAAGGCCACAATGGCTGGGGAGGCTAATGTGGCTCCGAAGATAATGGTTGGGATATATGAGAGTTTCATCAAGGGAGATTTGGAGGAGGCTAGGAGACTCCACTATAAGATAGTCTCCTTGCTTCCAGTATTCGGTTATGGCACATTCCCAGTCGGTGTTAAGGTTGCTATGAATATGATGGGTTTGAGGGCTGGCTATGTGAGGGAACCTTCAGCGGAGCTCGATGACCAGAAGGTAGCGATGATAAGACAGGTCTTAAAGGATTTAGGCCTAATATGATTTGACATTATATACCATTTTATACCATTTATTTGGTAGAGAGTGGTGTAACCCCTCTATCGTCTGGGCCTATCCAATACTTCTGGGTTTACTAGGTTATCTGGTATTCCACCATTCAATGTCTTGAGAATATTCTCGCAGACTGTTGAGACAACCCTTCTGAAGGATTCAACAGTCCATGACGCTGTGTGTGGTGTCAGAATCACATTCTCAAGTTTGAATAGGGGGTGCTCAGCCACAGGCTCATTCTCCAAAACATCTATTCCAGCACCTGCGATCCAGTTGTTTCTAAGAGCCTCGTACAGAGCTTTCTCGTCGACCAGTCCACCCCTCGCAGTATTGATCAGGATGGTGTTTCTCTTCATCATTCTGAGTTGCCCCTCACCTATCAAACCTTTAGTCTCCTTCGTCAACGGCGCATTTATGGATATGAAGTCTGAATTCCTCAACAGGGTCTCCAGATCTACGAGTTTCACATTGAGAGACGAGGCCTTCTCGGCTGGTATGTAAGGGTCATATGCTACGGTTTCCATTCCAAATGCTTGAGCCATCTTCGCCAGTCTGGATCCTATGTTTCCGAGCCCTACGATTCCTAAAGTCTTCCCAAAAAGTTCATATCCTATATGATGGGCTTTCTCGGCCCACCTTCCACTTCTTACCAGAGCATCGACTGTTCTGAACTTCTTCGCCACAGCTACCATCAATCCCATTATGTGTTCGGCGACACTTTGGGCGTTCAGGCCTGGAGCGTTGAATACAAGTATCCCCATATCCGTACATGCTTCAACATCTACGCTGTCAACCCCCGCACCCAATCTTCCAATAACCTTGAGCCTGTTGGCTCCCTTCAGGGATTCCCTCGTTATCTTAGAGTCTCCAGCTATGACTGCGTCGACATCCCGTAAATCCTCACTCTCGACTCTGTCGAGAAATCTGTCTTTTATCCTGATATCCGCATCCTTCAACATTGTAAGCTCGGCATCTATTCCAGGGACAGGCTCAGTAACAAATATACTGAACCTCACCAAGACTCAGCATCTCATCTCAATATCTGGCACCGCTAGATAAATCCATGTCGGAATCTCAAGGCCATTTTACCGGCAACATGAATATATCTATGCTATGGTAGAAATCTCGGTTTACTCTGGGGGATGTTACCCTCTATTATCTCCAGGAAGTATCTATGGAGTCTAGTGTCCTCTACGAGTTCAGGGTGGAAGGTGGTTCCTATTATGTTCCCTTCCTGAACTGCGACTATTGAATCGTTCAGCCTGCTGAGGACCTTCACATTTGAACCTATATCTACTATCGTTGGGGCCCTGATGAATACGCCTCTAAATTTTTCTGCGCCAAGAATTGGAATATCTAGGTCTGCCTCGAAGGATTCTTTCTGTCTTCCATAGGAGTTCCTCTCAACAACCACATCCATCACACCAAGGGTCGGCTGACTCTTATCACCCACGACCCTGTCATAACATTTCTTGGCAAGAACTATCAGGCCTGCACATGTCCCTAAGGCAGGCATACCGTTGTAAAGCCTATCCCTGATCGGCTTCAAAAGTCCTCTTGACGATATTAAGCCACCTATATTTGTGCTCTCGCCGCCAGGGATGATGAGCCCATCGATAGAAGACAACTCACCATTAGACTTTACCTGTAGGACTTCACCTTTCAAGCCGTTACTTTTCATAACCTTCAAGATTGAGAGTGTATGCTCTTCGATATCACCTTGCACCCCAAGTATTCCAACCCTCAACAACTCTACGCCGTGCCCCTCATCTGCATCTTCAACTCAAGCTTATGAACGTCTAGGCCTTCCATAGACTTCTTCTCGTCAACCATCCTCTGAGCTTCAGCGACTGTCTTCGGATCGTCATGGTATGTGACCGCTGTGACTATTGATCTGGCCCTCTCAGCAGGATCCTCAGACTTGAATATGCCTGAACCTACGAAGACACCGTCACATCCAAGATTCATCATCAAAGCTGCGTCGGCCGGGGTTGCTATCCCACCCGCCGCAAAGTTTACAACAGGCAACCTGCCTAACCTACCTGTCTCAGCCACAAGCTCGTAACATACCTTCAATTCTCTAGCAGCCTTGACAAGCTCCTGCTCGTCACCACTCTCATAGATCGACCTGAGTATTCTTATCTCGCCGTTGACTATCCTCAGGTGTCTTATCGCCTCAGCTACGTTTCCTGTTCCAGGCTCACCCTTAGTTCTGATCATCGCTGCACCCTCCTCTATTCTTCGGAGGGCCTCACCGAGGTCCCTTGCACCGTTCACGAACGGGGTTGTGAAACTCCACTTCCATATGTGCCTTTCCTCATCGGCTGGAGTCAAGACCTCGGACTCATCTATCATATCTACTCCAACAGTCTCCAATACTTTTGCTTCGGCTGTGTGCCCTATACGACACTTCGCCATTACAGGGATTGTTGTGTTGTCCAGAACCTCCTCGATGACTCTGAGGCTGGCTGCCCTAGCTACTCCACCGGCCATCCTTACATCGTATGGAAGCTTATCCAGCACCATGACTGCCACAGCCCCAGCGTCCTCAGCTATCTGGGCTTGCTCAACATTGGTAACATCCATTATCACACCGTGCTTCAACATATGTGCGAAACCCCTCTTAACGAGGGTTGTTCCCCTAACAACCTCGACCTCCACGAGCTTCTCCCTAACTATACACTTCGGACTCGGAATGGTGCCTGCCAGCGATATCATGGATTATTCACGGTATGTTTATGGGAGCAATATTATATATAAGTTAGATCCCATATATGGATTAAAATCAATATATGGTGATTCCCACGGCAAACGTAACTGGACTAATATGCGGCAGCTGCCGTGAAGAATACACGACAAACCATGATTTGAATTCATGCCCGAAATGCGGCGGAGCCCTCATCCTGAACATGAACTTGACGGAGATGATGGGAAAAATTAGCCGAGACACGTTCAGTGATAGAGGAAAGGACATATGGAGATACCTTGAGCTCCTACCAAACATAGATAGGGATAGAATAGTCTCCCTCGGCGAGGGTGGAACCGCCCTACTCCAATGTAGGAGGCTCTCCAAGACCCTAGGATTGAGGAGACTATTCATCAAGGATGAGACCACAAACCCGACAGGGTCCTTCCTCGACCGTGGAATGACAGTAGCGATCTCGAGAGTGAATCAGCTTGGATACACATCCTTGAGATGCATGGGCGTCTCAGGAAACTTCGCAGCCTCAGCGAGCGCCTACGCTTCTAGGGCAGGCCTCAAATGCACCATACACCTGGCCAAGGAGAATGTTAAGAGGCTGGACCTTGGAAAACTGTACCAGATAGTCGCTTATGGAGGCAACATCAGGATTGAAGGGGAGAGTGTGGACCATAGCGAAACAGGCACACCCAACGAGAAAACATACACCCTATCGCCAGGAAACCCATACTTCGCCGTAGGGGAGAAGACAACAGCCTACGAGCTTTGCGAGCAACTCGGCTGGCGCACACCAGACAGAATAATTGTGCCTATGGGCCATGGAGAGCATATATCCATGATCTGGAGGGGGATAAACGAGTTGAGAAGCCTAGATTTGATCAGCGGCCTGAAGGTTGCTATGACTGGCGTTCAACTGGAGGAGTATGCCAGTCTAGTGGACCTGTTCCACGGCAGCAAGAGCGACGAAAAATACAAGGGTAGATGCAAGACCATAGCAGCCGACCTCGCTATGGAGAAGCCTGCATACGGATTCTTGGCAATAGAGTCGATGAGGGAGTCTGGTGGGACAGGGGTCAAAGTCAAAGACTCGGAGGTCTTGGATGCTATGGCTTTACTGGCCAGAACTGAGGGTATATTCGCCGAGCCTGCCGCAGCGTCAACAATAGCAGGACTGAAGAGACTCATAGATCAGGGTGAGATTGACAAGTCTGAAGAAATAGTATGTGTAGTCACCGGTTCAGGTTTGAAAGACCCCTCAACCGCCCGCAGATTCATAAGAAAGATGAAGACCATAGATGCGATAGTAAGCCAGATTGAATCAAGAAGATTCACAACAAGGCTCGGAAGGACAAAGATCAGAATCCTGAATATCATAGGTGGAAGGGAGACTTACGGATATGAGATTTGGAGTGTTCTGAATGAAAGATTCAAGGCAGGAATAGACATCTCAAGCGTATACCAGCATCTCTCCGACCTTGAGAAAGGAGGCCTGATAAGAAGAACCAGAGTGGAGAGTATCATGGGGAAGCCTGAGAGGCAATACTATTCTCTAACCGATAAGGGAAGAAACATTCTGAAGTCTGCTGTGGAAGAATAGACTATCAAAGAAGACAGATTTCAAGAATGGCGGCTAGACCTTCAACCTCATGAACCTATTTATCTCAACATCGAGAGGCAGATGCCTCCTCTTCACCTTGGGTTTGGACGGTCGCGGACCAACAGTCTCATAAGCCCTAGAGGCCAACTGGTCAGCCTCACCGACAATATACCTATCCCAACCACCATAATGCCTATACCCGTCTGGTGAGGCCCATTCAGGCGTGAACCTATCCAAGTCGTTTGGACTGATGCATACACAGACTCTATCTAGCCTCCAATGCAGGGTGAGGGGGCATGAGAAGAGCCTCTGCGGGTCCATCTCATTCTCAACAACCAACCTCGAAGAGAAACTGTCAGGCGTCAAGGCTTTATACTTCAGATTCAACTTGAGGTTAACATACTCCACAATGGCGTATGCCAAGTCTAGGGGATTCATCCTCCCAGCCAGCTCAGGTGAGATGGATTTATGGTGAAGGTGAACATGGCACCCCTCCCCACTCCATTTGACAAAGATAGATTGTGAGATACCACTATCTTCCAAGAAAGACACTATCTGCTTGGCTACTGCAACCGTGTCCTCCCAACCTTCCAAGTCATTATCAATATCCCAGGTGGCTGTGCAGCCTACGATGTTGGATAGATCGGAGACATCCTCCACAGATTTTAGGTTGCGATAAATATTCGCTGTGGCGTAGAAGGCCCTAGGATCAAGCCAACCATACCTACGCATGAGCTTAACAATATCTGACGGCCCATCGATCTTGAGGGGAAACCTGCCACCTCCCATATAGCGGATTATCAGAGGCCTCCCATCCCCACCCATCTCTGAACATCTTAAACCAACCCACCTATCCTTGGCAAATCTAGCTATCTCACATTGAACATCCATATTCTGGTAGTGTTTAGAGGCGAGGCTATTGTTCAGGAGATTTCTTCCTCCTTCAATCTCTTGGCCTCCATCATCTTCTCAGTAACCTCCCTCGGCAGAGAGACATCCTCTCTTCTAGACTCTGTGGGGCCGATGATAATTAGTCCCTTCCCGTCGACAATAGTTATCTCATGCATGTTGAGGCTGTGAGGTGTCTGCCTCATCTTCTCAACAAGAACATACCTGCGCAGTCTCCCAGCCTTAACCGACCTCCTGAACCTTATTATCCCATCCGCTATATGTTCGAGGCCGAATCCGAAAGCGTCGGATGTCGTTATCGCATATTGGGATGTTGCGAGAATTGTGAAGTCCCATTTCGCCAGAACCTTCTTTGCAAAGTATGAGTAACGCCTAGCCATGGCCGGCCTGTCAAGCCAGAACGCCGATAGACTATCTACGATGAGCCTAGCCCTGCCATAACCAAGACTCTTCTTCGCCTCAATGACCTTACTGACAAGCTCCTCCATCTCCAAACTCTTCAAGGACCACTGATCCTCCAGACCCATCAGAGCATCCACAATGACCAGCCTCCTATCATCCACAGCCTTTTCAAGGTTGAATCCAAACTGGGCTGCCTGCCTCATAATAGAGGCTCGACTCTCCTCAGTAGTAACATAGATACATAGATCACCATCAACCACACCCTGCCAAGTGAAGTGGATGCATAGGATTGTCTTTCCGGTTCCAGGCTCACCTGTTATCGCAACAAAGAAACCTTCAGGTATTCCGCCGCCGATAGTCCTGTCAAGTTCAACCACCCCAGTCGACAACCTCTGGATAGAACCATGCGTAGACAATAGAATCCTGCAATTATCTACATCAACACTTTAATTAACGCTTTCGATAAGTTGAAAGACATAAATTTCATCCACTACTCAACAAAATTTTGCATATTCATTTATCTTAATCTTGAAAATGTGTATCCCTCACATAATTAGTCCCATAAACTCATCTGGTGAGATACAGCATATGAATATTATATTTACGGTAGGCCACTCTACAAGAACTATCGAAGACTTCATAGAAATCCTCAGCGACTACTCCGTCGAGACCGTCGCCGATGTTAGAAGGTGGCCGAACTCAACGAAGCATCCACATTACTGTATGGATTCTCTCAGGGAGAACTTGCTCAGGGCCGGTATTCGATACAGGTGGATGGGTGAGAATCTTGGCGGATATGTAAAGAACGGTTTGGGTGATGAATCGCCCAATACGGGATGGGGGAGTAGAGGATTCAGGAATTACGCTGATTATGCTATGACCGGGAGGTTCAGGGCTGGGTTAGACGAGGTGGCCTCCATAGGATGTACTGAGACTGTTGCTTGTATGTGCGCTGAAAGATTCTATTGGCGTTGCCACCGGCGAATATTATCTGACTATCTAACACTCAGGGGATTCAAGGTTATACATATAGTCGATTCAGGGAAGACGGTTGAGCACACCTTACCCGAATACGCTGCAGCGAAGGGAAGCATAATAATATATAGGAAGGGGGTGTGAGGCGTATTCTCAGCAGACTCATCTTATGGATGTTG
This sequence comes from Candidatus Bathyarchaeota archaeon, assembly GCA_018396565.1. Taxonomy (GTDB): domain Archaea; phylum Thermoproteota; class Bathyarchaeia; order 40CM-2-53-6; family RBG-13-38-9; genus DTMT01. The sequence continues at coordinate 13,301 of JAGTQO010000021.1, forward strand.
TGTCAGGCCTTAACATCTTAAAGGGAATACATTAAAAAAGTTGATAACTAACCCTACATTAATATACTTGAGCTGCAAGATGAGTTCCCAAAGGGGAAAGATGACAAAGCTTCGAGTAGTTAGACGGAACGGGGACATCTATATCGAAGACGACGACCATGCACCAGTAATAGTCCCTGTAACGAACGCCGAAGTCAAACCCCACGAAGTCTATGATGGACTGGTACAGAGAGGGCTGATGCTGCCCAGCAGAGTAGACTTCCTATATGTCCTGATGCAGGTAATATACAAGGGCGACGACTTCGAGATAGTCATGTCCTAGTCTCCGTCTAGGCAATGCATCAACAGAACATCCAGACCTGACCATTACTGATAATCAAGTTAGCGGAGCCCAGACTAGCAGACAAATCTAGACCGCATCTCAATATCGTCACGTGATCGAACCTAACATATCATAGTTTATTACTCTCATCACTCCTTTGTAGAGGGCAAAAATATTGTAGGGAGCATCTACCTTTGTCTCTTGGAATAGGAAGACTGGCAGGATTCCAGATAACTGTGCACTACAGTTGGATCCTCATATTCATGCTGATTATAATCATATTGGCAACAGGCTATATGCCCCACCACTATCCAGGATTAACAGGCGTCTCCTATTGGGTCATCGGCTTAATAGCGGCTGGGCTGCTGTTCCTATCAGTTCTCTTCCATGAGCTCAGCCACTCGATCGTAGCCCGAAGATACGGGATCCCGATAACACGGATCACCCTCTTCTTCTTCGGTGGAGTTGCCGAGATGATTGAGGAGCCCCAAGACCCGAAGGTTGAGTTGAAGATGGCTTCGGCTGGTCCTGCATCAAGCATCCTGCTGGCAATCATCTTCGGCTCAGCCACCCACGCATCATCAACTATCAGAATGGCACCTGAAATAATTGCACCCCTCAACTACGGATTTATAATAAACCTATTCCTTGCAGGTTTCAACCTTCTACCAGGCTTCCCCATGGATGGCGGAAGAATACTCAGGGCAACGATATGGATGTGGACGGGAAATATTGTCAAGGCAACCAGAATAGCAACCAGCGTAGGAGTAGGGTTAGCTTACGCGATGGTTGGGGTGGGATTCCTAGCAGCGTTCACAGGCTCATGGATAAACGGATTGTGGCTTGTATTCATAGGACTATTCATTAAGGGAGGAGCTGAGTCTAGCCTGAGACATACCATAATCAACAGGGCCCTGCTAGGGGTAGCTGTCAGAGACATAATGACGAGAGAAGTGAAGACTGTGGGGCCAGAGTTGACTGTTGAGGATTTCGTTTCAGAGTATCTGTTAAGGTTCAGACATGAAGTGTATCCAGTGCTTGTGAATGGGCAGATACTTGGGATGGTATCCATCCAAGATGCGAAGAAAGTACCGAAGGAGCGGTGGCGGGCAACCTACATAAAAGATGTTATGAAGCCACATAACATGATCGTCACTGTGAGGCCTGACCAAGAAGCTGTTGAAGCCCTTATGAAGATGTCAATGCATGACGTCGGCCAACTCTTGGTTGTAGACAATAGTAACCTAATCGGCATAGTCACGCACAGTGACCTATTACACATGGTGAAGACTAGAACCGAACTCAATCTATAATAAGTAGGCTCATCTAAGATTAAGCATAATAGTTGAAGGCTATATGTTGAGTGGATGATGAGAGCCAATAAATTGAGAAACAATATCAAGGTAGAACATTCTTCCTCTGCCTGCATGAATATGTCTAGGAGAATCCGACAAAACATCTCTGAATTTAACTTGTACAAACAAAGTATTCAAAACGTGAAGGAATGGTGGTTGTTTGGCAAAGGACCCTGTCTGCGGCATGTATGTCGATGAGAATACCAGCAGACTGAGAGCTGATGTTCATGGGAGAACCTACTACTTCTGCAGCGAGAGTTGCCTCAGAACATTCCTTAAGCCTGAGGTTGAACTTAGAAAACTGAAGGCCCTAGTAGCCTTCAGTTTAGGTCTAGCCGCCCCGACACTGATATTCACCTACTTCCCAGTACTCCCCTATCTTCCAAGCAGCCTCTGGCTATTCATTCTGGCAACACCTGTACAGTTCATAGCTGGGTCAAGATATTATAGAGGCACATGGGAAGCCATCCAGAGTAGAAACGCGAATATGGATACCCTGATAGCTGTCGGAACCTCAGCCGCATGGATATACAGCACCATAGCAACCTTCCACCCTTCAATCTTACCATCCAGCGAACTCTACTATGACACCTCAGCAGTAATAATAGCCCTCATACTCTTAGGGAGACTCATCGAGGACCTGGCCAAAGGCAAGGCTTCAGAAGCCGTCAGGAGACTCATGGACCTCCAACCTAGAATCGCCAGGGTTGTCAGGGGAGGCCAAGAGGTTGAGGTCCCAGTGGAGCAGGTTGAGGTTGGAGATGTGGTTATCGTCAAGCCGGGTGAGAGAATACCTGTAGATGGGCAAGTTATTGAAGGCTACTCTTCTGTAGATGAGAAGATAATAACGGGTGAAGGCCTCCCTGTCGAGAAGCAGGTCGGAGACAAAGTTGTAGGAGGCACAATGAACAAGTCGGGCCTCCTCAAAATAGAAGCTATGAAGGTGGGGGCTGACACCGTCCTATCCCAAATAGTGAGGCTTGTTGAGGAAGCCCAAGTCGCTAAGGCGCCTATACAGAGGCTCGCAGACATAGCATCCTCATACTTCGTACCAGCAGTGGTAACTATAGCTGTGGTCTCCTCCACACTTTGGGTCATGCTAGGTCAAGAATTCACATTCGCATTGAAGGTCTTCATATCTGTCTTAATAATCGCATGTCCATGCGCCCTAGGCATAGCGACACCCACAGCGATAATGGTTGGAACCGGTAAGGGAGCTGAAAGCGGCATATTGATAAAGGGAGGAGAATATTTGGAGAAGGCCCGTAAACTGGATACCGTAGTATTCGACAAGACAGGAACCTTAACAGTAGGGGAGCCTTCCGTTACAGATATAGTAGCCATCCCACCATATAGTCAAGAAACAGTTCTGAGGTATGCCGCCTCAGCTGAGTTGGGCTCCGAACATCCTCTAGGGGAGGCCATAACTAGAAAAGCCAGGGAGGCGGGTCTGGAGCTCGACGAACCACAGTCATTTAAGGCCGTACCAGGAAAAGGTGTCGAAGCCACATGTAACGGTAGGAGGATACTATTGGGGAACCACCAATTTATGGATGAGAACGGAATATTGACAGATAAAATCGATGAGGCTGCTAGGAATCTCCAGATTGAAGGTAAGACAGTCATGTTAACAGCAGTCGATGGAGAGCTTATCGGAGCCATAGCTGTAGCTGACACCTTGAAGGCAAACTCGAAGGCTGCTGTTGAGCAACTCAAGAGGATTGGTCTTGAAGTGATCATGCTCACAGGCGACAACGAGAGGACTGCGAAAGCCATTGCGAGACAGGTTGGAATAGAAAATGTTATAGCTGAAGTATTGCCGCAGGACAAGGCTGAGACTATCAAGAAACTTCAAGAGGAAGGCAAGACCGTTGCAATGGTCGGCGATGGAATAAATGACGCACCTGCACTTGCCCAGGCCGATGTTGGAATAGCCATCGGAGGCGGGACAGATATAGCCTTAGAAACCGGAGGCATAATCCTGGCCAAGGACGACCTCAGAGACGTGGTAGCTGCAATTCAGCTGAGTAGAAGAACGGTTGGAAAGATTAAGCAAAATCTTTTCTGGGCCTTCTTCTACAATACCGCATTCATACCGGTAGCTGCAGGCCTTTTATACCCAACCTTCAGAATACTGCTCAACCCAATGTTCGCCGCAGCAGCTATGGCCTTCAGCTCAGTGACAGTTGTTGCAAACTCCTTACTATTGAGAAGATTCGAACCGAAAATCCAGGGATGAAAAGATGAGACTCCTATACATTGTTATAGATGGGGTGGGTGACCTCCCAATTCCTGAGTTAGCGGGCAAGACACCGCTCGAGGCTGCTGAGACACCGAACCTCGACAGACTTGCTGAGAAAGGAAAACTTGGATTGATGTACACCGTCAGGGAGGGTGTAGCCCCTGAGAGTGATGTCGCCGTTATCTCCATCCTAGGCTACGACCCCTTCACCTACTACACTGGAAGAGGCCCCCTCGAAGCTGTTGGCTCAAACATAAGTTTTGAAGATGGGAACCTGGCACTCAGATGTAACTTTGCAACAGCAGACATGAATAATAAGATAATAGACCGGCGTGTTGGAAGAAACCTGACAACAGGTGAGGCTGAGGAGCTGAGCAGAACCATAAATTCAGAGGTTAAACTTGAGAGCGTGCCTTCAAGTTTCGAGTTTAAAAGCACCATAGGCCACCGGGCTGTCCTCGTAATCAGAAAGAAGGGAAAAGGCCGACTATCAGGCAACATTACAAATACGGATCCAGCCTACACCAGGGTGGGAAGTTTAGGTTCAGCCGAACCTGAACCTGAGACGAATCTGAAGATGTCTAAACCAATGGATGAAACATATGAAGCAAAGATCTCAGCTGAATTGTTGAATGAATTCACAAAGAAGACACGAATCCTTCTGGAGGATCACCCGATAAACCTGGAAAGGCAGTCCGAAGGAAAACTGAAGGCAAATGTGATCCTCAGCAGAGATGCTGGAAGCGAGCTGCCTAAACTCTTCAACATAAACAGAAAGTACAACCTAAACTTCGCCTCCATAGTCGAGATGCCTGTTGAGAGAGGCATCTCAATATTGGCTGGAATGTCGATGATAGAGACCCCCCCGACAGGAGATCTCAAACATGACAGCAGAATAAAAGCTGAGAAGATACTCCAAAACATCGATCTCTACGACAGCTTCTATATACATCTGAAGGGGCCAGATGAACCTGCCCATGACGGAGACTATTTATCAAAGAAGAGGGCAATAGAGATTATTGACTCAGACTTCTTAGGCAGAATATTGCCGAATCTGAGCCTCCAAGATACCCTGATATGTGTTACCGCTGACCACTCAACACCATGCAAGCTCAGACGGCACACATCAGATCCTGTACCTCTGCTGGTCTCTGGAGGAAGGATTAAGCCAGATGGCCTGGTAAAATTCAGTGAGAGAGAGTGCGTGAGGGGGAGTTTAAAAATCATATCTGAAGGCTCGAAACTGATGCCTATGCTAATATCAATGCTCAACTCAGAAAATTCTTAAAAAGGGTTGAATAGAAAGTTTGCTCAAAGGAATCATGTCGATGTGACCTATAAATATGAAACTGTCTTTGACGGATCAACCAGACGAATTCTATAGAGGCAAGACTGTTCTGGTCAGGGTTGACTTCAACGTTCCAATCAGAGACGGAAATGTAGAGGATGATTACAGGATAAGAAGCTCGATACCAACGATCGAATACCTCTCATCCAGAGGTGCCAAGGTAATCTTGGCTTCACATCTCGGCAGGCCTGGTGGGAGACGTGACTTGAAGGCCTCCCTCAAACCTGTCTTTGAGAGACTCAAAGATTTGATGCTGGGGAGAAACATAAGATGGGTCGATGACTGTGTGGGTCCGGAGGCTGATGCGGCGAAGAAGAATTTGAGGCCGGGAGAGATTCTTCTACTCGAGAACCTACGTTTCCATCCTGGCGAGGAGGAGAATGATGAAGAATTCTCAAGGTCACTCTCATCCCTCGCAGAGATATATGTAAATGAGGCTTTCAGCGCATCCCATAGGAAACACTCCTCAACTTACGGTGCGCCGACTCTGATAGAACATAGGCTTGCAGGCCTCCAGCTGAAGAAGGAGCTCAAGTATTTGACGAAGATAAGGGATGAACCTGATGAACCCTTCATTCTGATTGTTGGAGGCCTCAAGATCTATGACAAGATAGATGCTTTGAAGAGGCTTATCGGTAAAGCTGAAAAAGTTTTGATTGGAGGCTGCATAGCATATACTTTCCTTGCGTCAAAAGGAGTCTTTACAGGCGACTCTCTGGTTGAGAGAGATTTTCTAGATTGGGCAGGAAAGATCTCGAGTCAGGAGAAGATAGTTCTACCAGAAGACCATTTAGCCACATCAACGGTCAAAGATCTGAAAGACGTAAAGGTTGTTCGTGGAAGCATTCCAGCTGGCATGAGTGGATTCGACATAGGCCCATCAACATTGCAGACCTTCACCTCAATCGTATCATCAGGCTCCGGAACAGTATTCTGGAATGGCCCAATGGGCGTCTTCGAAGTCAGAGAATTCGCTGGAGGAACTTTGGGTCTAGCATACTCAATTGCCCTAGCATACTTTAGAGGAGCATCGACTGTGATAGGGGGCGGCGATACAGTATCAGCCTTCCTGAAGACTGGATTAAGGGAGACTGAGGTTAGCCACCTATCTACAGGCGGAGGTGCGTCCCTCGAATATATCGGGGGGAAGACTCTGCCCGGAATAGACATATTGAAAGATAGACTTTGAAAGACCTCCCAACCCTCTTTGAAGTAGAGATTAGTTAGTCGCCGACTGGTTAAGTCACCCCTGCAGGATCCTGATGAGGGGGTCTTCACGATTGTCTTTGATGATGCTGTGGACTATCATCGTCTCAGTCTCTCTGACACCCTCGAGCTCATGAATCTCCTTGACGATGCTTTTCAACTCCTTGTTATCCTCAACGAACACTTCAAGTACGACGTCATACCTTCCAAAAATATAGTAGAACCCTGAGATTTGACGGAGGGCCTTCATCTTCTCCTCATTCTTCGACCTGAAGTCGCTCTTCGGATCCTCCTTTATGAGGATGAGGGCTCTCAACCCTAAACCCAAGACTTCAGGGTCTAGTCTGGCTGAGAATCCACGAATGATCCCTGACTCCACTAGACGCCTTATCCTCTTGGAGACTGTCTGCCTCGTCGCACCTATCCTTGACGCTATGGCTGATACTGGTCTACTGCAGTCCTGCAACAACTCTAGAAGAAGTTTCTTATCTAGTTTATTCAGATTCGCCATGGCAATACATCTCAGTAACTCTTCGTTAAAAATTTTTGTAATTTCTTTACTTAGAAACGTCATATAAATGTTATAGTAAACGTCATGCAAACCCTATCTATCTGCGAGGGGCAAAACGTCCATCCGCATCTTTACAGTTGGGGATAGGGTAGGTCGAGGGCTTGTCTGGCCTAGCTTTTTTAAGAGCTAGGAAGAGGGTTAGGTATCTCTCAGCGATCTTCGACGCCGAATTCTCCTCTATACATTTCCTGACAGTCCTTTTAAGGGCATCAAGTAAATCTCTGTCAGTCAAAACTTGGATAAGTCGACTCTTAAACTTCTCCAGATCTCTGGCAGGATACTTTACGACTTGCTCGTTGAGTGGCTCGAAAATCTTCGCGTCTGATACCATTATTGGACATT
>JAGTQO010000117.1 GCA_018396565.1 Candidatus Bathyarchaeota archaeon
GAATAGTCGGTGGCATAGACAGTATGAGTGCATGAGACTGAAACAGTCAGGATTATTAACATCAGAATTGGTAAAGACTTGCTTACCTTAGTGCTGCTACGTATCGGTTTCCGTCTCTCTCTCTGTGTGGATAACCCATTTTTCCTTTTACCTTGCAATATAATTAGGTGATATTATTATTTGGGGCTCTTCCATATACATAATTTATGTTGGAGTCTGGCATGTTTTCAGAGTGTTGGTTTAGGCTTCTCCGGCCACTTTAGGCGAGTTCTGAGTAGCCTCAACATTGAAGATGGAGGCTATTCTGGTGGAGGTTGTTCTTTGATCCTGAGCGTCTCGAGATAGACTCGATCGCAGATGTGGTCTGTGGCAAATCAGCCTGTTAATTGTTTAATGTGTGATTTGCTGTTTCTCTGAATGGTTTAGGAATGGTTGGATTAGACTTCCATCAAATGTGTGATTCTGGGGTTTCCTCATCCTGGTGGTCTGTGACTCTCTTCAATTCGAGTTGGACTGTCTCATTTATTCCAGGTCTATCCATCTGAGCATACTCCTCCTCTGTGAGGATCATCTCTACAGTCAGGTCGGATTGGGATGATGCCCCTGCCGGACCTCCTATAATGATCCCTCCGGGATAGATGCTGCCGAAGACCTGCTGGATCTGTCTTGTCAGGTCTTGGATGATTCTCTGCTCCTGGGTCTTGGGTATAGGCTCAACCCTTCCGCTTAGGCTTGGTCTGGCTAGGATGAGGCGGATCATATTGTCCCCTAGACTCACCACCTGCCTGACCTTCAACCTCAAGATCATTTTCTACACCCAAGGTTTTCAGGAGATAATCATTCGGATGAGACGTCTACTATCTCAACGTCGAATGTTAAGGTCTGACCTGCCAGTGGATGGTTGAGATCCAGAACTATCGAGTCCTCCTTCACATCCTCAACTGTGACCAGGCGTCTTGAGCCGTCGACGTACCTCAACTCTACGACGTCTCCTCCGAAAGGGTCGAATCCTCCGGCCAACATGGATCTCGGAACCTCCTGGAGATTATCCTCTTTCCATTCGCCGAAACTTTCCTCTGGACTGAGGGTCACCTCTTTCCTGTCTCCCTTCTCCAATCCTTTGAGAGCCTCCTCGAGTCTGGGAAGCAGTCTCCCCTCGCCGACATTGAAGGTGATGGGTCCAGTCGTATGGGTATCCTCGACAACCTCACCATTGTCTAGCTTGGCGGTGTAGTGGATCGTAACCTTATCCCCATCGTTGATAGGCATCTCAATCGCACCTCCAACCTGTTGGTAATCGGAAGGCACTATTAAGTGTTGGGTGTGTGCCGCATCGCAGCTCGAGTTTACAGCCATCCTACCTTGGAATGCTAAGCTCTGTGAAAACTCACATTTTTGAGCTCTACGGAAGATGCGGTGATCTTATATTTTTATTGTCAGAGGGGTTCCAAGTCATCTGTCCATGCTTGGAGGTCTGTCTTTACCCTATACTCTTTCGGAACATGTGTGTGAATATCGTATAGGACGGCGTGGAATGAACCTGAAACCTCCCTTATGGCGTTGATGCAGGCCATGAAAACCATTAACATTCCTAATGTGAATATGGCAAGGACAGCGAATGATGTCTGTATCCTTGTGATCTGCTCGATGAATATTAGGAACGATGAGATTATGAAGGTGAATATTGATAGGAACATGAATCTTAAGGAGTCTCTGAGCATCTTCCCCCTCTTTACGAGAATAGGCAGCTGCCTCTGGAGATCCTGCAGCCTATGGTAGTTCCATTTCTTCTCAACATCAGATAGGTCTCCAGTCAACTCCATCCTGATCATTTTCAACCTCTCATTGTTGATGGATCTTATCCTATCTACAACCCTACCGTACCTTGTCTGGATTATGAGTATGAATATGCCTATGCCACTTATCATCAATACGGGTACAATGACTGTCTGGAATAGATGTATGATGTCTACCGATTCCAAAGTGGCCATCTTTGATACTCTCTTCTCCAAGATGTATGGTTGCTTACTGATCGTGGGGTGATGATGTTAAACCTTCTTCAAACCTGTTTGGGGTGTGTAAAGTTTTTACTGGAAGCTTTTGATTGTTTGGACTGCATCATGTAAATATTTGTTGTCTCCCTTCATATTCGTAGGCGAAGATTATTGTATGAGACTTCATGATGGAAGGTCAAGGCCCAATATTCTTCACAGTGTATTTTGAGAGTTTGGCGTAGTATCTGAGAAGGTCTGTAGATGTCAATATTCCTGTGAGCTCCTCACCCTCCACGACGGGGAGGCGTCTTATACCTTTGGAGGCGAGGATCTTGGCTGCTTCACTGATAGGGTTCTTGGGGCCTATTGTGACCAGGGGTTTGGAGGCCACCTCACCTACTGTGGTGTCGAGTCTATCGTCAGCCAGGGCCTTAACCAGATCTCTTTCAGTGACTATTCCATGTAGGTCTCGACCCCTCTTTACTATGAGGCAGCCTACCCCTCGACTCCTCATCAACCTTGCAGCCTCGCCTATAGATGCTGAGTCTTGGATTGTTAGAACGTTTCGGTTCATTATCTCCTCAACCAAGCCTCCAGCATGTTTAGAGTTTGAACCTGACTTCTCAGACATATATTCACCAGCCTTGGAAGAGGTCCCTGTTATCCATCAGGCTGAGACGATCCCACATTTCTGAGACCATTCCTTGAATATTCTCAATCTCAGCTGCTGTTAGGTGGCTGAATCTGCCTTGAATCTCAAGGTAATCCTTCACAGGCTTCCTCTTAGATTTATCCATCAGAGGCTTGCTCTGGGTTGAGAGTGTGAATCTTCCATCTCTAATCTCGTATAGAGGCCATAATCCTGTCTCCACAGCTAATCTTCCAATCTTGACAGTCTTCTCTGAGGGGTACCTCCACCCTGTTGGGCAGGGAGATAAGATGTGTATGTATCTGGTGCCTTTAATCTTCTTTGCTCTCTCAACCTTACTATATAGGTCGATTGGGTAGGATGAGCATGCTGTGGCTATATATGGGATCTTGTGGGCGGCCATGATGAGTGGCATATCCTTCTTAGGCTCCCTCTTCCCTGTCGGTGTCGTTGTTGTCCAGGCTCCTGCCGGCGTCGAACTGCTCCTCTGTATCCCAGTATTCATGTAGCTCTCGTTGTCACAGCAAAAGTATATCATGTCAGTCATCCTCTCAGCGGCCCCGCTGAGGGCTTGTATCCCTATGTCGGCTGTTCCACCGTCACCAGCCCAGACCGCGACATTCACGTCTGTTACTCCCTTGACGTCAAGCCCACTCGCAATCCCTGATGCCGCGGCTGCTGATGCTGCGAAGGCAATATTTAGGGTTGGAACAGCAAATGATGAGTTCGGCGCAATTCCTTGGATGACACTTGTACATCCTGCTGGAACGACTAGGATGGTTCTACTGCCGAGTGCTTTCAGAACATGTCTGAGGGCCAAGGTTAACCCGCAGCCTGGACATGCGGCTGTGCCGGCGAGCATAAACTCCTCTTTTGGGAGAGACATAACAGACATTGAGGCTCAACCCTCCACCCAAACAGTATTTATGAACTTGCCTTCGAGGGATTTCATGACGAGGTCTGCGATCTGGTTGCTCCTGACGTCGACTCCGCCAAGACCAACTATGAAACCTAAAAGACTCGGCTTATAAGAGGAATTGTATAGGCTGGCTTTGACCTCGGTGTAGAGTATGCCTTCCATCCCGAGACTCACATCCCTATCGAAGACTATCATAAACTTCAGCTGTTCAGCCATCCTCCTCACCTCATCCTTGGGGAACGGTCTGAAGACTCTGACCCTCAACAGCCCAACCTTTAAGCCTTGAAGCCT
>JAGTQO010000120.1 GCA_018396565.1 Candidatus Bathyarchaeota archaeon
CCCGATCAAGGGCCGTTACAAGTTTAGAGTGATCCATACGGGTATAAGTAAGTGAGTAGGAGGTTGAGAGAATGAGTGAAAGCTATGTTCAAGTCCCGGTAGATAGCACAGGAAAAAAGCTTAGAACGCAATACAGGACTGTTGAAGGAAACATTGTTCATGAACAGTTGGTAGGATGCCTTGATTCTTCGGGAAACCGTATCAATATGGCGAAGGAAGACGGTAACTTAGCAAACATACCGAAGAAGTCGACAACACCTGCAATTTACAATGTTACAATGACCAATGCGAATACCGAATATTCGCAGGCTTTACCGTCGAATTGTAAGAAATTTCTGATTCATACAAGGGATGGAACATCATTCAGATTAGCCTTCACGTCAGGAAAGGTTGCAGGTCCTACTGAGCCATACTTTACAGTGCCATCCGGTCAAGCCTACTATGAAGATTTCATTGAGCCTACATCTCTGACGCTCTATTTCGCATGTGAAAGTGCTGGTAAAATTGTTGAGATAATATCGTGGTCATAAGGAGGTGGAACATATGCCTTTGACAGGGGAAGGCGGAACCGTATATCGCAGTCAACTGGAGTTTCCAACTGTAGATGTCTCATTCACTTACCTTGACATGATCGGTAAACTTGCTTTTCAAGTCAACTATCCCTACAGCAACCCCGTCTACATCATGAGGAATGGCGATTTAGAAACGATTTCAGATAGAATATTTGGACATTGGATAAACGCTGGTTTACCTGAAAATTTTACGGATAAAGCGATTTCAACATGTTGGTTTCCATATAAAGGTCAGATAAATGCTCGAATAACTGGCTCATACAAGCAGAATGGATACTATTATCCGTCTCAATATGGAAATAATATGGATATATCTGCAGCAACAGCTGACAATATTTTACAGAAGGTAATATCTTATACGGGTGGAAGCACCACTACAACATTGGGGACCGAAGCGGTTGATTTAGGCGATTGGTTCAACTATGCATGGAAATTTTCGGTGAGCGGTTCGAACCTAAAATCTTTCCGTGAAACATTTAACACAGCAAAGATTAGTTCAACAGACACAACCTTAACTTCAGGCTACTTTGCAATAGGAACTAGAATAGCGAGAACTTCCAATCCAACTGACGCAAGATGCTACGATGTGATGGGTTTACGAGCTTGGTATAAAGCACCCTCATCTGCAATTGTTCCCAGTATTGCTGTGATCGAATTTCCTGCAACCGGTTCAGGAACACTTGAGGATCCTATCCGACCGTCAATGGTTGAGAATCTGGTTGAAATCTCTCAATCGCAGGTAACACATGAAGAATGGTTGGCAATTCAATGTAACCCTAAAGGTCCAGACGGTTTACCTCTCGTTAACTCTCTAGCTGTGACATGGGGGGCAATCGACTACAAGAATGAGCCTACAATGTTATGTGCGATATATGAAGGCTCACCGAGCTACTTGGAACCTAATAGAATCAGTAAGCAGGCTGATTATGTGAGAAGTAAAGGGTTGACTGTGGAGTCTGGGCCATTCAACATCGACAAGACTCGAAACCTGCATAAGAAGTTTAGAAAGAATAGGAAGGAGATGTTGATTACGGAGAATGAGCTTGCATACCAGTTGATCGGTGATGAATCGCTTGAAGTTTCAAGCATAGCCGACTTTTATGAGCGGGAAGTGGCTGACCTGAAGAGAATAGATCCGTCGAAGATCATAGATTTCGATGCGACTATCAACAGGTGGATTGTTAAAGCAAAACAACATGGTAAAGATGATGATGTGACCCGCCTCGAGAACATAAAGAAAAAATAGATGGCACTTATTGACCTCTTGATGACTGTAGGAAAACAAGCATGAGTGATACTGCGGTTGGGCAAATATTGTCAGGAGATAACTTATGGCGGTTCTACGAACCTGAACCAGCTTCCCCCGCTCTGCTATTGGCGTATAAAATTTTGGGATGATAAAGGTAATGAGGGGTCATGGAGCAGTTACAATTATTTTGCTTTAAAACATGACTGTGTAGGTGGCGGAGGCGGAACAAAACATAAAATCATAGTAGGCTCCATTCTAATCGATTAAATTGAAACAACATAATAGTGATGAAGCAACTCGCCCTGAGAATACGGAGATAAATAGATGACGCTTCTGATTGACTTGATGGATCCTCGCTGGATCTAAATAAGATTTCATCTCTGAGTCATTCGGGCAGTTAGTTGTACGCTAGGAAGGCCTGATGGTTGGGGGAATCACTTGAGGTAAGTGGATGGTAGGGAGGAGCGCGGATTGGATCAAACAGGCCAGGAGAAATCTGGAAAATGCTGAGTATGAGTTGCTGAGGGAATCTGGTGCGTTGAAGGGAATCGAGCGGAATGGAGTAATCATCTGGAAGGATTAAAGTGTGTATACAATACAATTCTTTCCTTTAAAAGTATAGGCGGCTTTCCTCATAATTAATTTTTGTTTTCGGACAGTAACGACTGTAATCCTTACTAATCACGATCACACCGTAACTCTCTAACCTATCGATAAATTTAAGATAACTATTAATCATAAGGGAGAGAATTTGGATTGAATGATTTGATGATAATAGAAATAACAAGCCTGCAGAGGTTGAAGTTACTGTCATACCGCTAAGTAGTTTCTCTGTATATGCAAGTTTCTTTATGTTCATATAGATTTAAATATTCAACACTCAACTTTTGATGAAGGAGAAGCAGTTGACTAGGGAGGAAGAGGAGAAGAACCTGCTTAGAAGATCGAGAGATTTTATGGAGACTGCTGAGTATCAGACTAGTAGGGGATTATATGATCTTGCGGCATTCAGCCTCGAACAGGCTTTACAGCTTTTTTTGAAAGCAAAACTTTTAGCCGAAGGGGTTGATTATCCGAGAACACACAGTGTCAGGTCTCTATTAGAAATGTTGTCGGATTTGATCTCCGAAGATAGAAGAATCATTGTCAAACGTATTTTGGAAGATTACATATTGGAGCTTGGCATGCTGGAGGATGCTTATATAACATCGAGATATGTGATGAGAGAATTCGTAAGGCAAGAGGTGGAGAAGCTGGCTGGAGCGGTTAGGGAGATAATGAGGATTGTCTCATGAGGTTCTAGTGAAAAATGCGTTGAAGAGACAGGAAACCTTCAAAAACCTCACCGGATACTTGAGAACCATCAAGGATGTTGTTGGGAGACTTGACTCTGACGCTGAGACCTATATTTTCGGCTCCGTTGCTGAGGGGAGATACAATTTCTCAAGCGATATAGACATACTTGTAATCACAAGATCGCATCCAGCTGAGATCCATTCAGAACTTTGGAGAGCTGGAATAAAGGAGCCTTTCGAAATTCACGTAGAAAAACCTGAGAGAGCCGCCTCATATAAGACAAGAATGAAACTGTTGAAGATATAGGTGTAATCGAGTTATCTCACAGGATTCCTTCAAACTAGCAGCTACTACCAATTCATCTATCTAATAGTTACACAGTGAATAGAAATTATAATGGATAAGATGAAGATTATGGAAGAGTTGCACAATATCGATATGAGTTGGTAGAGCAACTTACGAGAGGGATCTCTTGCCTGAAGAGAGGAACATAGGAAGCTGTTGGGAGCTAGCGTTGAGAAAAGCGGAGTTGCTAATGCTTTAATATTGAGGCTAGGTGTGAATATGGCTATACGGGAAAATGTTTA
>JAGTQO010000119.1 GCA_018396565.1 Candidatus Bathyarchaeota archaeon
TGGCCTTGGTAGTGTCTTGAATAGACGTGGCCTGAGAGGTCGTTATCACCCTCAGAGTATCTGCATCTTAGGTCTCTGCATAGGCTGAGCATCTCATCGACGGCTGGTGAGGTTAAACCTTCGCTCGCGATCAAGTTCACACATTCGCTGCCTCTATAAATCTCATGCGCCATGCTGGCCTCATATAATTCGAGGAATCTCCTGTAGAAGTCTTCAGCCTCACTCATCTCTCACTCTCACCATATGCAGGCCTCAGTCATAATGCTAACATGCATGTTAATTTTTGGTTTACAGCCTAAAATACTGTGTAGACATTTGATGTCTCATGAAGAGGTCAAAAATATTTTTGTGAGGATTATGGGTGGATTCTCGGTCTATGCTACCTTTGCCGGCGTATGATCATTCTGAGTTTTCTGAACTACCTTTAGGCGCTCGCCGAGCTCATCTAACTCACGTTACGAGTACGCTATTTAATCCTTCTGTGCCGGCCACCTCATAGACCATCTTATCGGCTGTGAAGAATTGATTGGCATTTACAGTTTTAGCTGATACTATTTGGAGAGCATCTGCCTGATACATGCGGTATCTCTCTACGAGGCTCCAGCTCTCGGTGAGTAGTTTAAGTCTTACTGGGATGAGCCGCAGCACACCTAACTTCATAAGCCTTCTCGTCTCCATTAGGAACCGATTCTTAGCATTCAAATAGCTTTCACGGCTGAGTATACCTCTCAAACCAGCCTTATCGAAGGCACCTATTACTTCGCCTATGTTCCAAGAGCTGAAGGTAACTGTCAACTCACCTGAATAAACTTTTAAGTAAACGTCTCTGACAGTCTTGGTCCCAGGCTCTTCAACATATCTCTTTACTATACCGCTTGGGTCAAGGTACGTTATTGAGTCTTTCATCTCTCATGGTCCTCACAAAATCGCTTGCAAGCCCGCCTCTTGGCTTCACAGGCTTAAAATCTATCTCATATATGTTTGCTTCACCCTCTACTTTAAGAGCCTCCTCAAGAATATCCTCGATGAGATCTTCCCTGATGAGATCTTCGAGAGCCCTGCTGACTTCAAGACCCCTCTTGGCTACATTCCGCTTATATTTTTCCCATAGGTCCTTGTCCGTATATATGCTGGTTTTAACTTTAACCAGTTCTAATGCCTCCTATACCGAATGTACCTAAATCTGTATTTAACTCTATCGAATCGATTCAAAAGTTTCCTCTGACAATAAGAAATTTGTTTTTCAGATGGAGTATCGACTCAAATCTCATGCACATGGACAATTCTGGGCGCAGCAAAACCATTAGTTACGTAAAAATATTAGGATTGTCAGAAGTTCTTCACCGTAAGTTGATGTGTTCTTGATAGAACTCGGATTCAGAGGCCTGGATCCAAGACTGGTTGACTATTCCAGGTTGAAACTTAAATATGAAACTCTGAAGACTTAGCGGTATGTAGATGGATCCATGAGGGCCTCAACCTGGATAATACTCTTATCATTCTTCACAACTTTGGTTACTTTCAGGAGTCCAAGGCTCATAGAGATACTCGGTTTTACTCCTATGGATCTGGTTCACCTCAGACTCTGGACCCTCATCACAGCCCTCTTCCTCCACTCAAGTATGCCTCACCTTCTGGGCAACATGTTGTTTCTATTTGTTTTAGGTCGAACCCTTGAGAGGGTTGCGGGTCAGGCGAGGTTTATAACAGTCTTCTTTACTGGGGGAGTGCTCTCTTTCATTTTGAGCATACCCTTCTACAGGCGAGATGTTGTTATGGTCGGCTCCTCAGCCGCTATCTTCTCGGTAGCCTCAGCCGACATGTTGATAACGCCTATGACCTTCTCCATAATATTTCTAGCGCCCGTGGGGGCCGTTGCCCTACTATACCTTCTATATAATCTCGCATCGATCTACTTTGGGGTCTCTGGTAGCGTAGCTTACATATCGCATGTAATCGGCTTCATCCTAGGTTTGCCTTTTGGGATAGCTTGGAGTAGGAATTGGAGGAGAAACCTCCTAATCTCGATGCTGCTCCTACTGGTTTATATCGTGGTCTTGTGGTTTCTCTCAGTGATAGTCAATTTCAAGATAATATCCTATTGAAGGTCTCAGCAGTATGCGGATCACTCGAGATGTTTATTCAAGTCAAAAATCCTGTTAACCAGCCTAACTCTAATGTGGCTGCTAGATGGCAACCGGAACCCCTACTGTAATCGTCTAATGGTGTCATGCCCTCTCACTCTTCCTTAACTTCTCCTTAGGTCCCCATGCGAACCTCCATAACTCTCTCCCAAAGGATCCGACGGCGAGCTCCAACTCATCTGCCAACCTTGGAGGGCCGCCTGCAGTCTCCAAGGTAACCTCCGAGGCTTCTTGCGTTGGGTAAAACCCGAGTTTGAAAGATGAGTCGGTTGGAGCGAGGAGTTAGAGTGTTGAGCCTAATAACCACTGTTAAGAAGCGCTACAGTTTCAACACATCTTTAGCCTCATCCTCAAGACTATCGGTGAGCACCTTGATCATGCAGACATGGCCGAAACTTCTAAAGGTGATTCGGCCACGAAAATTCTTCCCTACTCATAACATATACGATATGCCTGGATGAATCGTTGAAGCGGGGTAGGCCAGATACAATACCTTCCAGGGATGTGATGTTGAGTATGCCGATATGTGTTTGAATCTAGGCCTTCCACATATTATGTTTTTGCCGGCGTGATCGGTATGTGTGGGGCATTCACCCCCCCACCCCCCTACCCCCCTTTGTTGGTTGGAAGACGCTGTTGAATTGTTGAAGTATATTGAGTATACTTTTGCGTATACGAAAAATGTATACGTAGCTTTAAGGGTACTCAACACTTTAATTCATCTTCCAGGTTTATGGTTTGGTGGATTTTTCTTGGTGAATCGTTGCCGGCAAGACTCCACCAACCAAAACGCGAAGACATGTACATCGTGAAAGTTAGCCCAAAGTTGATAGTATGGATCTCAGAAGTGAACTGGGGCCATTTCTTGTATTGGGCAGCTAATGAGGCGCCCCATATGGGGGGGACTCTGTATTTGAGCCTCACTCGGTAGAAGGGACCCCTAGCTCCTTCGAGAGATATCGCTAACAAGTTTGCGTACTTCATGCGTAAAAGTAGGATGATGAAAATTACGGGTGGAAATTGTGAAATTTCCAAATACTGATTATAACGCTAATCGTTATAATTTTCCCGCCATCCGTAATCTAGGGGCGTCTACGACCTCAGCTCTTTCAAACCATTCAAGAGGTATTCTATTATCGGAACTTGCCTCTTTAAAAGACGTGCGATAGTATAATTCTGGATTAGAAGTAAGATTGATAACTGCGCATTTCTTCAACTTCAAATTCTTGTAGGTTAAGGATGAAGTGTAGGGTTTTATAATGATACGTTGCATGTCCTCTGTCTTCACACCCATGGGTGCTGCATTAGGTTGTCCTTCCACATTATAAGTGGAGATTACAGCCTCTATAATCGTCCTCTTCAAAAAGCCTATATCAGCCAAATTACTCATGCTCAATCCCGATCTGAAAACCATAAAGCATTGATTCTTCCCCTTCTATTTCATTCTTTCTCTTAGTTCTACAATTTTTTTCAATTCAGCACCCCTCCACAACAATGGATCAATTCCATCCAAAGTCGCCAACATTGTCTGCAAATTGCCAAATAGACTTTTCGCCTATGCTGGGT
>JAGTQO010000118.1:0-3134 GCA_018396565.1 Candidatus Bathyarchaeota archaeon
AATTATTCTCCCCAGTCTTCACCCACGACCTCAGCAGTCTTTAGGCTGCATTTCCCATCTTTATCGAATGTAAGCTCATACTCGAGGCCACAGTCTGGACAGGTCACTATCTCACCCTCAACAGCATCTTTTGGAATTGTAATTTCTCCGTCGCACTCAGGGCACTTACACTTCATTCCGTTTCTGTCTCTCGCTTATTTTTTAGAACCTTCAGATCTTCTAATGCGTAGATGTCTGATCTCCTTAAAAGACTTTCTTTTGCAGTTGCTTCACCATTCACGTAGAATAATCATCGTATTTGTGTTCGAGACTCCTCTCACTCTCCTGATCTCTTCTACACACTTGTTAACTTCAGTTATACTCGATGCAGAGATCATTACTGCTATATCATATTGACCTGTAATCTCATGTACCGTCTCCACATTCGAGATCCTAACTAGCTCCTGCGAAATCTCCGATGTTGGATACTCTGGATTGACTGAGAGGAGAGTTATCGCCTTTGCTCCAGTCTTGAATCCTACTTGAACTGTGAACTTTTTAATATCCCCAGATTTAATCAGTGAAGAGATTCTCTTTCTGACAGCTCCTTCAGATAAACCCGTTCTCTTTCCAATATCGACATAAGCTGCACGACCATCATTCTTCAATATGTTTATTATCTTATGGTCTATCTCGTCCAATACTGATCTCCAGAGCCCAGATTATGGTGTGATTATCGCACGTAAAGTATGAATATCAGATCTTCCTTATTTATTTTTCGACGTAAACTTTAATAATGATACGATATTTGTAAATAATTAGGTGGATACGGTTGAAAGGGAAATGCCCCGACTGTTCAGCTGAAATAGAGATAGCTGACGACTCAATAGAAGGGGAGATAGTGGTATGCCCAGACTGCGGCCTCGAGCTAGAGGTGAAGAAGAACGCAACCGGCAAGATTGAGCTCAGACAAATAACTATAGAAAGGGAAGACTGGGGTGAATAATTGAATAAGACTATCGGGATGATCTACGACCAGATCAGACCTGAAGAAAGATTGCTAATAGACTCGGCCAGAAGAAAATCCCTGAGGCTCAACCTCCACGATGCGGAGCGAATACATGTAGACCTTTTCGACCTAGAAAAAAAAGAGCCCTTCGAAGATGTTATTCTACAAAGGTGCGTAAGCTACTTTCGCAGTCTACATCTGACAGCATCACTGGAAAAAAGGGGGGTTATTGTAATAAACTCTTCAAGGATAGCTTCGATCTGCGGCAACAAGCTATTGACCACACTTGAACTTGCGAAGGCAAAGATTCCTACACCACGGGCAAGATTGGCGTTCAGCGTAGAATCTGCTTTGGATGCCCTATCAAATCTAGGATACCCAGCGGTACTAAAACCGGTCATTGGAAGTTGGGGGAGACTTGTCGCACCCCTAAAGGATGTTGAGTCAGCGAAAGCCATCCTCGAGGATAGGGAAAACATGTTTCCATTATACCAAGTCTACTATATTCAAGAGATGATTCAAAGACCACCTAGAGACATAAGATGCTTCATTATAGGAGACGCCGTAGTGGCGGCAATATATCGTTACTCACCTAAGGACGATTGGCGTACCAACACCGCAAGGGGGGGGGCATGTTGAGCCTTGCAAGGTTACTCAGGAAATTGAGGAGCTTGCCCTGAAGACCGTCAAGGTCCTCGGTGAAGGCATATATGGTGTCGACATGATGGAGAGTGATAGAGGCCTACTCATAAACGAGGTGAACTTTACAACGGAGTTTAGAAATAGCGTTCCGGCCACTGGTGTAGATATCCCCGGAATGATCCTCGATTTCGCTGCTAGCAAGGTGAGAAAGTGAGATGAAGATAGCTATAGTAGGTGGATCGGGATATGCTGGAGGCGAACTCCTACGTCAACTACTACGCCATCCAGAGGTGGAAGTAACTAGGGTTGTGTCTAGAAGCCATGTCGATGAGCATGTATTTCGAATACATCCGAATCTGCGTGGATATACCGATCTGAAATTCTCCCCCCTGAACATTTCAGATATAACTTCAAATTCAGATATTGTTTTCACAGCAATCCCACATGGAACATCAGCTGAGATAGTCCCAAAATTCTTAGAAGCAGGTCTGAAGGTCATAGATCTTGGAGCAGACTTTAGGCTGAGGAACCCTGAAGACTATCCTGAATGGTATGGGTGGAGTCACCCGCATCCTGAACTCTTAAACATCGCCATCTACGGTCTCCCAGAACTTCATAGAAGTGAGATTAGGAACGCGAAGTTGATAGCATGTCCAGGATGTATGGCAACCGCAACAATCCTTGCAATAGCCCCACTGGCGAAGGGGCAGGCAATAGACTTTGAGAGAATAGTTGCCGACGTTAAGATAGGTTCCTCTGGAGCAGGAAACACCCCAACAAGAGCTTCCCACCATCCAGAGCGTGCAGGTGGTGTAAGGCCCTACAAGGTTACTGGGCACCGTCATATTCCTGAGATCGTGCAGGAACTGCAACTCCTCGCAGGTGTAAAGCCGAAAATCTCATTCACACCTCACGCTGTTCCAATTATACGTGGAATACTAGCGACGATACATACCTTTCCAAAGGTGAACCTCACAACCTCAGATATCTGGAAAATCTACCGTTCCCTGTACAGCCATGAACCATTCATAAGATTCGTGAAGGATAGGAGAGGACTACATCAGCTCCCTGACCCTAAAACCACTGTAGGCTCTAACTTCTGCGACATAGGATTTGAAGTTGATACATATGCGAATAGAATTGTACTGTTCAGCGCAATAGACAATCTTGTTAAAGGGGCAGCAGGTCAAGCTATTCAATGTTTCAACATAATGCTCGGCATAGATGAGAAGACAGGTATCGCCGGACCGGAATGCTATCCGGTGTGACTAGAAATGCTTCTAGTGGTTAAGCTCGGAGGCAGCACCCTCGAGGAGGGTGTATCAGAAGAGTTTGCAAGGGACGTCAAGAGAACGTATGAGAACCATAAACTCGTAATTGTCCATGGTGGAGGAAGGAAAGTAACGGAGATAGCCACTAAACTGGGAAAGGAGCAGAAATTTGTTGTTTCACCAGAAGGCTTCAGAAGCAGATATACAGACAGGGAGACAGCTGAGATCTATAC
>JAGTQO010000118.1:3322-3627 GCA_018396565.1 Candidatus Bathyarchaeota archaeon
GAATCAATGTAGAACTTTTGACAATACTGATCGAAAACGGATATATTCCAGTGGTGGCACCTGTCGCCGTTGGGGCTGAGTTTGAACCCTTAAACACTGATGGAGATCGTATGGCTGCAAATATAGCTGGAGCCCTAAACGCGGATATTTTGATCCTCCTAACCGATGTGGCCGGTCTAAAGCTGAATGGGAAATTTATTCAAAGAATGAGCTTAGTAGAAGCGAAGGACTCTCTCCCAAGGATTGGACATGGAATGATAACAAAGATCTACGCAGCGATCGAAGCCATAGAGATGGGTGTCAGG
>JAGTQO010000118.1:3656-3798 GCA_018396565.1 Candidatus Bathyarchaeota archaeon
CTCGCCAATAACCTTTTCACTAGAAAATAAATGTGGAACGGTGATAGAAAGATGAATGAGACAGAAATCGTTGAGATTGAGCAGAGATATATGGCAAACGTTTACGCAAAGAGAAACCTCATAGTGACCAAGGGTACGTGTT
>JAGTQO010000121.1 GCA_018396565.1 Candidatus Bathyarchaeota archaeon
AAGTCAAGTTAGAATTATAGCAGGGTTTAAATCAAGAAGGAAAATTGTAGATGTTGAAAAGTGATTAGATGAAGAGATCAAAGATTCCGTTTAAGCCTGTAGTGAAGTATTATTTGTAAGACTGAACCATCATATAAGCTTAAGTAGATTCATATTAAAAATTTGTGATGCTCGCAATTTTCAAACTTTGCACTTAATATATTGTTCAGTGTAATTTTTCTTTATTAATATTAGTGGAGTCTTGACATAGTTTCCCTCATGAAATTCTCTGCTGCCTGCAAACTCCACTCAGCATCTTCCTTTGTGATTTCAATTGAAGGTGAGTAGTCCGCTTTCTCTCTTAGCGCTTTAAGTCTTGAGAAGTTGACACCCATCATCTTAGGCCAACCTTCTATTTTGATAAACAGTTCTCCGAACATTTTGAGTGTACCTTCATGTGTCTTTGGGTATGAGTTCTTGGTTGCTAATGCGGCTCGCGCGCAACATAATATGCAGTAGTAGGCTCTTGACACGGTGTCCTCGTATCTGCTGGACATCAGAAGCTCCCTAGCTGCTTCCAATCTAGCTTCAGCTTTTCTCAGGTATTCTCTACTCTCTGAGCTCATTCAGAATTTCTCCGTGAAGTAAAATACCTTTCTTAACGATTTCGCCTATGAAGTGTTCACCCTTTCTGTACAATTCCAGGAATCTTTCTCTCTCTAGGACAATTGGGGTAATGGCTGTGCCACTTGCAAGTGAGATGGGGTATGTGACCTCGTGGACACCAACCTCTACTTGACTTATGCTTTCATGCCCCTTGGTGGAGACTAGTACTAGAATATCGATGTCGCTGTCTTCTGAGACTTGGCCACTTGCAACAGACCCGTAAACGATGATGTCGGTAACTGTATTCTTGTATTTGATGGGGATGGTCTCTGCGGCGATTTCCGCGATGATTCTGAGGAAGCGGGTTCTGCTTATGTAGATTCTTTCGACAAGCCTTCTAACCGAGTCTCTAATAGCTTCGCTTCTACTCTGGTAGAGGCCATCTTCTACGAGTCTGTCTAATGCTTTGACGAGAGGTTCTTCCAACTTGGTCGGTATAGGCAAGGCCATATGTATGCAATGTATATACCATGGTATAAATATATCTTCATAATCTCCCGTGACTCCTTCTATCTCTTCAATCTCAAACCGTACAACTACCTCACCGTCAACAACGGCACCGTAACGGAAGGTGAATACAAATCGGTGGCACATATAACTAGGAATGCTCATCCTGAACCCTTACGATGTCTTAACTCCATTTCAGACACTGCTTCTCCCAGTCTCCGCAGCCATATCTTATGCTCCTATTTTTCAGATATATGGCAACTATGTGTTTCTTAACGGAGGTCAGGAGGTTAAACATTTTTTGAATTCTGGAAGAGCTTGACATTTTAAAAGACTCGTGTGTAATCATTACATCTGACCATGGAGATGAGCTCAATGAACATGGTGGCCTCTCACATGACGGAAAGATGTACCAAGAACTTATCCATATACCTCTTCTCTTATTCGAAACATCAAGAGAAAAAGGGAGCATTTTCGAAGCTTTTGTCAGTAACATCGATATTCCGCCAATCATTGTCAATTTATTTGGAATAAAACTTGTCAAAGAGTTTGCTGGACAAAATCTGATTCCCTGTAAATCGATACGAAGAAAAGGGATGTTTCGGTGAGGCTGTGGAAAAGTTAGGCCACAGTATCAACGATACCGACAAAGGAGTTTACTATTTTATGGAAAATGACCTAAAAATAATATATCGTGCTAACACTGACACATGGGAAATGTGCGATCTTGGAGACGACCCCAGCGAATCTAAAAATATCATCGGGACCTCTGCTGAAGCGACACGGATGATGAATATTCTAAAATCTAGAATTAATAGGGTAGAAGAATCTATAAGATTGTGATAAGTATATTGAACGAACATAATGAGTTGCTATAAATTTCTGTTAAGCCGGTAGAGTAAATTGGTTGATATGATTACGATACTCATCATTTCTATTATTGTAGGTTTTCTAGGCGCTTTGACTGGTTTAGGTGGTGCCAGCATCCTTATTCCGATCCTTGTCTGGTCTGGCGTACCTGTAAAATACGCTATCGCCTCAGGTATGGTTGCCATCATCGCTACTTCAAGCGGCTCAGCAGCATCATATGTTAGAGAGCGTATCACGAATGTGAAGGCCGCCTTCTATCTTGAAATATTCACGGTGATGGGGGCTATCATCGGAGCAACTATCACTACACTCATTGCACCCCGCCTCCTGTATTTTCTATTCGCAGGCTTTCTACTCACATCATTCTACGGTCTATCCGGACGTTTGAGAGAGGATTTTCCAGAAACTGTTAGGCAGGATATGTTGTCGGAATGGTTAGAACTGGAGGGGAGCTACTATGACCAGGCAGCAGGGAAGGAGGTTGAATATAAGATGACAAACGCTGGATTCGCAGCTGTGGGGATGTTGATTGCTGGACTCGCAGCTGGGATGCTGGGGATAGGTGCCGGCGCATTCAAGGTCTCGGTCCATGAATTGTTGCTGAAGATGCCGTCGAAGGTTTCGAGTGCAACCAGCAACTTCATCATAGGGATGACCGCGCTGGCTGGGGTGAGCGTATACTTCGCTTCAGGCCTGCTATTCGTCGGCCTCGCCGCACCAATGGCCGTTGGAGTGACCATTGGCGCAGCTGTGGGTGGCAGGGTTCTAAATCGATTCCCAAACCGGGTGATAAGGTATCTCTTCCTAGTGATCGTACTCATACTAATACTCCAGATGCTCTATAAGGGTGTGACCCTACAATGAGAGGAAAAAGTCTAGAGAAACTTGAACTTGCAATAAGCTACATACTCATATTCGGTGTGGTTTCGAGTGTTATGATAGAAGCGTTCGGAATCTTAATACACTATTATGCTGAAGGGAATCTCAACATCACCTTTGAACCAAAGTCTGTCTTGAAAGGAGCCAACCTATTCGTCTTCATCGGATCAACATTTCAATCTATCCTCCAGGGGTCATCCACATCCTTCAACATACTCAGCCTAGGATTAGCCCTCCTAATAATCACACCATACGTCAGGGTATTAGCCTCAGTGATCTATTTCGGTATGGTCAGAGACATAAAATACCTCTTCATAACCCTATCTGTCCTAGTGATCCTGACCGCGAGCCTAGTAGCACATTAAAACATCTAAATTCACATAACAGAAGAACCGTTTAAAACTTATGAATCATTCTGGTAGCCGAGGGAGTTTGAATCCGTCAAGTCTAAATCCTGTATTCTGAAAGGACCTGTTGAAAAAGAGGTTGCTTGGATGTCTGGTGCGTGAACACGACAAGATTTACCTGATGATCCCAGCCCAATATGTTCCAGCCTGATCCGCAAATTATTGAAGAACCTGGGGTGACTCAACAGTGGCGGGGCGTACCATCATCAAAGTCGAAAGTCAGCTGGGCTGGGTAGGCTACTTATCACTCCAAGCCTTTTTTCTTGGATGGATGAAGTTTAATATCTTCCACAAGCTTGAGATGGAACTCCGCGTTCGGCTCGATCATGAGCACCTGAAACTGGTGATTGCTAGGCATAAATAGATAGATATTTGCCGGGCTCGATCTATGCGTTGGAAGATTTAGGTTATGCGGTCCATGAATATTATTTCAGCC
>JAGTQO010000022.1 GCA_018396565.1 Candidatus Bathyarchaeota archaeon
AACCTGATAAGCAGACAACTGACTGGGATAGACATCCATCCAGGGGCCGAGATAGGTAAAGAATTCTTCATAGATCATGGAGCCGGTGTCGTAATTGGTGAGACGGCAAAGATAGGTGACAACGTCACCATGTATCAGGGAGCAACCCTGGGGGGTACAGGGGGGGCTAGGGGTGAGAAGCGGCATCCAACAGTAGGCAACGATGTCGTCATAGGCGCAGGGGCGAAGATACTGGGTCCGATAATTATAGGTGATAGAGTAAAGATAGGGGCAAACTCGGTAGTGACAAAGGACGTCCCACCTGACAGTACGGTAGTAGGTGTCCCAGGAACCATCATCTCAAGAGAAGGTAAGAAAGTTCCTAAGATCGACCTAGCCCACGGAGAACTTCCAGACCCATTTATGGAGAGGATCCAACGGCTAGAGCAGCGTATAACAGAGCTGGAAAAGAGGCTTGAAGAAAGTAAAGGAAAAGAGTGAAACTCCTCCCCTCAAAAGACAGGTTGGATTATATAGTCATGAAAGGTTATAGGTAGACAGGGTGCCTCGTAGGGAAGCATAGGATCATCATTATGCTGCAACAATTTAATTTTTAAAGGTGAAAAAGTCAATTTATGAATGGAAAAGTTGACTGAAATGGCCGAAGACAGGTTCTGGCAGCCTAAAATTGAGAAGATGCCACCTAAAAGTTTGATTGAAATCCAGACTAGACGATTGAAAGAGACGATAAAAAATCTCTTCGAGAAGAACACTTTCTACAGGAGAAAACTTCTGGAAAAGGGGTTGAAGCCAACCGACATCAAGAGAGTTGACCAGCTCGAGATGTTGCCATTCACCACGAAATTCGACTTCAGGGAGAATTACCCCTTCGGACTATTAGCATGCTCTATGAGCAGAGTGATAAGGCTACACGCCTCCTCAGGAACGACAGGAGATCCAACAATCGTAGCTTACACCAGAGGAGATATTGAGAACTGGGCTGATTGCATCGCAAGATGCCTAACCATGACGGGGGTAACTGAGAGAGATGTTTTCCAAGTGATCTTGGGATACGGACTGTTCACTGGAGGGTTGGGATTCCATTACGGTGCTGAGAAGATAGGGGCGACAGTCGTTCCATCAGCAACAGGCAACACCAGAAGACAAGTGAAGTTGATGAGAGACTTGAAAGTCACCGCATTCACAAGCATCCCATCATACACATTATACCTATCCGAGACAGCAAAAGCCCTAGGCATAGATCCGGAAAAGGATCTGAACGTTACCTCTGTGAGTTGTGGAGCAGAGGTCTGGAGTGAAGCCACAAGAAAAAGAATTGAGAGAGAATTTGGCTGCGACGTATTCAATTCATACGGATTATCGGAGGTATGTGGACCAGGGGTTGCATTCGAATGTTCCATGCAGGATGGCCTACATCTTTGGGGTGACCATTTTCTGGCTGAGATCGTCGATCCGAAGACCGGTGAGAGATTGGGGGTCGAGGAGGAGGGTGAACTTGTCCTGACCACCATATCCAGGGAAGCCATGCCCTTACTCAGATACAGAACAGGAGATCTTACCAAGATCCTAGACGGTGCATGCAACTGTGGGAGAACCCATCAGAGGATAGGCTGGATAAAAGGAAGGTGCGACGACATGTTGAAGGTTAGGGGGGTGAACCTATTCCCAAGTCAAATAGAGGCGGTGATAATGGGTCTTGAAGGTGTCGGTAACAGTTACCAGATACTACTCTCCAGGAGAGGGCATCTAGACGAAGTCATAGTCGAAGTTGAGGCAGCAGAAGAATTATGGGGTAGAGGTGAAGGTTCGACTGAAGAATTGGCTGAGAGGGTTAGGGCTGAGATAGGGACGGTGACAGGGCTTAATATTCAAGTAAGGATCGTCCCACCATCATCCATACCTAGGGTAGAAGGCAAGGTAAAGAGGGTAGTGATAGGTGATGTCGAAACCGCTTAGAATTATTTTAATCAAAAAATTTGAACTAAAGACTTGTCAGTGTGTCAGATGATTTGGGAGACATTTAAGGTCCTGTATCCTGAGAACCCTGACTCCTTTATCTTCAAGAATCAGCTCAGACTTCTCAGGATCGCTGACCCTCAATATGAAGGCTGATTTCCCATCTAGATGGATTGATGACGAGTATGCGTAGTCGATATTTATGTCGTTGTCACCCAGATGCTTTGTTATCTCTGAGAGCTTATGCTCCTCAGTTACGAGGACAGCGATGACTTCAACATTCTTCTTTGATTTGGCAATGGAGAATCCAGCATCCTCTAAAGCTTTAGTAGCCTCCTCATAGTTATCTACAATCATTCTTATCATACCTACCTCCCCAGCCTCAGCTATTGATAAAGCAAATATTCTAACACCTGTCCCGTCAAGGATAGAAGCAACCCTCGCCATGACCCCAGGCTTGTTCTCAACAAGAACACTCAACTGTAATATGGGCATAATCCATCAAGACTTATCTTATACGTCCAATATATAGCGTCTTCCCCCCACCATGAATGAACACTTTTAAATCTCTTAGCGTAAGGCTATGATGTTCTGTGGTGAAAATTGGAGTACTGGGACCCTGTGATAGAGAGGATGCCTGAGGGGGAGCTCAAGGAGCTCCAAATGAGGAAACTTAAACATGTTCTGAATTACATAACTGAGTACTCAAGCTTTTATAGAAAGAAGTTTGCAGAAGCAGGTGTAGATTCGAAAGATGTGAGGAGTCTAAACGACCTAGGTAAACTGCCATTCACAACAAAGAAGGATTTCAGGGATAACTACCCTACGGGAATGTTCTGTGTTCCATCCAGCCAGATTATACGCTACCACGCCTCATCAGGCACAACAGGAAAGCGCACAATAGTAGGATATACAAGAGGCGACATATTCGAGTGGGCAACATCCATAGCAAGAGGCTTGACATCATTAGGAATCGGTAGGTCAGACGTTATCCAGAACAGTTACGGCTACGGCCTATTCACCGGAGGATTGGGTATCCATTACGGTGCAGAGATGGTTGGAGCAACTACGCTACCGACTGGGGCCGGTGGAACAGAGAGACAGATAGAGTTGATGCAGGACTTAGGATCCACAGTTATTGCATGTACACCATCATACTTCCTGCACATAGCAGAGGTGGCAAAGAGTATGAATGTAGATTTTAAGAGAGATACGAAGTTGAGGGCTGGACTGTTCGGAGCCGAGTTCTGGTCAGAGAATATGAGGAAGAGGATCGAGGACACAACCGGAGTGAAGGCCTATGACATATATGGAACGTCAGAGTTGAACGGCCCCCTATTCATGGAGTGCACATACCAGAACGGCATACATGCGTGGGCTGACCAATATATTATGGAAGTGATAAACCCAGATACGGGAGAAGTTCTCGGTGAAGGAGAGGAAGGTGAGTTGGTTGTAACCACCTTGGCCAAGGAGGCCCTCCCCCTAATAAGGTACAGGACAGGAGACATAACGCACCTGAACTTTGAGAAGTGCGAGTGTGGAAGGACTCACCCACGAATAATGAGGATCCAAGGCAGAGCCGACGACATGCTCAAGATAAGGGGAGTAAATGTATTCCCAAGCCAAGTCGAGTCTGTACTCATGAAGATGCCTGAACTTGGGGACAACTATATTTTGATAGTTGATAGAGAGCACGAACTTGACAAACTAACAGTAAGGGTTGAGGTCTCAGACAGAATACCGGAAAAGAGTGGCGACAATCTTGAAGAGTTGAATAGAAAAGTTTCAAGGCAACTCAAGAACATACTCAACCTGACCGTTGATGTTGAACTTGTAGAACCAGGCAGCATACCCAGGTCTGAAGGCAAAGCTAAGAGGGTTATAGACAAGAGGAAGATGTAAAGGCAGCTGAAGGCTAGCCTGTGATAAGATATGCTCCGTAATTCCGCGTCATAAAATTTTAGGCCGATGGTTGATGTGAATTGTTACTTAAGTGTATAGGTGTCTCCAAAAAGTTTGGCGGCCTCCAAGCCTTAAGAAACGTAAGCTTGACCGTCGATGAGGGCAGCATCACAGGCCTAGTAGGGCCCAACGGCTCAGGGAAGACAACCATGTTATCATGCATCAGCGGAATTCATAAAGTAGACAGTGGCAGAATAATCTTTGAAGGTGAAGATATTTCAAATCTACCGATACACCAGATAAGCTCAAGAGGAGTTGTTAAAACGTCCCAGATAGTTCAATCATTTCCAGATTTGACGGTCCTACAGAATGTGTTGGTAGGCATCTATTTTGGAAGGGAAAAGAATTGTTCGAGACCCCTAGATAGGGCGAAGGAGATACTTGAGTTCGTAGGCGTTCCACCATCAAAGTTTGATATGAAAGCTAGCGAATGTAACATCGCCGAGTTGAGACGCATTCAACTGGCCAAGGCATTGGCCACCAAGCCGAAATTACTTCTGCTGGATGAGCTGTTGACGGGCCTGAATCCTAAGGAGTGTGAGAAGGCTATAGAACTGATTAGGAAGGTGAGAAGCCTAGGGGTGACTATTCTGATCGTTGAACATGTTATGAGGATAATAATGGGCTTATGTGAGAAGATTTGCGTCTTGCACCATGGGGAAATGATTGCTGAGGGCCCACCTGAGGAGATATCTGATGATGAATCTGTAATTAGGATATACTTGGGGAAGAGATATTTGTTAAGGGATCTGAATGCTTGAAGTCAAGAATGTATCATGCGCCTACGGCATGGTCAGGGTGCTTTGGGACGTCTCCTTCAAAGCAGAGGAGGGCGAAGTCACAGTCATTATAGGACCGAATGGAGCTGGCAAATCCACCCTCGTAAATCTCATCGTTGGCGTCAACAAACCGGCTGGGGGATCCGTCTATTTCAGAGGCGAGAGGATAGACGGATTACCAACATACGACATAGTGAGGAGAGGGGTCTCCCTGATACCTGAGGGGAGAAAGATATTTCCTAAGATGAGTGTCCATGAGAACCTCCTCCTGGGAGCATACACCCTCAAAGATAAAGAGCAGGTGAGGAGAGCTCTTGAGTATGTCTACGAAATATTTCCAGTACTGAGGGAGAAGAGTCGGGTTTATGCTGAGACAATGAGTGGAGGTGAACAGCAAATGCTGGTGATTGCGAGGGGTTTGATGTCTAAACCGAGGCTCCTCATGCTTGATGAGCCAACCCTCGGGTTAGCTCCTATACTTGTTGAGAAGATGTTCGACGCAATCGAACAGATCAAAGATATGGGGATGACGATTCTACTTGTCGAACAGAATATACAGGAATCTCTTGAGATCGGCGATAGATGCTACATTCTAGAGGAGGGTAGAATAGTCAGGTCGGGTAGATGTAGAGAACTTTTGTCTGACGACTATGTCAAAGAGGTATATCTCGGCTTCTGAAGGCTTCACATCTTGAGTGACCGAAGAACCTTCAGAGCCACATAATGTAAGCCTCTCGGCATGAAAATAACTACAAGAGTCAGAAACACTCCTATGGCGATCATCCGTTGTATCGGATTGATTATCTTCAGGGCCTCCCATATAGATAGGATAATTATAGAACCTATTATAGGACCTGTGATAGTGTTCAGACCACCAGTCACAGAGATAATAAGAGGCATGAATGAATGGTGGAAACTGAATATCTCATTGCTTATGTAACCTATGTAGTGGACTAGGAAGCCTCCAGCCACCCCTGTGAAGAATGAGCTGAGGACGAAAGCCAACAGTTTATACTTCACCGTATTTATTCCCATACCCTCTGCTTCAAGTTGATTCTCCCGGATGGCACTGAAAGCCAGTCCTATCTTAGATTGGACCACAAGGTAAATGATTGCGATGGTTACAGACGCTAAGACTAAAATGGTGTAATAGTATTGGACTCTACTATCTAAAAGGGCGTTGGTTGCATAACCAGTGGCACCCTGGGTGACCCAGTCCAAAGCCATAACAGCTGTCTCAGCTATGACGGCGAAGCCGAAAGTGACCATGGCCAGAAACCACTCCCTCAACCTGACGCAAGTTAAGCCTATCAGAAAACCCACAGCAGCTGCCGAGGCCCCTCCGGTTAAGAGGCTGAGCCAAGGATCGACTCCAAACTTTATAATAAGTAAGGATGAGGTGTAGCCGCCTAAACCTAGGAAGGCCGAGTGTCCGAGGGAAGCTTGACCAGTATAAGCTAGAAGGTTCCAACTTGAAGAGTATAGCGCGTAAATACCCATCAGTATAAGTAGGTGGAGGATATACTGGCTGGGCTGGAGAATCGGGATAATAGATGCCAACATTAAGACGAGTATTGCAATCAAACACTTCGGCGAGAACACACCACTTGCTTTCAGAGAGATGTTCACCTCCCCTCTCCGAAAAGACCTGTTGGCTTAACAGTCAGGACTATTATCAGTACGGCGAAAGCAACAGCATGCCTCCATATCCCACCAAGAAATAGTGTTGCCATATTCTCTGCTATACCATATAGAAGCCCTCCGATGACAGCCCCCCTGATACTGCCCAAGCCCCCTAGGATGATTATCGCGAAAGCCTTTATCGCAGGCAGCGACCCCATATAAGGGTCTAGAGAGAATATTATTCCGAATAATGATCCTGCGGCGGCGGCTAGAGCTGAGCCCAGACTGAAGCTGGCCGTGTAAACCTTCTTCACATTTATACCCATCATCATGGCGGCCTCCATGTTCTGGCTTGTAGCCCTCATAGCTCTACCAATCTTAGTCTTCGCAAGTATAAGAAACATGCCGACAAGTATCATGGAGACCACCATT
Organism: Candidatus Bathyarchaeota archaeon; assembly: GCA_018396565.1. Classification (GTDB taxonomy): domain Archaea; phylum Thermoproteota; class Bathyarchaeia; order 40CM-2-53-6; family RBG-13-38-9; genus DTMT01. The sequence goes on from JAGTQO010000022.1 coordinate 6,756, forward strand.
ATCGCTATCAGCCAGTCATAACTAATGGCAACTACACCCAAAGAGAATGTTGAATACTCGAAAGGAGTTACTATGCTTCTGGGCTTGTCAGTCCATAACATTACAGCCGTATAGTCGAAGATATATATCAGACCTAGACTGACAAATATTTCGTTGAGTTTGGAAGTGCCGATTATAGGACTGAAACATAGCCTCTCAACAGCCGCCCCTACTATGGAGACTATTATCATAGATAGTAGTATGGCAAAATATGGATTCACACCCAGAATGAACCATGACCAGTAACACATGTAAGCACCCAACATTAAGAGTTGCCCGTGGGCGAAGTTCACTATCTTCATCACTCCAAAGATCAAGTTCAAACCCGTAGCCATCAGTATGTAGATGCAGCCTATGGCGACACCCCACATCAAGGTCAGGGATAGGGTTACCACATCGATCAAAATGACCTACCTGAGTTCTGGCATAATAAGCATGGTAAATCATATGAATAATATGAAGATTTTCTACTCACTAAAAAAAGGTGGAGGTTACTTCTCGCCAGGAGTGTACAGCGGCGGAAGTTCAAACTCCCTCTGTTTTATGGCGCCTATGTTCGGAACCTTCTCAGGCCATATTATGAAGGGTCTGCATTCGCCGAGCTTCTCATCCCAGATGAGTTGCTCCACAAAGGTTACAGGAGAGATCTCATGGTATGTTTCAGGAGTCTTTCCGAACTCTATATATCCTGTCTCCGTAAGGATCAACATGTTCTTCATTTTAGTAGTCTCCAGTGCATCCCTGATTTTGGCCTTGTCCAAGGTTCCGGCCCTCTCAATGGCATCTTTAGCAATATAGATAGCGTCGTAAGTGTCTGCGCCCATCATTCCCGGAAAAAGACCGAACCTCTGTTTGAATTTTGGAATATATGTATCCATCAAGGGCAGATAGTATGGTGGGCCAGCGTAGGGTCCAAACTTGGACTCCAACAGTTGACGGTCGCCCCACTTCTTGAGTAAACTGTAGAACTCTGGAACCTCGCATACTTCAACAGCCATATAGACAGTGTTCAAGCCAACATCCCTTTGACCTTGAATATAGATCTCAGCAGTTCCAACTGTGAAGTCTACAGCGAAAACTCCATCGGGCTTCGCAGCCTTTATAGCCGTGAGCTCAGCATGAAAGTCTGTGGTTCCAGGTGGATACTTCCTCGCAGCTACGATATCTATTGGAAGTTTATCATCTTTGATAAACTTGTTACTGGCATTCCAGACGCCTACACCATATGGGTCGTCCCTGTATATTACTGCAAGCCTGAAATTTCGGTTGGGGGCAACCTTGGGCTTCAAATACTCACCGAAGAAATGCACTATCGTTTTTGAGTAGTGGAAGGTAGTTGTGCAGTAGTGGAACATGTAACTCATACCTTCAGCGTCCTCAATCCGCAAGGGATCTCCAGGGGGTAGGCCTCCATAATTTCCTTGGGGGCCACGCCTAGTCACAAGATGTGTTGAGGCGCCTGTGATGATGAATGGCACCCGATTCTTTATGGCTGGAACCTGCTCCGCTAGGGCTGCTCTACTAGACATCGCCCCAACCAGAATATCCACTTTATCCTCAACTATTGCTCTGGTCACTGCTGTGACACCCTTCTCAGGCGACGCATCCTCATCATCGGCTATGACATACTCCATCGGAATCCGTTCGCCCCACTCCTTCACATAAACGCCTCCAGCAGAGTTTATCTCCTCAACAGCCAGTTTCGTCGCTCTCTCCATATCGGGACCCTCAGGTAGAGAGAAAGGTGCAACCAGCCCTATCTTGATGGATCTGCGTCTAGTTGTTGTACTCTGGTAATATGCCCCGCCTGCTGCGGCGGCCAGGGCTGCTACTCCTGCAACGGAATACTTGAGGTACTTTCTCCTAGACATCCTTGTTTCGCTCAAAACAGTCACCTAGGCTTCTACATCATACGTCGAACAGTTCACATATAGAAATCTTAGATATGAGTATTTTACTCTTTGCCTTATGCGGAAGAGGACTCAAATTGCATTGAAACTTTCAAACCCAAGGTTGAAAGCTCTAATATTAGTCTCGAGCATTTCGGTCCTGAGGGATTCAGCTAGTACCATCCTCAGAGTATCAGCTCCAACTGGAAATCTTCCTGTTGCAGAGAGTAAACCTAACATCACAATATTCTGGGTTGCTGGGTTCCCCGCCCTCTCAGCAAGACTCAACGCGTCTATTACCAAAATATTCTTTGAAGCTTCGCCCAAGGCTACAATAATATCTTTCAGGTCTGGATACTTCTGGTTTGATAAATAAATTCCAGGAGGGGGTACTGCCGCCGTATTCATTATTATCAGGGTTTCAGGGTTTGCAAACGTTATGTTTCTGATAGCTTCAGCAGGTTCGAGCGCGATGATAATGTCAGCCTCACCTTCAGAGAATGTTGGAGAGTAGACTCTTTCACCGATACGGACTGTACAGGTTACTGAGCCTCCTCTTTGGGCCATACCGTGAATCTCAGCCACCCTAACATCGTAACCTGACTCAAGCGCGGCTCTGCCTAGGATCTCTGAGAGGAGTAGGACACCTTGGCCGCCGACACCTGCCAACACTATATTGCATTCACTCATACATGTGTCGCCTGGATTCTTCAATGGCCCTCCTCGGGCATATTTGGGCGCAGAAGCCGCAGCCGGTACATAAGACCTGGTCTATTCCAACCTCACCGTTCACTATGTGGAAGGCGGGGCAGCCGAGTGTCTTGATGCAGGCCAAACATTCGTCACACCTATCCTTAGAGATAATGTATGGCCTCCGCCTAACACCTTGCCTCCGCTCCATTATTGAGCATGGACGCCTCATGACGATTAGTGATGGGCCATCGAAGGCCAAAGCCTCCCTGAGGATCATCCTCGCATCCCCTATCTCGAATGGATCCACCACTTTAACATACTTCACTCCACATCCTTTGGCTACATCCTCTATTACAATTTGACTCTTACCTGGGTATGGTACGCCCGGGTGTGGTTGGAAACCCGTCATGGCGGTTGTGGAGTTGTCCAAGACAACAACAATTATCCTATGATTGTTATAGACAGCGTTTATCAGGGCAGGTATCGAGGCATGGAAGAATGTTGAGTCGCCGACGATCGCCACAGTCGTCTCACCTTGAGACCGACTTACGCCACAGGCCACTCCCAGACTCGCACCCATACATATTAGGATATCTCCAACTTGGATGGGGGGCTGAATTCCTAAGGCGTAGCATCCTATGTCCGTGCAGTATACGATTGATCTCCCAAGCACAGTCTTCATCAAGTAGAATGAGGCCCTGTGGGGGCAGCCTGCGCATAGTACAGGGGGCCTTGCTGGGGCTGAATTGGCTATTTCCAAATATTTTTGGTCTAGGTATGGGAATCTGTTGATTTTCGAAGTCGGTATGTCGAGGGCCTCAGCCATGCCTTCATAAACTATTCTTGTAGTGTACTCTCTGCTTCTCGGTAGGTGGCCAGTCAATTTGCCAAATATCTTCGGCCTAGAGTTTAGGCTTGAACACACGCTTCTTACATCTGTCTCGAGGATGGGCTCAAGCTCCTCAACCACGAAAACCTTATCATAACGTTCTATGAATCTCAGGATCTTTCTTGAAGGTGGTGGGTATGGCATACCTAACTTTAGAATTGAAGCTTCCACTCCGAATTTATTCAAGGCCTCAACGGCATAGTTGTAAGCTGCTCCGGAGGTTATGACACCTATGTCTCTATCGCCTTCAATTACCATATTGTAGGGTGACTCCTCACTTATCTTGAGAGCCCTCTCCATCTTCCCCAATAAAACATCATGCATGGTGAGAGCGTGTCTAGGAACCATGACGAACCTCTCGGTCTCCTTCACAAATTTTCCTGGGGGAAACGATCTCACTCTGAGTCGCCCTAGATCGACGGGACCTAGGGTGTGGCTGACCCTAGTCGTTGACCGTAGAATGACCGGTAACTCAAGCGTTTCAGAGAGGTCGAAGGCGGATACTGTCATGTCTTTAGCTTCTTGACTGTTTGATGGTTCAAGCATGGGCACATTGGCAAGTCTGGCGTAGTATCTATTGTCCTGCTCATTCTGGGAGCTCCAGCATGATGGGTCATCTGCCGATACTAGTACGAGGCCACCCCTCACACCTATATACGCCAAAGTGACGAATGTGTCTGAGGCAACATTCAGTCCAACATGTTTCATGGAGCATAATGCCCTCCATCCACAAAGTGCGGCTCCAGCAGCAACCTCGAGTGCAACCTTCTCATTCACCGAATACTCGACGTAAATCCCAATCTCACCAGAAGCCTCGTGGAGCGTATCTATGATCTCTGAGGATGGGGTTCCGGGATAGGAGGTTGCAATCCTCACGCCACCCTCCAGGGCGCCCCTTACTATAGCCTCATTTCCAAGCAAAAGATACCTTCCAGATTCGGCGGAGGTTAAGGTCTTCAGGTTGACCATCATGTAGCCCTTTTCCGTCTCCATTAAATATTAAGACCCAACAGAATACGTATAACATAATGAAAAAAGTTTTGTAACCACATAGGTTGAAGTTGAAAAGTTATGGTGGAGAGGGTATCTGTCCTTAAGTTTGGGGGTAGTCTAATAGATTTCACCGGAACGAATATCCCACTCATAATCAAGCGGATCCTAGACTATAGGGGGTCTGGGAGGAATGGCTCTGTCGCTGTCTTCTCTGCGCCTAAAGGTGTAACTGACAGATTGTTGGCTGTGGGAGAGGCAAGGGCCCATGGCAAAAGCTACGACATAGATGAAATATTTCGGTCATATCAGGACCTCGCATTCAAATATGTTGATAGTAGATTTATTCCGGAGTTTCAGAGGGAGCTGGATGGGTATAAGGGTGAGGTTGAGGAGACTCTCCTTAAGGTCGATAGGAGATTCGACGGATCAGAGAAGGCTAGGGTCCTCACAAGCGGTGGGGAGCTCCCAACAGCCTCCCTTATGAAGTACATTTTAAAGTCGCGGTCCGTGGAGTCCGCATGTCCACCAAAGTATGAATGGCCCATTGTGACCGATGATAATTTTGACAGTGCAACTCCAGACTTTGAACTCAGCAGAAGAAGGGTTCCCAAACTCTTCAAGCTCATCGATGAAGGCTTTATAATATCTGTTGGGGGATTCTTGGGCGTCACATACGACGGCCTCGAAACGCTTCTGGGAAGAGGTGGATCTGACCAGACAGCTGTATTCCTGGCTTGCCTGTTTAGGGAGCGTTATGAAGTTGAAACTATTCTTATGAAGGAGACGCCGGTCCAGAGTGCCGATCCAGCTACTGTTAAAGGTGAAGGTCTTAGGAGAGTACCTGTTATGACTTACAACGAGGCTTCGAAAGCAACTGTTTCAGGGATGACGATCATACAGAATGCCGCTGTGAGACTTGCGATGCAGCATAGACTCCCGGTCACAGTCGCTCCCCTCAAGGATCCCGAACTAAAAACGCTGATTCAATCCGACGATCCGAGTGGGAGGATAGTCAAGTGTGTGACTGGGTTGAGGGGTTGCGCAATAGTCACTATGAGGAGTGAAGGAAGCAGGTCCCTTGAAGACTGTCTCAGACTTTGGGAGGGATACGACAATTTCATCGATCTGGGAACTGAAGTTATGGATACTGGAGAGGTAATAAGAGACTTCCTAATATATGATGCTGAGTTTGTTAAGAAGCATGAGGAGCAACTGAAATCTTTCGATAGAATGATGCATGTTGAGTATGGGGTCGGCCTAGTTACTTTGATAGGTGACAGGATGAAGGACTCCCCAGGCGTTGCATCAATCGCTATAGGAGCTATTCCAAATATCAACATCAAAAGAGGTATCTTCGCGCCCCACACATCCCAAATAATCTTAGTAGTTAAGGATGAGGATGTTCCAGAGGCTGTGAGACGGATCCATTCTCAAATCGACAAGATCAATGAGGGGAAAACTTGATGAGAATACGATACGTATTCGTCTAAAAGTCAGACTAGTTTTAAACGGTCTCTCTCAGCCCTATTTGGTGTATTTCCCATATCTCCTCGCCTCATCGACCATCACTACGATATTCTCAGTCTTGACATTACTGTGTAAGGAGTTGCTGTCTGAAAGGATAAATCCCCCATTCTCAGCCGCTGCATCTATGCATCTCCTAACCTCACATCTAACTTGGTCCTCAGAACCATATGGGAGTATGTAGGCGCAGTCAACATTACCCCTTAGAAATATTCGGTCTCCATAGATCATCTTGACCTTTGCCAGATCCATGACACTGGGTTCAATCGGATGTAGTCCGTCTATGCCTAGGCTGATCAGGTCCTCGAGTATAGGATACAAGTTTCCATCTGAATGCTTCATGACAGGTATGTTGTGGGATTTACACTCCCCAACCATCCTTTTGATGTATGGAAAGAAATATTCCCTGAGAAGTTTTGGTGAGAACATGGGACCTTTGGAGTCGGCTAAGTCGTCACCCTCAACTATCAGGTCTACACCAACATCAATTATTCTTCTCAATAGGCCGAGCTGAAACGTGAAGACCAAGTCGATGAGCCTCCTTGCAAAATCTGGTCTCCTGTAAAGATCCAGAACAAGCTTATCTATCCCTCCCCGCATCTCAAACGGTCCAGTCACAACAGAGTGGCACCAGCAACATAGAGGATACTCGCCGCCAGCCATAGCCAAGGTATCTTCTAAAATCTCTAGACTGATCTCCTCAGGATCAGGAATATTGAGTTGATCCAAGTCTTCAGGTGACTTTACAACTCCATCGATCCAGTACGTGGTCTTGACGTCAGGCTTGATCTTGAAGACCCTTCCAAGATGGTCGATGAATGTATGGCTCTCTATGAATTTGGGCCTGTAACCTTGAGGGTACATGTTCCAGTCGTTAACCATCAGGGCATCGAAGCCAAGCTTTATGCAAGCCTCATTCACCAGTCTCTGATTATGCTTGGCCACATGATTCATGTCAAACCCAAGCCTGTCGGCGTGAGATTGTAGGTGTAGGATGCTCATGGGCTGGTCTCCAAGGATCCTTTGGGCATGAATAGGATCAAGGTTTGTTCCATCAACCGGAACCATGTCTGGAACATCCATATGAACTGCCTTCATGTAACGCTCCTTATGATCCAATCTTACAAACCCACAGTTATTATTGTAGCAGGTGAAGAGTCAAAAGCTTTCCTTTAATCGACATCTTATAGTCAAATCTTATTACTACCCATCAACAGTTCAACATATGATGATCATGATCTCTGAGAGGGTAAGGAGCATCTATCCAAGCCTGACCCTTGGAATAACCGCTAAGGCCAAGGAGCTCAAGAGGAGAGGTGTGGATGTTACGAATCTGGGAGCTGGGGAACCTGACTTTCCAACATCCAACAACATCAAGGAAGCCGCGAAGAGGGCCATCGACAACAACTTCACCTACTACACTCCAACCTCAGGCATAGAAGAGTTGAGGGAGGCGATAGCTGAGAAGCTCAGGAGATTCAACAACGTCAAGTACGAGCCTCAAGAGATAGTTCTCTCATGCGGTGGGAAACATAGCCTGTACAATATTATGCAGGTCTTGCTGAATCCTGGGGATGAGACCCTGCTTCCTATACCGTACTGGGTCAGCTACCTGGAACAGGTGAAGCTTGCAGGTGGAAGACCGGTCCTGATACCTGCAGGTGAGGATGGTAGGATCAATATCGATGCGATGAGGGGGTCGGTAACTGAGAAGACAAGGATGGTGATCTTGAATACACCATCAAACCCTGATGGGAAGGTGCTGAGTAGGAGGGAGTTGGAGGCCGTAGCCGATCTTGCTTTGGAGCACGGCCTATGGATAGTTTCAGACGAGGTCTATGAGGCTTTCGTCTATGATGGTCTAGAACATGTCAGCATCGCATCTTTGAGTGAGGAGGTTAAGGGAAGGACTGTGATCTCAAACTCCTTCTCCAAAACCTATTCAATGACAGGCTGGAGGATAGGTTACACGGCTGGGCCGGTTGAGGTGACGTCGGCTATAGGTAGGCTCCAAGACCACATGACGAGTAACCCAACGAGCATATCGCAGATAGCTGCCCTAGAAGCCTTGAGGGGCCCCCAAGACTTTGTCGAAAGAATGGTTCAAGAGTTCAGCAATAGGAGGAGGTTGATGGTATCTAGGCTCAGCGATATGGAGAATATTGAGTGTGAGATTCCTCAAGGAGCATTCTACACTTTTCCAAAAATAAAGGTTCCAGGCTTGTCATCTACGGATTTTGCTGAGAGGCTACTTAACGAGGCGAAGGTTGCAGTGATACCTGGACTAGCCTTCGGTAAAGATGGATACTTGAGGCTGAGCTATGCCACATCTATTCAGGAGATAGATAAGGGCATGGATAGGATGGAGAATTTCTGCAGAAGACTGCATTGATTTGCTCTCAATTGACTATTTGCTGGCGCTCCAGATTTTGTTGAACTCACTCTCATATGTTGAGGCGACTTCCACAGACCTTAAGATCAACATATTTTCATTATTCCTCTCCTCAGCACTTCTACTCCAGTTGTAACTCCCAGTTATCGTGATCAAACCGTCGATTACAGCTACTTTATTATGCATAAGTGCTGGATTTGTGTCGACTCTCACTTGAATACCAGCATCTTTGAGTTTCCCATATTCACTGTACCCGGTCAAGTCATCCTTCTCAAAGACAACCTTGACGTCCACCCCGCGCCTCCTCGCATATATCAGAGCGTCGCCGACATCGTCCAGCGTGAAGCTGGTTACCATTATATGTATTGTATTGTTTGCCCTACCAAACCAGTAGATGAGTCTGGACTTGCAACCCCCTCCAGGAGAGAAACATACCTCGCAACTTATAGACGGCACCGCTTGGATAGGTTGGGATGCAATTCTTGCCTCAAACATTACCCCCGGACAGACTAGAAATCTTGTGAGGATAACCCCAGAGATTACTCCAAGAATGAGTAGAGCCAAGATGATGGCTGATGATTTTTTACTTAACACCCTCTGAATCAACCTCCATAAAACCTTTTACGGTGCAGCTTATAGAGGAAACGGTATACAGCTGTCTCACCTCTCCCCAAAATCCATTTCACTCAACCTTGCAAGGCAAGAATAACTTTCTTGATTCCAAGCATATAATTCTCTTAGAGTAGGATACCCTTTCTCCAAATAGGCTGATCTTATTTAAATCCAGGTTCTAAGCGTCACCAATCTTCATGGTTGGAATTTGATGGTTGTCTCTTACCGAGTAAACTCCACCTAAAGATTCCTTTCGGCGTCTTCACATCGTCCTCTTCGAGAGTACAGTTGCAATTGGTAGAAGTATGATTGTGCTGATTGAGAGGATTAGGAGATTGGATGAGACAGCTTCGAGGCTTAGGCCTAGATATATTATCTTTCTGAGGGCGATGTTGCCGTATGTCCAGGGCAGCATCTTCGATATGGCTTTACCTCCGGGGGCGAGAAACTCTGGTGAAGAGAATGATCCAGCCAACTGAAATAGGGGAAATGTCAGCGCTATCTCCAGAATGGTTAATGTTGATGAGCTTCTGATCCTTGATGAGAGTGTCAAGCCTATTGCCAACGTGAACATCGCCATCAATGACGTTGTCAAGTATACCAGGAGGATGTTTCCCCTCACCACCAGGCCTGTCAGGGTGAGTATGATTATCATGAGGGTTGTGCGTGCGCCGTTCAGCAGTAGTGTAGCAAACATCTTCCCAGCATATATTGAGAATATGTTTACAGGCGTGAGGATCAGCCTAGGGAATGTACCCCTCTCACGCTCCCTAGTTATCGCGTTTACAGCGTCGTCGAATGCCCCGAGTATCGTGATCATCCCCAACATGCCAGGTAGGATTGGGTCGCCGCTGAGGGGTCTGCCTGAGATTGGCCTTGATATTACTTCGAGGGAGGCTGCTCCACCTTGAATCTGATTTCCATAGTTTGAGGTCAGCTCACGTGTCTCGGTGATTGCAGCGCTGTATACTAGTAATGGTGTCGAGGTCTTGGAGTTGTCTGTCTGAACAATTATGTAAGCCTCCCGGCCACTCATCAAGGTTTCCTCGAAGCCTTTAGGGATAATTATGGCGCCGACAGCTTCGCCTGACTCCACAGCGCGTACCGCTTGATCTTCATCATAGAAGATCTGGGTAACTTTAATGTCAGGTGAGGCTGTGAGTCCGTCGAGAAGCCGGCTGGATGAGGCTGAGCCGTCTAGGTCGGCTATCACTACAGGAATATCGTAGCTCGTTGCACTAAATGATGAGGCTATGGCGACGAATATGGTCACCAGGAGTATTGGGAACATTATGGTGAGGGCTAGGGAGACGGGGTCTCGAGTCAGCTCTTTCACCTCCTTCAAGGCCACTGTTGAAGAGTCTTGAAGCAGCCGGCTCATGTGACTAGTCTCTCCCTTGAAACCTTAAGGAGAAAATAGGATATCATGTAGAACAGGATTGTTGAGAATGCAATGATAGAGAGGGGTATGGGCATACTCAGTAGGGGCTGCCCTGCAAGAATTGTTCTTTTGAACATCTCGATGCCGTAGGCCCAAGGCAGCAGGAACGATATGATCCTAGATATCCCCTGCAACATCTCCTTGTCAATTATGAATCCGCTGAAGGCGAATAGGAATAAGATGAGGAAGAACTCAATTATAATAACAGCTCTTACAGTCAGACCGAATGAGGATACTATGAATCCGAATCCTATGGTGAGGAGAGATATCAGGAGGGATATTGTAAGCAGGGTCGCGATCTCTGCTCTAGGCTGAGCGCCGTAAACATATATGGCCAAGCCTAGGACAGTAAACGTTCGAATAACATTGAGAATAAGGATGTGTAGGGTCTTCCCCAACATCAAGGCTCCTAGGCTCAGAGGAGTTACCGATAGACGGGCATAGGTCCCTTCCTCATGTTCTCTGGACATTCCGCCAGCGACCTCGTAGAATGTTGCGAACACAACGACGAGGCTCAATATTATCGTCAGGCCTATTGAGAAGCCTCCAAAGACTGCGCCCCTCCTAATTATCTGAATCTGCCCCGACTGCATGTTCTGGGTCTGCTGTGTTCCAGAATATGTTCTTAAGTTTGTCAAAGTATTTGTTAGGGCTGAGGTTAAACGTTGACTTATGAACGGCTCCGAATCATCCATATAAACTATCAATCTTCCAGTCTGGTTTCTAAGGAGATTATCTTGGAATCCTTTCGGCACAACTATAGCTGCGTAGATTCTTCCTGTGCCGAGTGAGGATACGGCGCTGTCTACCATGAGGCCGTCCACCAGATTGTCGAAGTCTCCAGACCGAGCCAAAACCTCCCTCAACAAGGTCGATGTCCATGTCATGTCTTCGTCGACGAAGGCTATTGCAACCTTTGCTGTTGGGGAGAATCGGCTTGTCGCACTGCCGCTGGCGCCTCCTAAGGACGATGCGAAGAATAGGGGTAAGATCACGAGGGAGATCAGCATGGCAGTTCGGCTGCGCCTGAACTGCCTAAACTCGTTGGCTGCCACAGCCAAGAGGTCTCTGAGAGGTGTTAGACCCAAAAACTGTCCTCCAAAATCTGGTTGTTAATAAATTGATTGGGCTGGGGGATGCGACGCTATCCTTTCGCGGACATCTCGAGGAAACGGTCGATCTCCTCTTCACCTCCAGTCAGGGATACGAAGGCCTCCTCGAGCGTAGGCTCGACCGGCCGTACGCTCCTAACTCTAGCGCCTGAGTTTATAAGGAGTTTAACTATTTCTTCAGAAATGTCTCCACCCCGCATACATGATACGCGGAGGATGGGATCCTCATAAGTGACTTTAGAGACATCGTCGTAGGCCTTTATCTTATCTATTAGGCCAGACTGCAGGTTTGGTGTTTCAACTTCTATGACTGAGAGTTCGGAGATGCTGCGGGTTAGGTCGCTAGGCCTCCCTATCTGGATCAGCCTACCTTCATAGATTATCCCTACTCGGTCACAGATCTTCTCAGGCTCCTCCATGATGTGAGTTGTCCAGACGACTGTTACACCTTGGTCGCACAATTTTCTTGTGAACTCTCGGAGGGCGATCGCTGTCTGGGGGTCAAGTCCCGAGGTGACCTCGTCTAAAAAGAGGACCTTTGGATTATGTATCAGGGCTGCAACGATCATCGACTTCTTGAACCATCCCGACGAGAGGCCCTTGACCTGCCTCGTCGCTTTATCGTTGAATTTGAATAGTTCGAATAGTTCTCTGATCCTATCCTCAGCCTTGACCTTTGGGAGGCCGTATAACTTAGCAAGCAGCCTAAGGTTCTCCTCAACCGTCAGGTCCTTATAGAGCAGGACCCCATCTGAGACCACACCTATATTCCTCCTTACCTTCGCAGGCTCCGTCGCAACATCGTAGCCTGCGACTTTAGCTTGGCCTCTCGTCGGCTCTATCAGTGTGCAGAGCATACGTACAGTCGTAGTCTTGCCTGCGCCGTTCGGCCCGAGTAGTCCGAAAAGTTCACCAGCCTCAACTTCCAAGTTGAGGTTGTCGACGGCTGTGAAGTGGCCGAAGACCTTGGTCAAACCTCTGGTCACTATGTCTAACTCAGACATTTGGTAGGACCCTCAAACCTCTAATTCATAGAATATTCTTTGATAAGAACCGTTTGGTTTAGAGTTTTCTGATGCTCTACTGAATGGACCATATTAAAGAGTATGGATAACTTTTTTACCTTCCTTACTGTTGCAGAGTTGGTCTGGGATGACTATGTTGAGGACCCGCACATACCTCCATATTATGGTAGCTCTAATCCTGACCCTCTCGAGCCCTCTAGAACAGCAAACCAATCCTGTTGGGGCTGTCGGGTATGCGAATGTCGTTGCAACATCAGTTTACTGGGGGTCCAACCCTCTCAATCCGTCGAATGTTCATCCAGGAGACACGAACGTTAGACTCTCAATAGTCCTTGCGAATGTTGGCGATGATGTGGCTCGTGGTGTGAATGCGACCCTATTCATTGGGCCTCCCTTGACATATACTTACTATCAGGATGGTGTTCAATATTCGACATCGACGGTCTCTAAGATGGCTGGCGATATCGGTCCAGGCTCAAGTTTCACATTGGGATTCACTGTGAATGTTGATCCAAACGCGAAGGAGGGGATCTACAGGTACAATTTAGAAGTCTCATATAGGTCGGCGAGGGAGTTGCAGGAAGTTAAGAATGTGATGGTGATAGATGTTCCGGTCTGGAAGGCTGAAATTCGGGTGCAGAGCGTCCTCACCATGCCGACAAAGATCTATCCAGGAAGTAGGCAGGTTCAGATGAGAGTAGGGATTGTAAATTCAGGCCAGGGTGCAGCGAGAGATTTGCAGCTTCGTATGGATTTGAAGCCCCCAACAGCTCTT
>JAGTQO010000122.1 GCA_018396565.1 Candidatus Bathyarchaeota archaeon
GTATGATGGTTCCGAATCTTCTGAGGTTGGGAACTCTTATATTTTCTTCATATTGAACATTCTAAGTCTGCCTGTAAATGTAGGATCGGATATACAAAACGTTTATCCCATCCTGCAGAGCTGAAGGAGAATTTAGAGTTGTATAGGGTGTAGGAGGGTAGCCTGATAGATTTTGTGGACGTCCATATGTCCGGAAGGTCGGTGGCTCAGGTGAGATTTCTCCATTTGGCCTTAACGGAGGTTTCAAAGGTTGGGTAGGGGTGTGAGGGTTGTCTACCCATCACTCTCTAGACGTGATATTGTTAAGAGGTTGATGGATGCTATACCGGTTCTTAAGGAGAAGCTGCCGATCTCAGACGTGATTCTCTACGGGTCATACGCTACAGGCCGTTACACCGCCGGTAGCGACATAGATCTTGTTGTTGTTTATGAGGGGTGTGTTAGACATGACGCTTACAGGATCGTGGTTGAGACCCTGAATCTTCCAAGGTTGGAGCCTAAGGTCTATACTAAGGGGCAATTTGAAAGTCTCGCATCCCAAAGTGTAAGGTTCACTGAAACTTTGCGTAGAGAAGGGATTACAATTTACAGGTCAGGAGGCTGAGTTAAAATGGTGGAGCGTAGCTCAGACTGGTTGAGCCAGGCCACAAGGGATGTAAGGCTGGCTGAACTGTCCCTGAAGGAGCATTACTACGAGTGGGCATGTTTTGCAGCCCAGCAGGCGGCTGAGAAGGCTGTGAAGGCCCTCATCCAAAAGTTGGGCGGGGAAGCTTGGGGCCACTCGGTTGCCTCCCTGCTGGAATCCCTTCCTGAAAATCTCAGAGACTCAAGCCTATATGATAAGGCTCTCGAGCTCGACCAAGCATATATTCCAAGCCGATATCCTAACTCTCACCCGAAGAACTATCCCGGAGTCTTGTATACGAGATCTATGGCTGAGAGGCTGATCAAATACTCAAAAGAGATAATTGAGTACTGTCAAGGATTGATCTTACAGGTTAAACGCGATGAGTGAACCACCACCAGTTCTCGTAGGTTTCCCGCTTCCGCAACCAGACTCGATCCCTGCACACTCATATTGAGGTCTTGGCCTCCACAAGCGTAACTTCCGCCTATCCCATACCTAGTGAAGGTTAGGTAATGGATGAAAAATATAAGAATGAAGACTTTCATCCCGAACTATCTCAGATAGACCTCTCCCGACGCAGATAGAATGTATCTGGATGCTTCTAACTCATTCCATCATAGTACCGATGCCCCTAATGGATGGTGAGTCTGAGAGCCCACAATAAACATGCTAGACCTGTCAAGATTGAGGATGGTGGGAAATTAAAGATTGAGCCTATGGCGCATATCAGGTCCTCAGCAAATTTTAGGAGCAGGTAAATCAGCAGTGTTGAGGCGAGAAAGATCAGGATGAGGAATGTTGAGTTTGCTCCCCCTATGACGAGGTTGGTGTAGTATGTTATTGCTGATCCTGAGGCTAGGGCGAGTAGGGCGGCCCACCTCACCTTGGAGAGAGGTTTAGATATGAGGCCGATGCCTGAGATACCTAGAAGAATGATCGTTAAAGTGTTGAGTTGACCTCTTGAGGAACCGATGAGGAGGAGGGTCAGGGCCCATAAGCCTGCGAAGAATCCTATGAGCAGTGTAACCCATTTTAGAAATGTTCGGTTTCTAGTAAGGGTCTGAATTAACAGCATAATCCCTGTGAGGATCAGAGTGGTTGGCGCCAAACCTACTATATCCATTCCTGAACCTTCTCACCTTGATTCATAGTGATGGATGATCTATCTATTCTTATCTATTGTATCTTCTACAGATTCTTATGATGCATGTTCATTGAGAAGTAGCGTCTCACCGTTTAGTGATGTAACGACGAAAGGCTTGCGGCTCATCTAGGGAATGGTTGAGTCTCTTCACATAGGCTGAGTATGATGACGTAATCGATTGAGATATGTCGCGATGAGCTTCCGCCCCCTACACCAAAAAGCCTCATTCCATGTGAGATTGAAGAATTCAAATTTTCAACCCGTATCCATTAAACGTATGTTTATATGGGGCTGGCTTAAATCTTGTTTCTGAGGCTTTACATGGCTGAGAAGATTCCTGGATGGCTTGAACGGATCCTACTGCCCAGACTCAGTTCAATAGAGGGTGAGTTGAAGGCTTTCCGCGGTGAGGTTGCTGGGGAGTTAAAGTCTATCAATACTAGGATAGATAGTCTCCAAATTGAGTTGCAGTCAAGAACCGCAAGTTTAGAGAAGGAGATATCATCCCTCAGAGGTGAGTTGCAGTCAAGGGTTGAAGGTCTTGAGAAGGAGATGCAGTCAAGAATTGGGGCTCTCGAGAAGGAGTTAAAGTCTAAGGTTGAAGGTTTTGAGAGGGAGTTACAGTCTAGGACTATGAGTTTAGAGAAGGAGGTATCCTCCTTCAGAAGTGAGATGCAGTCAAAGATTGGGGGTCTAGAGAAGGAGATGCATTCTAGAATCA
This sequence comes from Candidatus Bathyarchaeota archaeon, assembly GCA_018396565.1. Lineage (GTDB taxonomy): Archaea > Thermoproteota > Bathyarchaeia > 40CM-2-53-6 > RBG-13-38-9 > DTMT01. The sequence continues at coordinate 2,494 of JAGTQO010000122.1, forward strand.
TGAGCCTTGAGAAAGAGATATCTTCCCTGAGAAACGAGATGAATGCTAGATTCGACTCTTTAGAGACTAAGGTTACATTGATTGAGGATGTGACCAAGCTGAAGATGGAGGTTAAAGCTTTAACAGAGAAGATGGCTGCAGTTGCTAAAGCTTGAGTAGCCGAATGATTCTTTAAGGTTCTTTCCTATACGACTTGCTCACCTTATACAGAATGAATACGGAGCTGACCCTCTTACAGAGGAGCATCAATTGTTTCTAAAGAAATTAAAAAGAAGCGGTGTCGAGGAAGGATGGCGGTTGTAGAGTGGCTGGGAAAGAGTGTGTCAAGATAGTGATGAAAGGAGTCATTACATGTGTAGACGATGGGTCTGACCTAGTCCATGCTGAGAAGTTTATGGTCTGCCAGTTTCATTCAGGCCTCTTCACCGTAGCCTCTAGTTTGGTGTCGAGTCTGATATTCTGCTCTTGAATCTTGGAAACCAAGTAGCTCGGTGAGTATACTCTGTTCGATCCTATTTTTATGTGGCCGTGGCTGATCAATTGTCTCGCTTGATGTATCGTTCTGGCAAGGCCCCTCCTGTATGTTAATGTTTGGAGTCTCCTCTCCAGAATGTCTTTTATGTTTAGGTCTAGGACATGGTCTATTGTGGCGTTCTCAGGTAGGATCCCTCGCCTCGTCAAACTTTGAAGAAACTCCTTCTCGAGTCTGAGCTTTTCTTCACCTGACTTTCCGAGAAGGGATCTTGCTATTCCCCTTATTCTTGAGAGGAGTGTGTGGCATCTCCAGAGCTCCCTCTTGTTTCTCAATCCATATTCTCCTATGAGTTTGAGTTCAGCCTCTATCTGGTCTTGCCTCCAAGGATGTCGTGGCGACTCATACTTTCTCCTCTGTTTTTTCGGATCACCCACCCGCTATTCACCTCTCTTCTCCTTCTCCCTCGCAGCCGTTATGACGGCCCTCTTCTTTACACCTACAGCCTTACCTTTACGGCCTGTCGTTCTTGTTCTTTGGCCTCTCACCTTCAATCCTAGA
>JAGTQO010000023.1:0-147 GCA_018396565.1 Candidatus Bathyarchaeota archaeon
CGTTCGTAGCAGGGTTGAGGGTGAAAAAAGCGACATATACTTGACATTCACCGTAAAGATCAATGGTGGAGAGTTGAAGCCGGACGGAAAGGAGGTTTCGGAGGCACGATACTTCACTTTAGATGAGCTACTGCATTGGAGAGGGCA
>JAGTQO010000023.1:186-4737 GCA_018396565.1 Candidatus Bathyarchaeota archaeon
TGGAAGATCATCCTTCGGCCCTTCGAGCTATAGGCCTATGGAACCTGAGAAATATGAGTTATGGCTTTGACGAGAACTCACTAGGAAGGTAAACCGAGAGGCTCCAAATACTGAATGATAAGTGCGCCTATTCACAATGGTTGGGAGATGTATGAATATTCAAGGGTTCGATAATGATTTGCGTGAGTTAGTTAAGAAGCATGCCCTCTCCAATGCAGTAGCTCACGGTGGGAAGGCTGATGTAAAGGCTGTCGTAGGCAGAGTTCTCGGTGAAAGGATTGAGCTAAGGCAACGTGCAAAAGATGTTGCTGCATTAGCCTCTGAGATTGTTGAGTATACGAATAGGCTGACGATAGAGGAGCAGAGGAGACTCTTGGCGAAGTGGCCTGGAATATCTGAATCGAAGAAGATTGAGGAGGTGAAGTCTTTACCACCCTTACCGAACGTCGATAAATATCAGGAGGTTGTTACGAGATTCTCACCTAACCCAGACTGCGCCCTACACCTAGGTTCAGTGAGGGCAGCCGTCTTATCCCACGATTACGCTAGAATGTATAATGGAAGGTTCCTACTAAGATTCGAGGATACTGATCCGAGGCTTAAGAAGTCTGCGTTGATATTCTATGACATGATAAGGGAGGACCTAGACTGGCTTGGCTGCAAGTGGGATTCTGAATATATTCAGAGTGATAGACTCCCAATTTACTATGAATATTCTGAAAGGCTGATTGAGTCAGGCGGGGCCTACGTATGTACATGCAAACCTGAAATCTTCAAGGCGCATATACTCGGTATGAAACCTTGCGATTGCAGAACACTTCCATCGAATGAGCATCTCCTCAGATGGGAGAAGATGGTGGATGGTGAATATAATGAAGGTGAGGCTGTGGTTCGGATAAAGACGGATCTTACACATCCAAATCCAGCGGTTAGGGACTGGCCCGCACTGAGGATAATAGATACTGAGAGGAATCCCCATCCTAGGGTAGGTTCGAAATATAGAGTATGGCCTCTGTACAACTTTTCAACGGGGGTCGACGACCATCTCATGGGTGTGACCCACATTATAAGGGGTAAAGAGCACCTCACAAACATGAGAAGACAACTATTCATGTATGAGCATCTATCATGGTCCTACCCTGAGACGATACATTATGGCAGGCTCAAGGTTGAGGGCGCTACATTGAGTAAATCAAAGATAATGCAGATGGTTGCTGAAGCCAAGGTAACTGGCTTGGACGATCCGAGGCTGGCAACTCTTGCGGCCCTGAGAAGGAGGGGTATAACTCCTGAGACCCTCAGAAGGATAGCTTACGATGTGGGGCCTAGGCCAGTCGATGCAACCCTGAGTTGGGATAACATATATGCCACCAACAGGAAGATAGTTGATTCTACCGCAAGTAGATACTTTTTCATAAAAGAGCCTGTTGAGTTGATTGTTCAAGATTTCGCTGAAAGCCATACAGCTAAGCTACCCTTGAACCCAAACGACCCATCTAAGGGTCACCGAATATTCCATATAAAACCAAGGGACAATACAGTTAAGCTTCTGATATCAGCGGACGATATTGAAATGTTGAAACGGGGAGTTGTCAGATTGATCGAACTATTCAACATTGAGGCTGTTGAGGTTAGACGGCATAGGGTCCTCGTAAGGTTTCATAGCCGTGAGTATCTGGAGGCGAAGAGACTGGGCTCACCCCTCATTCACTGGTTACCTATCGAAGGAAACATAGGGGTCAGAGTAGTTATGCCTGATACCTCTGAGATTTCAGGGTTGGGCGAGAATTATCTTGCCAAGGAATCTTCTGGAAAGATTGTTCAGCTAGTGAGATTCGGCTTTGGAAGAATAGATAAGATAGAGAAGGATATGGTAACAATCTATTATGGTCATAACTAAACATTTCTAAGTTGGTCTAAGTTCAAGATGAACTGCCAAAAATTCTTGCCTGATTTTTTCCGTCGGTGTAGTATGGCCTACGCATGTACACGGCGTCCATGAAGATTCTGCGAAGCACTTCGATGCTCTCACCACGCCTCATTGGAGATAATATATCAAGCAAATTCTCTTGGGTCATCAGGCAAGGCTTCAATTTTCCATCACTTGTCAACCTCATCTTTGTACAGTGTTTACAAAACTCAGGGTTCTCGACAGGTCTCACTATCTCAACCTCCAGATCATCGACTGTGTAGACCTTCCTCATCTGCATGGAGTGCCTAACCTTGACGCCACTTGCCTTGGACAATATCTCACGCTCAATCTGGTCTAGGGAGTGATGGTATTGATTGTAGAATAGGCTCCCCCTCTTAACAGGTTCGAGCTCTATCAACTGTAGCATTGCCCCAACCTTTTTTGCATATCGCATCATATCTTCGACTTCATCTGAATTCAAGCCTCTCAGGAGGACCATGTTCAACTTGACCGGTAGAAGTTTTGCCTCAACAGCCGATTCTACCCCTCTCAAAGCATCACCTACATCTCTGCCGACTATCTCTCTATAGGTCACATCCTTCACTGAAGGTAGGTTTATGTTTACTCTACTCAAACCAGACCTCTTCAATTCGACAGCCCTCTCATAGGTAAGTTGCCTCGCATTGGTTACCATCGATACCTCCACTATGTTTGGAAGGCTTGATAGGAGCCTCACGACATCTTCCAAGTCTCTTCTCAGTAGGGGCTCACCACCAGTCAATTTGATCTTGCTTATCCCATATTCGACACCTACACTTGCGACTCTGAATATTTCTTCGGGGGTCATCTCCAGACTTGACCGTTCTTGTCCTTCCCTGTGACAGTAGAAACATTCAAGGTCACATCTCTGGGTCAGGGATATTCTCAAGTTTGTGACTTGGCGACCGTACTTGTCCGCAACCAAAACTTATTCAGCCTCCCTTCAGATGCTTGAGTATGTGCGGTAGCTCGGGAAGAATTATCTTATCAAGAGATCTTCTGACAGCGTCTGTTGAGCCTGGCAGGCAGAATATCGGTTTACCCCATGCGACTCCGGCTGTTGCCCTACTCAAGACAGCCGAGGAACCTACCTCATCATAGCTTATTCTTCTGAAGATCTCACCGAATCCCGGAAGCTTCTTATCGAATATTCCTTCAACAACCTCTACTGTAATATCATCTCTGGATACGCCTGTTCCGCCGGTGATTATGATTGAATCCACTTCAGGATTTTGGAGGGCTCCTAGGATTGTTGAACGTATAATTTTAGGATCGTCTGGGATGAGACTTCTTCCTACTACCGTGTGTCCGAACTCCCTCATCTTAGCCTCTATGAAGTCTCCGGAGGGGTCTGGAGCATCTTCGCCTGAGCACCTCAGCTGAAACCTTGAGGTGCTGCAAGTTATTATGAGGAGGCCCCTGGCTGGTGTAGCATGCTCTTTATGGTTTCTCGACGTTTCACTCAACCTACCCTAGCCCTTCAACTTCTCTTTTACCTTCACATATTCAATCCATGTCTCTGGATATCGCCCCTTTTGGTCCTTCTCCAATTTCTTGACCATATCCCATACATTCAGAAGATATATTGTCGCTGCGGTGAGGGCCTCCATCTCAACTCCTGTCTTGCCGGTTGATTTGACATTCGCCTCCACCTCGACATAGTTCTCACCTACAGATGCGGTTGTCTGGATCTTCGTCAGCGGTATAGGGTGGCATAAAGGTAAAAGTTGGCTGGTGTTCTTGGCGGCCAGCATTGCTCCAACCTCGGCGACGGATAACGGGTCTCCCTTCTCGATCTTCCCGTCCCTTATCATCTTGGCGGTCTCAGGCCTCAACCTCAACCTGCCGACTGCGGTGGCCTCCCTATACACATCGTCCTTTGAAGATATGTCGACCATCCTGAACCTATTCTGCCTCATCACAGACAGCCCAGCCTATCTCACAATACATATTATGTGGCCCTTTATAGAAGTATCAGGGATGTAGGCCCTACATAGGCAACGTACCACCGTTTAATCAATTTTTATGGATGGCAAATGGCCAGTGCTTGATTACCGAAAGTAATTATTTATGTTTTGATTTTGATGAGAGGACCTCCAACGCAGCCTCCATACATTTCACCATGGAGGAGGCTGGGGTGGATGTTAAACCTATCATTGTCGTCCTCCCCCTAGAGCCTTTGCCTGAGAATTTGGTTGAGACCAACCCTGTCGCGCTCAGGAGCCTTACATGCTTCCATATCTGGGTGTGGCTTCTAGGAGGATAATTATACTCTTCACATACGATCATGTATGTCCTCTCTAGGTCGCCCATGCTCAAATAAGCTACATTACTCTCTTCAAGAGACCTCGCTAAGGCTAGTAGTAGCAACTTCTCGTTAATCGTGAGGTTGGTCAGATGCTCATTTCTCAGAGTTGAGTATAACGCCCCAGCTGCCTTCCTGACATGTTCAGGTTTAACCTCCATGCTCCCTTCGGAGTCAGCGTATTTGCCGGCCCTCCAAAGAAGCTCTATGGCGTATCTAGCGTCACCGCTTATCGAGGCTATGTCTGCCGCGATCTCCAATGTATCCTCGTTCACAGAGCCTTCCGTGAACGCCG
>JAGTQO010000023.1:4750-19335 GCA_018396565.1 Candidatus Bathyarchaeota archaeon
CTTCAGGATGGTGACCAGTTCACTTGAAGAGTATGGGTCCAATTTTATGAAGTTCTGTTGGAGGGTGCTCGCCGCGCTCCTATCAAGCAGCCCCAGATATTTTGGCTCCCTCAACATGCATATCAGGGAGACCCTCACAGGCTCGGTGGCCCGCTCCTCCTGAATCCTTGTTAGAATGTATAGTGCTGAATGGTCTATCTCGAGTAGGGCCTCAAGCTCATCCAAAGCCAGTATGAGGAATATGTCTCTCTCATCTAGGATACTCATTATGTTTTTCAACAATTCTTCAGATGAGAAACCTCTTCTAGGAAAATGCTCCTTGAGCTTCCCCATCACCTTCATCAAAACTGCAAATAGACTTCCCTTACATTCACGGCAGTTTACATGTATGTAATGTAACTTTATCCTCTTCTGCTTTGCAACTCTTGTTATGTCCATACCGAACTTCTGGGCGATGACTGTCTTACCGACGCCTACAGGACCAGTTATTATGACCCTATGGCCCATGGATCCAGGTGTCTCCAATACAGACCTGAAAAGATGAGCTAGGAATGTCAGTTCATCCTCCCTATGTGGGAGTCTTGAGGGAATGTAATCGATAGATAGTGGGGCCTCGTCTTTAAAGACTGTTGGTCTGAGTAGGATTTGTCCTAAAAAGTCCTCCCCGTAATCAGCCAGGTTACCAGCCGTAAGATTTCACCTTTCACAGGTTCAGCATAACATTTTCATTTCGAGAATATAAATGGTAGAGGAAGGTTAAACTGTCGATACCGACCGCACTCAGAATCGAATTCGGTAGGCACTCCCTCAAGGGATCATATGTTTGAAAGAGACGCTCAGACAACGTTCAGGTCTCGTCGATCCTGCGTAAGAAGTAGATTGAGTATAGGGAAGTGGCGAAGATCAGTAGGACAATCTTGCTGGCGTAGACTATCGACACGGCTGTCTGCGGGTTTGGAAACTTGTTGACCAATATGTCTGGATTTGCCACGCCTGTGGTGGCCATCAGGGCTCCCCAGAGGGTGAAGTTGAAGAACAATTCATAGAGGGATGCGGTTGCTACTAGAAAAGAGATTATCATAAGAAATCTTCTCACATCACTGCTCAGTGATGCTATCCTCCCTTGGAAATGTTGGATGAGCGAGGCGTAGAATAAAAAGAGAAGGATGAAGATCAAGGTTATGGGTTTGAACTGAATGAACATTATAGGTGCCCACTCATCGAGTATGAACTGTTCACCGTAATATGAGGGGGTAGGGTATCTCAAAACATAGTAGGCGGCCAATCCTGAGGCTGCTATTCCGCAGCATGCTGAGAAGAGTAGCCATTTCAACCTACATGCTTTCGGGAACCATTTTGCAGACATAAAATTCTACTCTCCCTCCAACCTTTTAAATAAGGTATACACCTCATCTGGGAATGGGGGTTTAAGGTCCGCTGAACCGCCATCTCTATAAACTATCTTCCTACCTTTCTTTATGTCTGTAAATTCACCTATCAAAGTTGCTTCGATGCCCTTCTTTGAGAGTCTCGAGATTATTCTTTCAGATGATGATGGTCTTGCAGCTATTAGGAGGGAACCTGAACTCATCATTCTTAGAGGGTTGAGACCTAGAGCCTTCGAAACAGCTTTCGTCTCATTCAGAATGGGAATGTCCTCGCCAAATATTTTGACACCTAGGCCTGACGCTTCTGCAAACTCCCAAACTCCACATAGAACACCCCCCTCAGTTGGATCATGCATTGCATGGACACCCCCAGCATCCAGAGCAGTCAAGGCGTCCTCGACGACGCTTATTCTTCTGTAAAGGAGTTGTGCCCTCCTGATAGTTGCCGAATCCAAATGTTCCTTTAAAAGTTCGGCGAAGTCCGTAGCGATTATAGCTGTTCCCTCTATCCCTGAGCTCTTGGTGACTATAAGAGAGTCGCCAGCCTCAGCCCCTGAGGAGGAGAAGTATCTCCCACGCTCAGCCTCCCCAACCATGAAGCCGACGATTACGGGTCTGTTGATCACTGAAGTAACCTCAGAATGTCCACCGGCGACGGTTACTCTTAATGAGAGGCATGCCCGATGAATCTGCCTCATAATTTCGCGTAAGGTATCTTCACTCGAATTCTCAGGCAACATTATTGAGCATAGGTACCATTTAGGTCTAGCCCCCCTTGTCGCAACATCATTAGCATTTATATGGACTGAGAGCCAGCCTAAATTCTTCAGGGCGCCGGTTACGGGATCAGTTGATAGGATTGTCAGTCGGCCACCGGCTTTGGCGACAGCCGCATCCTCCCCTATCCCCGGTCCGACCAATAGCCTGCTATCTGGCATGCCCAGATTTCTGAAGACTATTCTCCTCAGGCTCGATACAGGAACCTTACCAACTGGGAGTCTACACTTCATTTGGTCTCGCAGATGGATCTCGATGAACTTCCTAAATACGTTTGCCAGGGTGATGACGGTAGGCTCCCGCACTCAAGATCTAAATCACCAGCTCATTTGGGCCAGACTCGTCATCGCCTACCTCCATTGATATTTGGGAAGCATGTTCTTAGGTGTTTCGTAGACTGACACCTATGCTAGGAAGATACCTAAGGACGCATAAAGTCCTCATAGTCGTGTTAATGCCATGTTCACCGCGCCAATTTAGGCTTAAGGATTAAGGGCTGGTCTAAACATATTTCGATCAGAGTTTATTAGACAACTCTATAGGTTGCTGGATATGCAGATGCTAGGATCAGTGAGACATCCTTTCCCATCGGTTAGTCTAAATCCGTATATACGTGTTTATATCTCCCACTCAGACTTCGTTGAACTGGGTAGCGGTGATTGAGAAAGATTGCGGTCGAGCCTCTCGCCTTCGAGAGCCTAGGTGTCAGGTCGATGTCCTGCCTCATAGAGACCCCTGACGTTAAAATTTTAGTAGATCCTGGGATAGCGCTCGGACCGAGGTTCGGCCTACTGCCACACCCCAGAGAGTATAGAGCCAGATCGCAACTTCGAAGCCTCCTAATCAAAAAATCGCATAAGGCGGATGTGATAACCATCTCACATTACCACCACGACCATTACACACCAAACTATATCGAGAACGTATTCATAGGCTCGAGTCCAGAGGATGCTGCTGCAATAATCAAAGACAAGACGCTCATAATCAAGGATTTCAGGGAGAACGTGAATGCAAGTCAGAGAAGGAGAGGCTGGCTCTTCTGGAAGTTCGCCCAGAAATATTCAAGAGAGATCTTAACTGCCGACGGTGGAGAGTTCCAGTTTGGCGAGACCAAGATCAAATTCTCCTGGCCCGTACCTCATGGAGAGGCTGGGTCAAGTTTAGGTTGGGTCACAATGCTCCTGGTAAGCGTTGACGGTTTTAAGATCATGCATGCGTCTGATGTTCAAGGACCTGTCCTTAAGGGGACTGCAGATATGATACTCCAAGAAAATCCTGAGATCCTCATATTGGGTGGACCACCACTCTACTTGGCCGGAGGGCTGGTGGATGAGGTTAATGTTAGCTACAGTAAGGAAAACCTCCATAGGTTATGCCAAACAGTTGAAACTATAATTTTAGACCACCATATCATGAGGAGTTTGGACTGCCGTTTATTCGTGGAGCCTATTGGGAGATATGCGGAATCGATCGGACATGCCTTAGTGTCAGCTGCGAAATTCAAGGGATTGGAGGACAATCTCCTTGAGGCTAGAAGGAACGAATTGTATAGGAAGGAACCTCCAAGCTCGGAGTTCCTGGCGTGGACTAGAATGCCGTGGAAGAAAAGGAGGATTGAACCCCCGCCCGTATAACGCCTCTCACGTTAACAGGATCTGGTTGAAACAATAATTTATTCTTCAGTCCACTGGAAACGTAGGATTTTATATGAAGCCTCTGCAATTTCTAATAGGTTAAAGGGAGACGTGGTAAACGGGAAATGTCATACTATGTTGTACCTAAACCTGCTCAAAAATATACGTATAAACCTCCACCTCAAGAATATGTTGTCCAACCACCACCAACCTATGTCATGGTTCAGCAGCCACCCCAAATATACCGGTACCAGCCACCACCCCAAGACGTACTCCTAGTTCAGCCCCCGGAAGTATATTATCAACCGCCACCAGTAGAGTGGATCGTTCCTCAGCCCCCGCAGCCGGTTGTATATCAGCCGCCACCATTAGAGTATCTCTATCAGCCACCACCCCAGCCAGCCATAGTGGTACCACCACCACAGACATACCTTTACCAGCCGCCGCCTATGAGATATCTCGTACAACCACAGCCTTACAAAGTATATTGAAAACACGAGCTGAAACATCATTCAGAGACGGATGGTCCTAACCATTTTTTGATCAATACACCAAAAGCTTTCTGAAAGATATGGAGGACTTAATTCGAACAAATTTTCCAGATGTAGATTGCCGCTTGACAATAAAGCACGGTCTAATACTTTTTAATTCGGACCTCTAACCTTTTCGTTGATCATGAATATTCCTTGGCTGGGCTCTTGACCGTCGCCCACGAATATATCCTAGGATGAAAGAGATTTCCGTGAAGAGTCTATAGATTGGGTAGGCTAGGACGGATATAGATCTTATTTCAGCGGTGACCTTTAGGAAATTCAGGAGAAGCTTTATCAAATTCCTTTTCAAATAGAATCTTTCCCCAGTCTCCCTAACCAGCAACCCCCTCCCGTAACCATGCTGATAAAACTGTTTGCATACATCCTTGAGGCTCTCCCGATGGTGATGGTAGACGGTAGGTTCATAGACCATCTTGACCCAGTACCCCCTACCCTCAAGTTTGTTTATCAGTTTCATGTCCTCAGCGTAAGGATAGTCGAGGTCGAAGCCATCCACATCCTCGAGAGCCTTCCGTCTGAATAGACCACACATGGTCGGTTCTGTCGGACAACGGACAACCATCGAATCCATGAATACTTGCCTGTAGAATATTTTGAAGTCCAGGTCCCTCATCCTAGCCCAGAACTTACTTGGATTCGCACATGAGACTCTGCAACTTACACCCGCAACCGATTCGTCACTTAAGTGTGGAATGAGGCTATGAACAGTTCCGTCATCAATGTATGCATCTGCATCGATAAACAGGACCAAGGATCCCCTAGCCATCCTCCATCCAGTATCCTTAGCATAGGCGATGTTACCCTCGATGTCAAGTATTTTGGTGGATGAATATCTTCCAGCTATTTGCAAAGTATTGTCTTTTGATCCTCCGTCGACAATAACTACCTCAGCCAACCCGTTTCTCAGCACACTCTCTATGCATTTCCCAATGGTTCTTTCAGAGTTTAAAGTCGCTATTACAGCAGATACTCCTTTCAACACTACTAGAGAAATTGGCGTTTGGTAAAGATTAAAGCTTCGTCGACGATAGCTAATGGATGGGCTTGTATTATATTATTATATATTAGTGGGTTCGATAAAATAGGGATAAGTTTTAAACCTTAAATGGACAGGGGATCTTCATAAACGATTTTTGGATGGTCAAAAGTTGATCCTCAGGTACGAATAACTTAAGGGAGAACCCTCATATCCTTCGTTGAAATAATAAATAACTTATCATTCGATCCCCATGTACCTCCATAATGAATGTCAGATATCTAACGGAGATGATGAAACTGAGTTTTATTGAAGAACATATCTCTTGGATCATTGACTTTACCCTTAGCCTTGGCGGATACGGGGTCTTTGCCGCAATGGTCTTGGAATCAAGCATTTTACCAATACCTTCGGAGGCCATACTGGTCACCGCAGGCCTTTTAGGAATAGACCCTATCACTGCCGGATTTGCAGGAGGCCTGGGCTCAACCGTTGGTGCGGGTCTAGGATACCATATTGGTAAGAGCGGAAGGAGCGTACTCTACAAGTATGGGAAATATATCCTCATCTCAGAGAGGAGCGTATCCAGTGCTGAGGCCTGGTTCAAAAAGTGGGGAGGATGGGCGATTCTAATCAGTAGACTCATACCGCTCATACCTTTCAAGGTCTTCTCAATAGCAGCAGGACTACTCAGAATGAATTATAGAACATTCCTTGCACTTACCTTGATTGGCTCCATCCCAAGATGCCTCACGCTTGCATGGATAGGGAGCATGGCTGTCAAAGCCAGCTACGACTTGCTGTTAGCGTCAGCTCTACTTATTCTTCTTATCGTGGTAAGTTACTGGATAATTAAAGGGTTCGGTAGGAGGCTATTCAAAGAGTCGTAACAATAGACGATGTTTGTAATTATTCTTAATAAGGGATCGCGTATATAAATTACGGGTCTTTGGAATGTTCAGACTGTCGAAATCGGAGAAGCTTGCGTACATATTCATGTTGCCGGCAATATTCTCCATCACCATACTCAGCATATATCCAATCTTATACTCTTTCTGGCTGAGCTTGCTAGACTATGTTTTAACCAAACCTGGACCATACGAGTTCGTTGGAGTAAAGAATTATGTTGATGTATTGGGAAGCGACTACTTTCTAAGATCATTCGGAATAACTATGAAGTTTACACTTGAGACTGTGAGTATGGAGATCTTGATCGGGCTAGCCTTAGCTTTGATTTTGAATGAGTCTTTTAAAGGGCGAGGTGTTGCGAGAGCTCTGATACTCATACCGTGGGCGATTCCAGATGTTGTCGCTGGCTTAATATGGAGATGGATATTCAACCCAAATTACGGAGCGCTCAACGGTCTCCTGTATCAGCTTGGCCTGATACACAGTTACATTAGCTGGTTAGGGTCACCCTCTACCGCATTGGAGTGTATGTCGGTAGCTTTGATATGGAGAGAGTTGCCACTTGCAGCCTTCCTCCTACTAGCGGGCCTCCAATCTATACCTCCAGAGATGTATGAGTCCGCAAAGATCGATGGGGCAAGCTCTCTAACCTCGTTCATACATATCACTCTTCCTTGGTTGAAGCCTCAAGTATCTATAGTATTAATTCTGGAGACAATGATGTCGATTAGGATCCTTAGTTTGGTCTATGTAATGACTGGAGGAGGACCAGCTGGCAGCACTTCTGTACTTGCATATTACACTTGGAATGAAGCGTTTCAATATTATAATTTCGGGGCGGGTGCAACATTATGTTACATAATAGCATTGCTCTCCTTTGCATTTGCATTGGTCTATGCAAAGCTGCTATCGGCTGAGTCCCTATACTGAGGAATGGTGATAATATTGGCTAAAATTGTAGTCAGAAAACTCGTGTTGTACGGAGCGCTTCTGGCAATTATGTTTTTCCTCATAGGCCCATATCTCTGGGTCATAATATGTAGTGTGCAGAAAGAGGCTGATTTGATATCGAAACCTCCACGTTGGATACCGACTGAACCGACTTTACAGAATTATCTGCTAGTATTCCTACCTGAGGTTGGCAAGAAAGGGCAGCTTATAGTCTCTGTCGAGAAGATGCCGAGAGGAATGTTAAACAGCACGATTGTAGCTCTCACAATAGTCGTTCTAAATATATTTTTAGCTATTCCAGCAGCATACTCGTTGTCAAGATTCAGATTCAAGGGTAGCCGTACAGTTTCCCTATTCATTATTGCAACAAGGATGATTCCAAGCGTAGCTGTTGTCATACCTTATTTCATAATCCTTAAGACAACCGGCCTTCTTGATACCCTTCTTGCTCTGATCCTACCTTATATTCCATATACATTGCCTTTCACAATATGGATCCTCCACGGCTACTTTGTAACCATATCCCCTGACCTTGAAGAAGCTGCTATGATAGACGGATGTTCGAGGCTCGGAGCAATCATCCGCATAATGATTCCAGTAGCTGTGCCTGGCCTGGTGGCTGCAGCAATATATGCTTTCATGAGTTCATGGAATGAGTTCATACTTGCCTTCGTCCTGACAACTTCAGAGAATGCTCAGACGATGCCTGTGATGGCCGCTATGATTATTAATGAGATATATCTTCCCTTCGGCGTCCTAAACACCGCTGCTGTACTAACATCGATACCACCTGCAATACTAGCGGTATTCCTCCAAAGGTATCTGGTCCAAGGGCTTACAAGGGGAGGTGTCAAGTTCTAGGCGAAGAATGGCTTACATTTATAAACTGAATGGCTGATAATACTATAATGTGGAAACATGACAGGTGAAAAAGTTTCTAGACGTAAATGGGTCAAATATGCAGGTGCGGGAGTTGTCGTAGCCGCCATAGCGGGGGCAGGATATTATGCTACACAACCGAAACCGGTGACAATCACACCGACAGCGACTCCAACAACACCCACAGCAACCCCAACTCCGACACCTAAACCTATGGAGATGACCTACTACAGCTGGGCATACGCTCCAGAGATCCACCAAGAACATTTGGATTGGTTCATGCAAGCCTACCCGAACATCAAAGTCTCTTATGTAAACCTTCCAGCAGCCCAGTACAGTGCCCTAATGTTGCCAAAGTTTGTTGCAGGAGAGGCAATAGATGTTTGCACCGTCAACGCTGATGATGCCTTACCCGCATGGGTCGCAGCAGGCTACATCCTACCATTGACAAAAGACGAGTTTCCAGAAGTCTACAATGAGTATAGGCCAGCTATGGACACATTTGTCTGGGAGACTTTCACATATAAGGATGTTTGTTATGGCTTACCATATTACTCGGACTACCTAGGATTAATGTATAATAAGGAGTATTTGGACAAGGCTGGGATAGACCAGCCACCAACAACATGGGATGAGCTTGTCGATCAATGCTTAAAGATCAAACAGAAGGGTATACTTGAATATCCCCTACAACTCATTATGAAAGCCGAGTGGGGCCTCAACTTCCTATGGCACGCTCTAATATATTCAAGGGAAAGAAGAGCTGGCCTCCTATTTGATATGGACATGAATCCTGTTTTCAATACCTCAGGCTCCAGGTTCGAAGAAGTTCTTCAGTGGCTCCGAGACTGCATAGTCAAGTGGAAGATAATGTCTACGAAGGCCTTCGAAACAGGTGAAGGAGATGGCTTCAAGGCATTCGCTGCGGGAGAGATGGCGTTTCACCTGGCGCCAAATTACAGGCTACAACAGGCCAATGATCCGTCTCTATCGAAGATAGCTGGAAAGGCGAGGGGAGCAATGTTTCCAGGAGGTAAGAAAGGGGAACATGGAACTTGCGGATGGGCAAGGTGCTATTCAATAACAAAACTCGGTAAAGCGGAGAGGGAGGCACAGCGTAAGCTCCTCATATTCCTAGGTGGAAAACATGAAGGCAAATATAAGGTTGCAGCCGATTGGATGATCAAAAAGGGCTTGGGCCAACCATACGGTGAACTGTATGGTTATCAAGAGATTAGGGATGCCTTGAAGAAGTATTACCTCGATCCCGACTTAATAAAGGAGCAGAGAAAATTGATTCTCCCAATGGAAGGGTTTAAACATAGGAAGACTGGAGAGGTAATTCCATGGTTTATGGAGTGGTTGATATATAATCATCCACTGATCCAAAAGGCCGCGTCAGGTGACTTGAAGCCAATAGATGCCCTCAACGACATGGCAAACAAGTGGAATGAACTGAAAAAGAAATACGTCAAGTAATCTTCAATTTCACTCTTTTTTTTGGTGTTGGTTTTTGGACGACTTGAAAGAGGTTTCCAACTTTTTAGCTTACATGACTTGGCCTCAGATCGCCGAGGCTGCGAGGCAAGGTAAGGTCATTATAATCCCAACAGGGTCTATTGAACAGCATGGCAGAGCCCTACCAATGAATGTTGACAGTTACACTGTCGATACCATCGCTAGAGCAGTTGCAGTAAAGACTGGGCAGATAGTCACGCCTCCAGTACTGTTCGGAGTCTCATCTGTGTGGAGGCGTTTTCCAGGAACTATGTATCTGAAGCCTAACACATTCAAAATGGTTATTGAAGACCTTGTCTACAGTCTCCTGGAATCAGGATTTAGGAAGATATTCATACTCAACGGTCACAGACCTAATATGTGGTTTCTTGACGCCGCGGCTCTGGATCTGATGGATAAGTATTACGAGCAATTCAAGTTCACAATCGCATTCTCATCGTACTGGGACATGCCTGGTGTAAGGGAAGAATTGAATAGGTTACGTAAAGGAGGGAAGGGAAGCATGGGTCACGCATGTGAGGCTGAAACTTCTCTAACAATATATTTGCAACCTCAACTTGTCAGGCATAGTGAGTTGAGAAATATTAGACCCTCAAGGCAGGTTTGGGACTGGACAGAAGATAGGCCCATGCCCCAGATCTACAGAGGTTACGTGTCTCCCGATGTAACCGATGGAGTTATGGGAGACCCTACGTGTGCATCAGCCGAGTCTGGTGAGAAATTCTTCAATGCGATCGTCGACAAGATCTCACATTTCATCTTGGACTATGCCTCTGGAGACTTTGAGAAATACATACTTCTAAAGTAGGGTTATGATGTCAGCTTTAAATTGCTCGTAGACTGTTGATAGACATGGTGCATGCCCCTGAATGGATTATGAAAAGTTTAGATTCATCTATTGTAGCGACTTCGCAAGCGAGTCTTTTAAGTTCACTACCACAAAGCTTTCTGCCTAAGACTTGCATCTTCAGATCGTTAAGAGTTTCCCAACGTAGAGCAATATCCACTTGGCCATCGTGGTTCTCGACTCTAACCATAATCCCATCAGAATCTTTGACTGTCAGTCTCTTATTACCGCAAGTGCAGCCTGTAGATACTTGTACCCCATCCGCCACGCATGAGAGAGGTGTTGAATATTTAAGCCAGACTGTGGCTCGTAGGTTCATGTCTCCCCTCTCAACATTCAATCTCCGCAGACCAGCGAGGCCTGCCCTCACACCTACTACTAGGAACGGCCCCATGTGTCCATGAAAGTCTCTGGCCTTCCTAAGCATCCTCAACAGTTCGGGACTGACGGTGTCTCCGAACCTCGACAACAAGTTTCAACACCTTTCTGATTCTCAACTACCAATAGAAGCCTCAGCAAATATTGTCTGAACCTTCCTTATGGATAACGCTTGGATCAAGACCGTCCCCACGGCCCCTCCTATGAGGCCTCCCAGCGCGTGGAGTCCCGAGAAGAATAGGATAGCATAGAGTGTTTTAAAGTTCATGAAGAAGCTGCCAATTATCAATCCGGCGACCCATGCGCATGCTATGGAGATGACTACAAGAATCGAATATTTTCTGTAAGAGCCGAATATCCTATTGTAGCCAACTCTCATAGTTGATAGGTCGAATATGGTGCTTGCTGCTACGAATCCAAGCATATGGAATGCTCCAGGCCTGACTATGAGGGTTAGTGCAGCAACTAGTAGACCTGTGAGCGATGCTGCTCCTGGCTTCCTCGTCCACCATACGACCAGGCTGAGCAACATGAAGCCTACAAGGTCGCATAGGAACGGCATGCGTGTAATCTGAAAGAATATTGGGTTTATGGTTATGTTCAAGGCTGCCCAGAGTGCTGAGCAAGTGGCAACTGCTGCTACATCTTTACTTTTGAGATACATACCTGAATCACCGGTAACACTTTTTTAATTAAAAGTATTATTTAAAGCTTCCTAGACAGATAGGGGAGATTAGGTTGTCAAGAGCGAACTCTAAAACTTCTGGTTCGACCAAACAAGACGGCAGATATGATGAAGCTCACCATAGGGAACATAGCTAAGATCCTGAAGCTAGATCTCAAGTCAAACATCTCAGAGATAAAACCGCCCACGACAGGGCCAACGACTCCGCCGAGATTCATCGACATAAGAACTATACCCATCGCTTCACCAATCCTTCCCGGAGGTGCAATGTCAGCCGCGAAAGCATTGCTCGCCACAGTTATCGAAGCCCAAGAGAAACCTACAGCAATCTGGATAGGAATCACCTCAACAGGATTCCTAACATATGAGAGGAGAAAAGTTGCAAACGTAGTAGCCAGCATTCCAATAGAGAGCACATGTCCTCTGCCAACCTTATCAGAGAGCCAACCCATAACAGGCATGAAAAAGATCTGAGACAGGAAATTCACTGATACTATGAAGCCTGTAAGCAAGTTCTCAGCCCCAATCATTGTCAGAAAGATTGGAAGATATGTTGTGACACCCCTGAAACCACAGTTCCTCAGAAACACATCAATACACAGAGTCAAGAGTCCACTAGTCAGGATGAAGCTTGAAGAAAAACTTCTTCTCAAGGATCTCCCCTCAACATACCTCATATTCAGACGCCCCTTATACTTCAAAACAACAAGAGAGGAGGAGGCTCCAACAATCAGGAGGAGTGATGAGGCGGTGAATACCGCTGGCAAACCGAATATGTCTGCGACCCTACCTCCAAGCAAAGATCCCGAAGCCATACCGGCAGACATGAATGCGTTGAAGAAACCTATCCCCCTTCCCACCTCACCTTTAGGTGCCATCTCAGCTATCGCGGCCACCGAGGTTGGCCTGTAAGCCGAATCAACAATACCTAAAACGAGACACAGCATAAGGAGCTGAATATACTGACTGCTCACACTCAGCAAATAGTATGTGATGGCACATCCCAAGAGACCCAGCACAATGAATAATCTCCTCAAATCACCTATATCCGAGAGTTTGCCGAAAACCGTGATCATAAACGTTGAAACCAGGGAGTATACCGCAAGGAGTAAACCTATTTCTCCCATACTCGCACCAACTATGCGTGCATGAAGAGGAATGAACGTGTAGAATGCGAGGAATCCCGCGTGGGCGCAGAAGATACTTAAACCCAACCCAAGAAACACACTCTTCATCAACATCATCCACGTGACTTCTGGAAGGCAGTACTACAGTCAGACCACCTTATATCTTCTTATAGGATGAACGTGTAGATAAACTACCCAAAACATTAAAGGATCAAAAGAAAACTAGTCTACGAGGTGTTTAAAGTGAGCAAGGCTGAGACAGCCCGTATGACGATGGAGAAAGGCGAGGGGGAGAAAAGCTACCTAGATTTGAAGCTTCTAGGAAAGATCGTTACCTATGCGATAATTGTTATGATCACCCTTGCACTAATATTCCTTGCAGGCGTTATCTTCTGGCTACTCAGGAGAATGCTACAATTTTAAGGCATAGAGCTACTATGTGCAGCAATCATTCTAGAAAGTCTTCAGCCCTCTGAATCTCAGGGGGTAGGCCCTTCCTCTTTCTAATATCCTGAATTATTTGGTTTATCATGGAGGCAGGAACAGGCGACCACCTGGCAAACTCTAGACCCCAGAAAGCCCTACCTGCAGTTGCGCTCCTGAGAGTCTCTGAGAGGTCGAATGTTTCAGAGGTAGGAATCTCGCCTACAATATATACTAGGTGTCCCTTCTGGTCTACAGAGATGACTCTACCCCTCTTCTGGCTGATGACGCTGGTCACAGCGCCCAGAAGGTCAGGTGAGACCTTTGCAGTTATCCTCTGAATAGGCTCAAGCAAGGTTGGGTCTGCTGAGAGGAAGGCTGCGAAGAGTGCCCTTCTGGTCATCGGCATGATCTGTGCCGGCCCCCTATGCACAGGATCCTCATGCAATTGGATATCAGTTATCTTCACCTTGACGCCCCTTATCTGCTCGTAGGCGAGGGGCCCCTCCTTTATACCCCACCTGTAACCTGAGACTACCATGTCCTTGACGTCTTGGAGGAACTGGGCGCCCTTGGTCACCTCAACGAGAATGTTGCAGCTCTCGTCTACACTCCAAACACCCTTAGCCTCCTCTGGAGGCCAACCCTTATCCCGCAGGATCTTAGCCATAGCTGCCCTATCCATATACTCGCCAAGCTCTCCACTCTTTACCATATCGATGATCTCCTCGCTCAAGGGCTCGACCTGGATAAATATTCTGTTATGCTTGTTAGGAGACTTACCCTCGAATGGGCCTGCAGGCCTCCTAATACTCTCCCTATATATCACTATGGGCTTCGAAGTCACTATCTCCAAACCTGTCTTCTGAATCAAGGTCGTAGCTATCTCCAAGTGAAGGGTACCCATACCTGCTATCAAATACTCACCGGTCTCCTCGTTAATCGTCGTGACTAAGTTTGGATCCTCTATTGATAGTCTCCTCAATATATCCACAAGCTTCGGCAGGTCCCTACTATATTTAGGTTCCACAGCAAGAGTTACGACAGGTTCAGTAACATACCTCACAGCCTCGAAAGGTGCAACATCCTTGATCGAGGATATAGTCTCACCAGCCCTAGCAGCCTCCAATCCTAAAAGCGCAGGTATATTCCCAGCGTTGAGCTCTCCAACAACCTCCCTATAGGGGCCCATGTAGATGCATACCTGCTGTATCCTCGCCTCGGTTCTTGCCCCTACAAGATAGACCGTGTCACCTTCATGCAATGTTCCAGAGAATAGTCGGCCAGTAGCAGCGACACCAGCCTGAGGGTCGACGACTATATTCGTGACAGCCATTATCGCTGGGCCTGCGTCATCGCAGTTCATCATAGCTTGGCCAACCTCACTATTGATGTCTCCCCTCCAAATTTTCTGTATCCTATATTTCTGGGCGACATGGGGTGGAGGTATAGCCTCGACAGCCATGTTTAGGACAGCCTCATGGAGGGGAACCTTATCCCTCAAACCCTCAACGTCATTCTTCTCATAAGCCGAAACTA
>JAGTQO010000125.1:0-147 GCA_018396565.1 Candidatus Bathyarchaeota archaeon
TGCGGCTCATGCTATGAGGCCTGCAGGTTCAATGCAATAGTGAAACTCTCCGGTGAGCCTATCCCTCCACCACCACCTGAAGGTACTAAACCAGTTCGGAGAAGAGGTGGTCGATGATGGGTCTAAAACTGAAGATAGATGATAAGG
>JAGTQO010000125.1:178-1171 GCA_018396565.1 Candidatus Bathyarchaeota archaeon
GGACGCTGCAAGAAAACTTGGTATTGAAATCCCTACACTCTGCCACCATGAAGGCTTGGAACCCTACGGTGCATGCAGAATATGCAGTGTAGAGATTGAGAAGAACGGAAGAAAGAGAATAGTCGCCGCATGTTGTTACCCAGCTGAAGAAGGATTGAACGTAAAGACCAGGAGCCCCAGAATAGACGGAATCAGAAGAATCATAATTGAGTTGGCCGCTATAAATGTTGGAGGGGACCTCTCCGGAAAGTTTTTGGAACTCGCAGCAGAATATAAGGCCGACACATCTAGGTTCCTTCAAAAAGTTAAGGTTGAACCGTCAAAATGCATCCTCTGCGGGCTCTGCGTACGCAGATGCGTCGAAGCCTGCTGGGACAGCGTCATAGGATTCGTTGGAAGAGGTGTAAACAGGCGCATAGTCATGTATCCTGAGAAAGCATCTATCTGTTCAACATGCGATCACTGTCACGGAATCTGCCCAACAGGAAGAATAACATCCATAGGACCAGACCCACCGTTCCCATCAATCGGCGACGTACTCGCTGGAAGGGAGTAAAGAAGATATTATGTGGATAATGAAATCTTGACTCGTAGCCAAATATAATCCTTAAGAACACCAGCTCAGCTAAAAAAGGCTTTTATTCGTCAGAATATAGTAATTGCTAGAGGTTGATGTCTTTGGGAAAGAAAGCTAGAGAAATAGTCAAGGTGAATATTCAGGAGCTGTTGGCGGATCTCAACAGCGCATATGCAGACGAATGGATAGCATTCTTCTATTATACCTGGGTCAAATCCTATATTGAGGGACCTGACTATCCGACAGTGGCCTCTGAGATAGATAAGATCGCTAAGGACGAGTTTGAACATTTATCGGAGCTCGCCGATAGAATCTATGAGTTGGGAGGAGAACCTGAGAGAGACCTTGAGGACCTCCAGAGAATAGCAAACTGTAAGAAGGTGAGCTTCCCTGAGGATGAGAGAGATATTGAGGGT
>JAGTQO010000125.1:1188-3280 GCA_018396565.1 Candidatus Bathyarchaeota archaeon
TGAGGCTGAAGGATGCGCAATCGAAGTCTACAATAGGATCCTTTTGAAGATCTCCGCCTGCTACCAGAAAGATGTCAGGACATTCCATCTGATAGAGCATATTCTATCTGAAGAGATAGAGCATGAAGAGGCATTCGAGAATTTGCTTGCAAAGAAGAGGTAACATAGAATTCCCAAATAGGCAAGGTATCAGTACAACTATGTAACTGTGACAGCAACCAACCGACTCTGCTTAACACCCCTTTTATTCATTATCTCCTCAGACAACTTCCTAACCGTCTTTGCGTCGCCCCTAACCGAGATGATCTCCAAGCAATTTCTATCATCGAGGTGTACATGTGTAGTTGAGGTTATTATCCTCTGATATTTATGTTGGACATCCGTAAGAACTTCCTCTAAACCCTTGACTTCATGGTCGTATATTGTAACCAAGCCGCCGGCAACCTCTCCTGAGACTTGGTGTGTCAACTTGTAATCGTCCATGAAGATACGCATAGCAGCCTGGATGGCTTTAGACCTGTCATATCCGATCCTCTTTATCGTGCAGTCAAACTCCTCAACCAATCTCGGTGGGGCTGAGACGCTGAATCTACAAACACCATTCGAACCCAAAACCAATTACCCCCGACATCAATGGCGGCTGGTTATTAATATATGTTGGAGTTGCCGCTTATCTGAAAAGATAAAAGTATCGATGTGACAATTGGTTTCTGATGGGTTCAGCAAGCTCAAAGATCCTTATTGTACCAAACCTCAAAACCTCCTCCGTAAAAGCCTCCAGAATCATCCAATCCGGGGAATATGTTGAGAAGATATTCTTGCCTGAACCTGAAGGTCTTGAACCATGGATAAAAGCATATGGCAGGGAAAGAATATCCTATGAAGATTTCGTCGGCAGAGTTAGAGATTCAGGGCTGATTCCTGAGCCTCTTGAAAGTTGGCTATACACTTTTGAACCGATCCTTATGGGGATCTCTCAGGTTCTCAGACAGAATAAGGCTCTAGATATATTCTGCTACAAGGATGCTGAGGGCCTTGAGAGGGCTTCAAGGTTCTCATCTGAAATCGCCCTCCTAACATATAGGAGCAACGTCTCAGGCAGGATAAATATTGATGACTGGATTCATACCGTCTCAGAGTATGTGGTCGGTAGTGAAGATGTGTTGTTGAGGGAGGCGCAACGAATCATCGCCACGGCTGGTGATTCAGGCAACATAATTATATCAGGCCTTGCAGGTAAAGAACTGAAACGACTGTTGAGTGGATCCTTGAATATTCAACTTCAATGTGTAGAGAAGTTCTACCATTTCACACCGATAGAGATTTTGCAGACCGTAATCGTAGGGGGAAACATTGACAGATGTTATGTTGAGAGTTTAGTCAGATGCCACCTTGAGTATGTCAACCGATACGTCCTCAGGAGCTGGAACAGGGATGTGGCTTATTACCGTTGGGTCTATGACAAGATACCGCATCTTAGGAGTTGTATACGCGAATTCGAAATTGAAGAGTTGAAGGTTCTCTAGTCACAATCAGCTCATTAAAGAGATCCTGTGGATTTTTGCTCAGTAGAATCTATTCCAGAGTCATCTCTTTGCGGTCGAATCCGAAATTCTCGAACTGTTGGGTGAGACCTATGGCCTTTGTTGGGCATACGTCCTCACATTGCTGGCAGTGTGTGCAACGGTCAAGATAGAATCTCGGCCTCTTCCCCTTCTCATCCTCAATCATCTCCACAGTCTCTGAAGGACATACTCTGAAGCACATTCCGCATCCTATACATAGTTGCCTGTTAAATGTGAGTCTCCCCCTCAAACCTTCAGGAACATGAACCTTCTCCCTATCCTTGAATGGATAGAGCACAGTAGCTCTTCTACTCACTAGGTTTCTCAGAAGTTCAACCGCCAAAGACACCTCAAACCACCTCACAATTTCCTTGCGTATTTCTTGAGTTGCTCCATTGTCCAGACCCAACTCCTACCCTTCGAAGGCTCTATGAACCTCAGCATCCTGTCCATGCAGCACATGCAAGGATCTATACCGGCCAGTAGCACAGGAATGTCGGCGACATTGACCTCATACTTCCCTCTTG
>JAGTQO010000124.1 GCA_018396565.1 Candidatus Bathyarchaeota archaeon
CGTTGTAGACGTCGAGCATGTTCACTGCGTTCGATGTGACAGCTAGAGCTATTGGGATGAGTACTGGATAGATTATGGTCAGCCTAGTTCCGCCTATGAATGGAAGGGCCGGATGGGGGTCGTAGACTCTGAGGATGAGGATGGGGGCTGCGCCTAAGGCTGTTAGAGCAGGCTTAAGCCTGGGCCCCAAGACTATTGTGTCGTCAAGAAGCCCTACAACAGCAACGATCAATGTTGAAGCTATGAAGGCTGTGGCCTCAACAAGATATTCAGGCTTCAACATGATGACAGCCAAAGTCGATGCTGATACTCCAGCGACGATCGCTAGGCCGCACATCTCAGGTATCTTCGGCTTGTCGGCTTTATGGACGTCAACCCCGACCCTTCCATGTCTCTTCATAAATCTTGATATTGGAGGGGTAAGAATGTATGTGAATGCAAAGCCTATGGCCAAGGATAAGATGAGTTGAACTACCTCTCTCAGCAATTACTCTTCACTCGCCACTATCACCTATAAGCCTGCCCAGGATCGCCTTATATCTCGATACGAGCTCCTGGGCTTTCTCCTGGCTCTTCGCCTCGGCGAAGAGCCTGTATATGGGCTCGGTTCCACTGGGCCTTATCAGTATCCAACTCTTATCATCATGCCAGACCTTCAGCCCATCTATAGTCTCAACTCTGAAACTCTCAACTTCCCCCATCAACAGATCCAGAACCTTGAATCTTAGGTCTTTGGGGCACGGTATCTTATCCTTGACGTTAAAGTATCTTGGCAGACTCTCCATGAGGGTTGAGAGTCTCTCCCCACTCTGGGCTATTATCTCGAGCATGAGGGCTGTGGCCATCGCTCCATCCCTGACAGGCATATGTGGACCGTAGAATATTCCACCATTCTCCTCTCCTCCGAGCTTCGAATCTCTCGTGGCCATGGCTCTTGAGACGTATGGTGAACCTACAGGTGTCCAGTAAACCTTGCCCTCATACTTTGAGGCTACATCCTCGATGATCTGTGAGGAGCTGACTGGTGTAACTATCTCATGGCCAGGATTACCCTTCAAGAAATGTTCAGTTATCAGGGCGAAGCTTCTGTCGCCCCAATGGACTTGGCCTGTCTCATCGACGAAGATTGCCCTGTCGGCGTCGCCGTCGTGGGCTACACCTAGGTCTGCTCTGCTGGCCCTAACTATCTCACATAGATATCCTAGGTTTTCAGGTGTCGGTTCAGGCAACCTTCCAGGGAAGGTTCCGTCTATATTGGAGTTTAATGTTAGGACTTGGCATCCCAGCTCCCTAGCCAAGTATGGTGTGACCAAGGAGCCTACGCCGTTCGCTGAGTCTACTACTATTCTGGGTTTACAGTTTCGAATGGCCGTCTGGTCGACCTTGCTCTTGATCGCCTCCCTGTAATCTTCAAGCCACTCCCCCAATGGAAACCTCTCACCGAGACCCCTCCACTCGGCCAAGCGATGCTCCCCGCTGAAGTATATGGCCTCTATCTCAAGCTCCTTATCTGAAGATATCTCGATCCCGTCTCTGTCTATAACCTTCAGGCCGTTGTATTCTGGCGGGTTGTGGCTTGCAGTTATGATTATCGCTCCGTCGAACCCCCCTTTTCTGGTGAGATACTGGATTGCTGGCGTAGGAGCCATTCCAGCATCGTAGACGTCGCAGCCTGCGGCGACTAGGCCTGAAGCCGCGATTTCAGAGAACATTCGGCTGCTCGCCCTACCGTCTCGACCCAGCAAGATCTTTGAGCGGCCGAAGAATGTTCCTATTGCCTGGCTGAGTTCGAGGACGAGTTTGGGGGTCAACTCCCTATTCACAATACCCCTCACACCGTTTGTTCCAAAGAGTCTCTTGGCTTTCTCAACCTCCAACTATATCACGATCCTAGGTCGGCTTATGCTCTTGGTAATCTCCTTATTTGAGCATACCGCCACTCCTCCCTTCAAGGTGACTCCGCTATGAATAGTTGCGTTGTCTCCTATTACACATCCTTCACCTAGGTTGACACCGTCGCTGAGGTAGGCACCCTCACCTATTACTGAACCTTTGACTGTCGAACCCCTCCCTACATGGACCCTCTCAAAAAGGATTGAGTCTATTATCTTACTATCCTCCCCTATGATCGTGGAGTCGCTTATCGACGTGTTTGGACCCAACATCGCACCTCTCCCAACAACCGTCCCTGAGCCTAAGTATAGTGGTGGCTTGAGTTGCGCATCGGCCTCAACCCTCACCCCTGAGGCTACCTCAATCTTTCCTTTAGAGATTCTCCCGAGAACCGTCTTATTCGCCCTCCTATACTCCTCGAACCTGCCTATATCGAACCATTCACCTACATACTTGTAGCCGTATAGTCTGCCGGTTGAGGCGAGTTCTGGAAAGACCTCCCTCTCAATACTCACCTTCCTACCTGCTGGGATATGGTTGAGGACCTCATGACTCAAAATATAGGCTCCTCCGTTTATCCATCGGCTCGGAGCCTCACCCAACTTAGGTTTCTCAATGAACTCAACTATTCTCATCGTCTTGGTGAGTCTGGCTACTCCGAAGTGGCTTGGATCCTTGACTCTACATAACATTATGGTTG
Organism: Candidatus Bathyarchaeota archaeon; assembly: GCA_018396565.1. Taxonomy (GTDB): domain Archaea; phylum Thermoproteota; class Bathyarchaeia; order 40CM-2-53-6; family RBG-13-38-9; genus DTMT01. Next base: position 2,594 of record JAGTQO010000124.1, read on the forward strand.
CGATAGCATTCATGGATCTATGTCTCTGAACCATATCCTTCAGGGGTGGTGAGGAGATTATGTCACCGTTGAGGACTATGAAGTCACCGTCGCCGAGGTTTTTCTCAGCGAGTTTTATAGCCCCCCCTGTCCCGAGAGGCTGAGCCTCCACCGAGTAGTGGAGAATTATATCTTTGTATCTATCTCCAAGATGCCCTCTTATCATGTCGGCCATGTAATGTGAGGCCAAGACAGCCTCCTCAACACTGTTCCTTGAGAGTTCGTCCAGAATCCACTCTATCATAGGTCTACCGGCTATTGGAAAGAGGAGTTTAGGTCTGGAGCATGATAGGGGTCTGAGACGTGTCCCGTATCCTCCGGCCAATATCAACGCCTTAATATGGATCAACCCCTTTATTCTCTATCCGAATCTTAATCTGTACACAAAGTTTTGTATTTTTATGGAGATATTACTTTCCATTCGGCTGGTTGAGGTTTGAGAGGTGTATATACTATCCTGATCTCTGTCAGGAGGAGAATCTGGATCAGGGTAGGATGTTTGGGGAGACTCATGTTCAACCCAGGCATATATGTATATGTTGGGTCAGGTTCAGGTGGAGCGTCGACCTCCATTGAAGGAAGACTTACCAGACACTTCTCCAAAACTAAGAGGAAACATTGGCACATCGACTATTTACTGAGTAGCAGTCAGGTTGAGTCTATTGGCGCTGTATTCTCCGAAACCG
>JAGTQO010000024.1:0-12788 GCA_018396565.1 Candidatus Bathyarchaeota archaeon
CGAATCCAAATCCTAGATCTCTAAAAATCTCTTCGAAGTCTACGCCTCTGAATATGTCTTCAGGCCTATATCTGTCACCTATCCCCGCACGACCATACATATCATATGTTCTTCTCTTCTCATCGTCTGATAGTACGGCGTATGCTTCAGATATTTCTTTGAACTTCTCTTCAGCCTCTGGTGACTTATTCCTGTCAGGGTGATATTTGAGAGCGAGCTTTCGGTAAGCATTCTTTATCTCCTCTTTGGTAGCGTCTCTTGAGACGCCAAGTATTTCATAGTAGTCCTTCTCGGCCAAGATGGCCACCGGTGGAGCGTAGTCGCAGCATTCTACGGCTTCTTACTCTCATTTACAACCTTATAGTCCGCATCAACCACTTTCCCTTTTCTCTCACCTGATTCACTCTTAGACTCGCTCGTCGACTGGCCTTGGGTTTTTTGAGTCGCCTGTTGGTAGACTGAGGTCCCAACTTCTTGCAAGACTTTGGATAGATCTTCGATCCTCGATTTGATGGCCGCCACATCTTTTCCAGTCAATGTTGTCCTCAAGTCGGCAGACGCCTTCTCCAGTCTCTCTTTCTGCTCTTTACTGACTTTATCTCCAAGATCCCTTAGAGTCTTCTCCACTGTGTATAGTAAAGAGTCGGCCTGATTTCTAGTCTCAGCCTCCTCTCTCTTCAAGCGGTCCTGTTCAGCGAACTTCTCAGCCTCTTTGATCATCCTCTCTTTCTCTTCCTCTGAGAGTTTGGTTGTTGCCGTTATAGTTATCTTCTGCTGGTTCCCGGTTGCAAGGTCCTTCGCTGAAACGTTGAGTATTCCATCTGCATTTATGTCGAAGGTCACCTCTATCTGTGGGACACCCCTTGGAGCTGGAGGGATCCCTGTGAGGGTGAATCTGCCCAAAGAGACATTGTCAGCTGCCATCGCCCTTTCACCCTGCAAGACATGTATAGTAACGCTTGTTTGGAAGTCTGCTGCTGTGGTGAATATTTGGCTCTTCCTTGTTGGGATAGTTGTGTTTCTCTCGATTATCTTTGTGAAGACTCCACCTAAGGTTTCAACTCCTAGTGAGAGTGGTGTTACGTCTAGAAGGAGTAATTCCTGAACTTCTCCGGCTATGACGCCCGCTTGTATGGCGGCACCCATGGCGACGCATTCCATGGGATCTATTCCCCTCTCAGCAGGCTTACCCATATAATCCTCAACGAACTTCCTGACTATGGGCATCCTCGTCGGGCCGCCAACCAGAATTATCTTGTCTATGTCTTGAGGGGACATCTTCGCGTCAGCGAGGGCCTGGTTTATAGGGCCTTTACATCGTTCAATGATCGGCATAACCAGCTCCTCAAGTTTTGCCCTTGTCAATGAAATGTTAAGGTGTTTTGGACCCAAGGAGTCAGCGGCTATAAATGGAAGGTTTATTTCGGTTGTGAGGGTTGTTGAAAGCTCTATCTTAGCCTTCTCAGCCGCCTCCCTCAACCTCTGCACAGCAACCTTGTCATTAGTGAGGTCTATTCCGGTATCTTTTTTGAATTCATTGATCAAGTAATTGACTATTGCGTTATCCATGTCTGTTCCGCCAAGCTGTGTGTCTCCGCTGGTAGACTTGACTTCAAATACAGGTGGCTCAGAAGGGCCTGGTCTGCCTATCTCCATTAAAGTCACATCAAGAGTCCCTCCTCCCAGATCAAAGACCATTATCTTCAATTCTTTCTCAGACTTGTCGAGGCCGTAGGCTAAAGAGGCTGCTGTCGGCTCATTTATTATTCTGACGACTTCTAGACCTGCTATCGTGCCAGCATCCTTCGTCGCCTGCCTTTGATTATCATTAAAGTAGGCTGGAACAGTAATGACGGCCTTGTCTACTCTCGCACCAAGGAACGCCTCGGCATCCCTCTTAATCTTCTGCAGTATGAATGCAGAGATCTGTTGTGGAGTATACTCTTTACCAAATATCTGAACCTTATAGTCTGTGCCCATCTTTCTCTTTATAGCCATCACTGTGCCTTCAGGATTGGTGATAGCTTGTCTTCTAGCCGGTTCACCGACTAAGAGTTGCCCATCCTTTGTGAAGGCAACAACTGATGGGAATGCTTTCCCACCTACAGTAGTGCCTTCAGCGCTTGGGATCATTACTGGTCGACCGCCCTGCATGACTGCAGCTGCGGAATTGCTGGTACCTAGGTCTATACCTATTATCTTCAATGCTTGGGAGCTACTCATTGGAACATCACCTTGAGGTAGCTAGCGAATAGATATGAAACTCGGTTATAAAGGAGAGTTGGCTTAAAGAAAAATATTTTGGAGATTTTTATTGGCGTCGTCAGCGAATTAGGACTCTAAGCAAGCAGTTCGATCTAGACTGATCTCTTAGTTTAATTTCTTCGAGACAACGACGACGCTGGGTCTGAGAAGTTTACCTTTGAACATGTAACCTGCCCTGATCTCATCTACAATTATGCCTTCAGGGACATCTTCCTTGAAAACTTGGTCGGCGGCTTCATGAATTTCAGGATTGAAAGGTTTCCCGACGGCCTCTATCCTAATCAATCCTTCATCTTCTAGAATATTCATGATTTTTTTCATGATAAGTTCAAGACCAGACCTGAGATCTTCGGAATCATGACTTCCACGAGATACCTTGAGAGCCATCTCCATATCGTCCAGTATGGTCAGGAGATTTGAAATCAATCGTTCATTAGCCCTTTTGATGATCTCATCTGTCTCCCTCTTTACTCTCTTCTGGATATTTTCTATTTCCGCTTGCATATACTTGAGTTGGTTTAAGTATCTCTCAGATTTGGCCTTCTCACTTGCCAGAGCCAGATTCAATCGGTCGACCTCTCTTTTAAGATCTCTATCTTCTTTCCCTTGAACAGTTTCAGCACTGACATCTTCACAGGGATTTGTTTTGGATGTGTCCATCATTGACCCGTTCTCCCCACGATTCTAAATTCTTGGTGAGAGTTTAATTGTGTATATTGTTGGCAAAATAAACTTTACAAGTAACCTGATCTTGTTCATACTCACTATCAATTAGATTTAACGGAAATTATATTTCACTAATGAAACCTGCTTAAAGATCATGGTCGGGCGGAGGGTATCTTTCTGGTTCGGGCACTGTCGTTGGTGGTTGAGAAAACCTTAGGCCAAAATGCCATGAATCTTGTCAAATCACTTAACCTTTTGAATGAAAGATTGAAAGTTGCTGTTTTAAATGGAAAAGTCATTGTACCATTGACGAGGGAACCTGTCGAGAGCGATCTTGAGGCTTTCAAACTCGGACTTAAACGATTTCAAATCGCAGAGCACATGTTCAAGATCAGAAAGGTCTCCTCTAGAAATCTTGTTGAGGCATTGAAGGGGAAACTTCCACAAGACCTGATCAAGATCGTACCAAGATCATACGACATAATAGGTGATATAGCAATATTGGATATTCCTAAAGAACTCAGGACATATGCTAAAACAATTTCTGAAGCGTTTAAAATATTGAACCCGAGGGTGAAGGCTGTTCTGATGAAGGCCGGTCCAGTAAAAGACATTTTTCGTGTTAGACAATATGTTGTTCTCAACGGGAGGCCCTCTACAGTTACTCATCATGTGGAGCATGGCTTGATATTTCGACTCAACCCTTTGAAGGTGTTCTTTAATCCGAGGCTGATCCATGAAAGGCAGAGGGTTGCATCTATGGTTGGAGGCAGTGAGACAATTATCGACATGTTCGCAGGAGTCGGCGCGTTTCCAATAATCATTGCAAGATCAAAGGATGTAAGGAAGATATATGGAATAGACGTTAACCCTGAAGCAATATCGTTCATGCTACAGAATATCATTTTGAATAAACTTCGAGGTAGAATAGTAGCGGTTCTAGCTGACGCCACATCAGAATTGCCTTTAGGCGGTTTGGCTGATCGTGTCATAATGAACCTCCCTGAGAGATCTCTTGAGTTCTTAGGCGATGCCTGCAGATTTCTGAAGCCTGGGGGTGGAATCATACATATCTATATATTCATAAATGAAAAAGTGAGTGAGGGATTGCTACTCCAAGAAATTCATAGTAGAGTATGTGAGGTGGGAAGAAAAGTTGTTTCAGTCGAGAGTTTCAGGAGGTTTAAGGAGGTTGCGCCGAAAGAGTGGCATGTCGTTGCGGACGTGAAGGTAGCTTAGGACTCTATAATCATAGTGATATTGACTTTCGCGTCAGGATTCCTTAGATGTTCAATAAAAACTCTGGTGAAGTCTTTCGCGGCTTTGTCGGAATTTATCATGACGGTCTTTGGGCATACATAATTACTCTTCCTAGCTACTATGGCTGTCTCATCTGTGAAAGTCAGCGATCGACTCCCCCTCCCAACAGCCAACTCGATGATTCCGTCAACCTCTATTATAAATACAATTCTGGCCAATTCGCTCGATGCGAGTCTCTTGAAACTCAAGGAAAGATCAGCTGCCGCCTTACTGGCTTTCACGGCAAGGATACAGTCTCCCTTAACTGTTACGAAATCATCTTTAGTGAACTCGAAAGTAGTTTTATGATTAGCCCTAACGTTTGGATGGCCCCTGGCCTCTATCTTTTCGGTTAGCCGAGCCATACTTCAATTAACCTCCTTCAGATACCGTATCGTAGTTGGGCATCTCCCAAACTTTTATTCTACCTACATGGGGATAATGTACCTTGAGGTTACTACTTTTGGACAGGTATGAAGAACTTAGAAGAAAGGCAGTTGAGCTACTCGTAAAGGAAGGGATCCTCAGAACGCCAAGCGTCATCAGAGCCATGAATATTGTTCCGAGAGAAGAATTTCTTCCGGAAGATGTGAGGTCAGAAGCATATGTAGATGCCCCCCTACCTATCGGATATGGCCAGACGACTAGCGCCCTACATATGACCGCCATGTTCTGTGAGTATGCGGAGCTGGCGGTTGGAGATAAGATTCTTGAAGTCGGGGGTGGCTGTGGATATATGAGTTGCGTATATGCTGAGGTTGTTGCTCCGAGTGATCAGCCTAGAGATTCTTGGGGCCACGTATGGTCGGCGGAAATAATTGATGAGTTGGCGAGATTTGCGATGGAGAATGTGAAGCGGTGTGGATATGCGGATAGAGTTGATATAATTTGTAGAGACGCATCTTTAGGCTTAGAAGATTATGCGCCATACGACGCCATAATAGTTACCAGTGCGGCTCCGAGTATTCCTAAGGAACTTATAAGCCAACTTAAACCGGGAGGATGTCTACTAATACCTGTGGGAGATATCAGGTTTTATCAGAAGCTTGTTAGGGTTAGGAAATACCTCGACGGCAAGATTACTAAGGAGGATCTTGGTGGAGTCGCCTTTGTACCCATGAGGGGTAAGGCTGGATGGAAGTGATCAAAAATAAAACTTGGGTTCCACATTCTATCTGGAGGCTGTGCTCAAGGTGAATAGAGGTAGAGTATCTAAATCTAGTGTACTCCTCCAATTCATATCTCGAAATCCAGGTTTAGGTGTCGAAGAGATTTCTAAGATGCTAGGATGGACTCCGAGGAGCGTAAAGATGGTTCTCAGTAAACTTGAAAAGTCCGGTCGAGTCTCAACAAGATTCTTCCCAACGGTCCTACATGTTGATGAAGGGTGTTGGGAAGTCGAGAAGGAGGTTTCGAACGAGAGGGAGAAGCTTGAGAAGATCATACTTAAACTTCGGGAGAGGGATAGGGAGACTTTTGAGAAATGTGTAAAGGCAAAAATGTTGAGAGAGGATAAACTGGCAACCCTATACGCTAGTCAGTGTGCTGAGATAAGAAGGTTGATAAGGGCGGTGGTTGCAAGTCAGGTGGTTCTGACAAGAATAGGGGTTGCCCTAGAGAGTCTGAGGTTGAGTTTAGGAAGAAAATTGTTGTGAGGGATTTTCAAAAGAATTTTTCTAATGTGGACCTATCCCTCTCAACCCAGCCTCTCAGAAGTCTATCCAGGGCGTTTCTCACCCTCCTTTCCGAGAAGTCTCTTTCCCCACATAGGAAATTTATGGTTGCCTCAATGTCTGGCTTCCGCCATTCAAGTTTATAGTCGTCTGTGACTTTGGGGTGGAGGAAGAGCTTCCTGATTTCCGATAGGTAATCCAGACCTTCACCTGCCGGTAGGGTTTTGAGAGTACTGGCCAAGTCCCCTCCCTCCCTGATCAGTTTCAAGGCGGTCTTAGGACCCACTCCCTTGAAACCTCCAGGGTTATAGTCTGTTCCAAGAAGAATGGCTAGGTCTACGAGTTGCTCCCTTGTGACTCCTAGAATCTTAAGGATCTTATTGAGCTCTAACAATTCTAGGTCTACGTCGACATATACCTCTCTACCCGGAAGTTTTCTCCTCCCTGTAACCGTAAGGTTACGTATCAACCGTGAGGCTCCGAATAGGAGGGAGTCGTAGTCTTGGCTGGCTACGGCCCAGAGGTCATTCTTGGAGACCATGTGAGCCGCTTGAGCTTCACCTTCTGAAGGTGCCTGAATCCATGGTACCCCCATGCTGTCTAGCAGTCTCTTCGCATCCTCGACCATCTCATCCTTCAATTTAGAGGTCATCTGGGCATATCGCCTAGCCTCCTCTAATGCGCCACGCCTAATGGCCTCCTCATATTTTATAACGGCGTCCTCCTTAATTCTCATCCTCCTCTTCAGTTCAACCTCCTTCACGGTAGGTGGCTCCCCATCGAATACGTAGGCAACCCATACCCCTCTCTCCATCAAGTTCACAGTCCTGTAGAATAGCCCGCTGAGGTGGCTCGTCACCCTTCCAGACCTATCCATGAGGGGCTCACCGGCCTCTCCCCTGATGGTTGCAAGAAACTGGTATAGGGCGTTATAGCAATCGATAGCGATCGATTTTCCATGGAGGTCCTCAAAACTGATCTTCTTCCTCTCCACTATCGGTCCGAGATCGACTCCCAAATGAAACACCGAGAAGATAATGTAAGTTATGTTTTCTAGGGGTGTTAAATATTATCTTTAGGGAATTTTGGGTTGCACGTGGGTTTATTTGTGTTCTGCATCCTGAAGACCAGCAAGATAGCCAAATTGTTGTGTCAGGTACTGTCGTATCTTAGGGGGGATATGTATGTGAATGTGGTAGGGACCCCTCCTTCTATGGGGGTCGGAGATTGATAGTTAGGGGAGGAGCTTATAGGTTACGGTTGAGCTTTGTTTACTGGAAGTGATATTTGCGTAATTGACAGGTGAGGGGAGCAATCCTACATACTGAATCATCTTCCTCTGCTGGTGATGGATCTTTAGAGTCACACTTGCTCTCATCCAATCTTTCAATGGGACGGTTAGGAATGTTAGGGTGTGGGATATGGCCTTATGAAGAGTATCGAATTTTACAGGTTCGGTCTTCAACATTGCCCTGACGCTCTCCCTAACATTCCAGACCCCGACTGGAAGAATATAGTCTGGATGTATCTCTCTCAAGACCAGGCATGATGCCTGTCTCCTCATTCCTCTGAGCCTCTCAGCAACAGCCAGTCTAGCTGCATAGTAGCATCCGCCGACACTAGCATACGATGCTCGGCCTCCATAATTCTCATAGTCACCCATCAGTTCAGGGGCTGAGCCATCATAGTTCCAGAATGTCTTAGGATACCACGCTTCGACCCATTCGAAGCTCCAACTCTCAGGAATAAATATAGCTGCGTAGAGGTTGCCGATATTCTTGAACGTATATACGTAATACTCATCTATCGTTGGATATTTTTTAATATCTTCTATAATTCTGGAAGAGATCGAAGTATCTACAGCTGTTATAGCCCACCTCGTTGGGACGAGACGCCTCCTGGAATAGGTTCCAAACATGCCTAGACTGAATGCACGTTGAATCCTCGTTACTAGGACACCTGCATCGTAAAGTGATAATATGGCTTCTGAGGCTTTCATATCCGTATCGTAGAATGCACGCTCAATCCTACTGTCAACCGATATGTTCGGTACAATGAATTTTTTCAGGGGGGCTGAGGGGCCGAAAGGCTGGACATAATCGTCCAAGATTATGAGGCCCCTAGGTCTCTTTGAGAAGATAGCCTCGGCTTCAGCAGGCCTCTTAGACATAGCCAATTCCTGCAAATCTTCGAGTAGCCTAGGAGGATTCCGGGCATCCGCCACACCAAACCTTACCTTACCTCTGACTAGAGAGTACCGGTAGTCAACGATGTCAAGGATGGACCTACCCACCCAAAGTTCAGGGGTGTCAAGAATTTCAGTATCGCCATGGTACGGCGGAATCATCGGGCCCACATACACCTTAGGGTATCCGATACGGCCAACAAAGAGGGCGGGTGGCGTAGTACCCTCAACATGATCACTACATATCAGGTCTCGATGTTTAAAGATGGATTCAACCCTTACGAGCACAGGGCACATAGACTTTCCACAGAAGCCCCTAACCCCCCTACAGTAAAGACATATCCTTGAGGAGACCCCGCAACCTAGACTTATCTCTCCCAGTGGTAAGTATTCATGTGTATGATTGTTCTCAAACTGTTTCTCAGTCAGTGATGCTTCACCAAAGACGGCCAAACAGTTTATCCACTCATTCTAAATGGAGCATCCCTCTACCTTCTAAGGGCTAAGCTCAGCGTTGAGTTGTCTCCACAATGATGAAGGAGACCTGCTTGAACTTCTCTAACCCCCCACCTGAAACATATATTGTAAGGGTGTAACTCCCAGTCGGAGCAACGGATTGAGTCACTATCTGAAGTGTCACAGTCGTCGTTCCAGTAGTATTGAATCTCCCACCCTCAATAACCCACCTATGGTAGACGCCCATAGTTGGTAGGCCTGAAACCCTGAAGTTGAGGTCAGCTTCAAACCCCTCTCTAATGTTCAGTATTATGTTGAATGGCGTTATCTGCTCAACAACCTGCCCCACAATCATTCTGGAGACGGTCTGTGATGTAGGTTCGACTGTGAAATCGAAGTCTGGGACCTTGAGGATTGCGACTGATGAGTTTCTCACCATCGTACCCTTGGGGGTGCTGACCCTCCCCTCAACACTTATCAGGTATCGACCTGCAGGTATGAATTGGTCTGAAGTCGACCTTATCGTCAACTCTGAAGTTGCACTCCCATCTGGTGCAGGTGAGACCGATACAGGGTTGAACTCGGCAGCCAGCCCGCCGGGCAGTGTGTCTGAGCCCCCCACAATAACCCTCAATGTGACTGGCGAAGAGAATCCGTTGAACGACCTCACCACAACAGTTGTCTTAGCGCTCTGCCTCACATATACAGTCATTTCCTTCGACGCTATGTCTACTGCAAAATCTCCGACCGCGATTTTCCTTATAGGTTCAGCTACAGAGTTTCCATACGCATCAGCTGCGGCGATGTAATAGTATACGCTCCCTTGAACCTCTGACCCTGGTATCGTGTAGGAGTATTGGTCGCCGCCAGTAGCTATAAGAAGCATGTATGCCTTTTTCCATTCGATGCGCTGGTAGGATCCAAGAGTGATGTTTCCTGGGAGGATCGCATAATACAAGGTTACATTCTTAGGCCAGCCTGTAACCCTAACTGTCAGGGTTATGTCCTGTCCCAATGATGCCTTTGTTATAGGTTCATGGGACATGGTAAGCCTCTGCCACCATCCTCCTGACCCTCCTATCCCAGCTGAGAGTATAGCAAGAATTACGGCGATGACCAGGACGCTGACCATGAAGAGGCCTACTAGGGCGAATATTTGCCTGCGGGAGGCAACCTCAACCCTCTCCTCACTTGAGACTTCTTCTGTCATGGTTAACCTCCATTATTATATTTGCTCAGGTATATTAAGTAAAGCTTTTCCCATAATTTACTGTTTAGGTCTATGAAAATGAGACCTTGCAATTCTGGCTCAGCGGTCAAGCTTCTCAAGTCTCTCCATGGCTTCTAAGATCTCCCTTTTAATCCCGATAAGCCTCTGCTCCATCTCACTCGCATGTAACCTCTCTCCGTTGATATGTTCAGATTCCTGCCTTCCAAGACTTGACCTTGGGAGCCTGACTGTTTCATAATCTGAACTTACTCTCAGAAGGTATACTCCTGTAGCAAAGAAGGTTGCAAAAATTCCCATGAGCAATATTGCCTGTATAACCACTGCATAGGTTAATGTTGGAAGTTCGGTGTTTGTTGTGGTGTGCACATTCTGTATTAACGATGTAAACCTGAGGGTGAGCGTGATGTCCAATATCAAACTTGCAATTCCAAATACTACCATAACGACGCCCGCGATTCTCCAGCCGCTCAACTTTTAGACGCCCCTATGGAGTCGTGGATACTACGTCTATGTAAATATGCCTGTGAGATAAAGAGTTTAGACCTCATTCAGGGTCCAAAAGATATATTTGGTTGTACCACTCCTTTGAGTTGAACGTGAGCTATTAATGCCGATAACAGATATAGCTAAGAAGCAGCTGGCCCAGAAGCATAGGCTGTTCTACAAGATATGCAGAGACTGTGGAGTCAGGAACCCTGCTTCGGCATACAGGTGCAGGAAGTGTCGTGGTGGAAACCTCAGATGGAAGAAGCGTGAGCTAGGCGCTAAGTAGTGAGTCTCAGGGTGTCAACCTGAACCTATCCCTTGGAAACAATACCACCTCCCTAATATTCCCAATTCTCAGAAGCGCCATGAGAAGTCTATCCAATCCAAGCCCCCAACCTGCATGAGGCGGCATCCCATAATCATATGTTTTCAGATGAAATTCAAAGTTTGCAGGGTCAAGCCCCTGCTTTCTGAGCCTCTCAACCATCTGCTCTTTCCTGTCGACCCTGCTGCCTCCTGACGTGATCTCCAACCATTCATACATCAGGTCGAATGCTTCACAGGTCTGGCTAGAATCGCCCTTAGGTTTAACATAGAAAGGCCTCGTCTCCGTCGGCCAGTCTATAATGAAGTAGAACTCATTCCTATGAATCTTACCTAGGACCCTGTAGGCTGAGGTGGATAGGTCTTCCCCCCACTCTAGGCGATAACCGTTCTTGTTGAGTTGATCAACGATCTCTGAATACTTGTATCTCTTCAGGGGCAAAACGATTTTTGGAAGATTCACCTTTAAAATATTGAGTTGGTCCATACATTCATCACTGAGCTTTCTGAGAACATAGGCTAGAAGATCCTCCTGAAGTTTCATGACGTCACCGTAATCGACGAAAGCTTCCTCAACATCGACTGAGATAAACTCGTTGAGGTGTCTCCTGGTATGAGATTCTTCAGCCCTGAAGTAGGTTCCTATCTCATAAACCTTCTCGAATACTGTTATGAGCTCTTCCTTATATAGTTCAGGGCTCTGCGCCAAGTAGGCTCTACTATTGAAATAGTCAACGGGAAATAGGGCAGCGCCACCCTCCGCTGCTGTTGCTATTATCTTCGGGGTGTGGACTTCTATGAAACCTTGTTCATCAAGATACTCTCTTATTGCAGAGACTACTTTATGTCTCACCTTGAATATCGCCCGAGGCTCAGGCCTCCTTAGATCCAGAATCCTAGCGTCTAGTCTGACATCGATCTCGGCGTGAACTCTGCCTGTCGGGTCTAGTGGGAGGGGGTGGCTCGCCAAGCCTAAAACTTTGATTTCCCTCGGAATCACCTCAACGCCACGAGGCGCTTCAACCCTCGCGGAAACAACTCCCTTGACACCAATAGCAGACTGCCTGCTGAGACTCTTCATCTTCTCCATAACTTCCGGAGGTGTATTTCGGCGTGTTCCAGTTATCTGGATCAGACCCTCCTTATCACTCAGGGTTAGAAAGATTATGTTTCCATGGTCTCTTATGTCTTGTATCCAACCGAAGACAGTTACTTCGACACCATCGAGGTCTGGAGTTACCACCGACGAATAATGCGTTCTCCTCCAGTCTCCAAGGAACTCGACACTCAAATCTTTCACTCCAACACCTTTGACTTATCCGTTGGACCCTTTAAGAATTCTTGCCACTCAAGTGATTAAAATATAAGCGATGGAATAGGAGACAGGTGCTCTAAAAATGACCACCAACTGGCTTGTTAGCAAGATGAGCAACCCTAAGACGATGCTGGTGCAACGTCCTATTGATAGAGGCCGTGAGAGACCTAACCGTAAAAGAGACCCTCTAAAAATAAAGCATCACCCAAAGAAAGTTTTGGAGGCTATAAAAGACTTCGAGTGCTGCCAGTTGCAACCATAATACATTTATTACCCATCTTTAATCATCTCTCCTAAATCCGAATGAAAGTCGATATATAACAGTGGCGAATCATGCTCTCAACAGAGAGGTACAGCACCGGCTCCATATATATTAATAATGCTCGGAGGGAGCACATCTGGTAAAGACAAACTTGGACAATTTCTGCGTCAAAAGCGGCGTTCTCTGTCCAAAGTGTGAAGAAAAATTGAGGAGAGGCCAGATCACTGAGCTCGACCTAAGAATAATTAGGGTCCTCACCGAGCTTGAGAAGGAATTTCCAATATTGCAAGATGTTTCTTTCGAAAGGGCTATCGAGTCTGGAGATGTCCTCGCAATTCTGGTCAGCAAGCAGGATGTTGGCAAAATGTTAAGTTCAGGTGGGAAGATTATTCGCTCAATAGGCGAGAGGGTCGGCCGCAGGATCAAAATTCTGGGTTATAGCGGAGACTCCAGACAGTTGATTGAGGACCTCTTCAGTCCAATATCGATCCTAGCTATAAACACAGTATGGTTGCCTGATGAGACTACGGAGACTAAGGTGATCCTTCATGGTAGGAAGCCAAAACATATGCCGGTTGACTTTGAACTCGCAAGAAAACTGGCTAAAGAGATAAGTGGAATGACTT
>JAGTQO010000024.1:12794-14033 GCA_018396565.1 Candidatus Bathyarchaeota archaeon
TTGAGTTTGAGAGTATGTGAAAGACCCATCCATTTATGAATATCAAATTTTGGATGCGTTTAGGCAACCATTTAAGTGTCTATGTATTGTTAATAGACTGATTCTGGTGAGAATATGAAGGGTAGAGACCTCATCACACTCCAAGAATATAGTAGGGATGAGATAATCAGCATCTTGGAGTTGGCTATGGAGTTTAAGAGTGGAAGAGCCGATAGACGGCTTCCAAACAAGAGTCTGGCCATGATATTTCAGAAGCCATCGACCCGAACATTGCATCAAGCTTAAGCTTGATGCGATCGGAGAAGAATATCTTTTGAAGTAGCCATGCGTCAACTCGGTGGGTATGCTCTATACCTCAGCTGGACAGATCTGCAGCTCGGTAGGGGTGAGACTGTAGCAGACACCGCAAGAACCATAAGTAGGTACGTCGACGGTATAGTCGCCAGAGTAAATATACACCATACGCTTATTGAGCTGGCAGAGTATGCTACAGTCCCAGTCATGAATGCCCTATCAGACCTGGACCATCCGCTTCAAACTTTAGCAGACCTCATGACCATATTAGAGAAGAAGGGGGGATTTGAAGGCTTGAAACTGTGTTATATAGGGGATGGAAACAACGTATGCAACTCACTCCTCATAGGATGCTCAAAAGTTGGCTTGGACATGGTTGTCTCATGCCCTGAAGGATATGAGCCAAACCCAGAATTTCTAGACAACGCAAGAAGAAACTGTAAGGCTTCGGGTTCAAACGTAAAGTTGGAGAGAAATCCAAGAGAGGCAGCCGCAGACGCGGACATAATTTATACAGATGTTATAGTGAGTATGGGTCAGGAGTCTGATCGAGAAAGGAAACTTGAAACTTTCCTTCCGGAGTATCAGGTGAATTCAGAGATTATAGAAGCAGCCAAGGGCGACGTAATCTTCATGCACCCCCTACCATGCAGGAGGGGAGAAGAAGTGACAGGCCCCGTGATAGACGGGCCAGCATCAGTAGTCTGGGACCAAGCCGAGAACAGGCTCCACACAACGAAGGCCATACTCACCCTCATCCTATGAAATTAAAAAGAATGGAATGAAGATTTGCCAGCCATTATATTGGCGTCAAAAAACGATCCTGCTGCATCGAATATTGCTGAGAAGCTGATAACAAATTTTGGATTCACATTCGAGACAAATTATGAGGGAGATGACCTCTACAGAAAATGCGACCTGAAACTCCATAGCCAACTCCAGACA
>JAGTQO010000024.1:14092-18569 GCA_018396565.1 Candidatus Bathyarchaeota archaeon
TAGACATAGTAGTGAGAGTGGAAAGCCAACCCTGACAGCCCATACACCTGGCAATTTATGTTCAGAAGCTCCTATGGGTGGAGAGCCAAGAAGAATCGCCCTAGCAGACCCTTACAGATTGAGGTCGGCGATAATCAGCTTAATTGAGGCAGCTGAGCAACTTGACCTCAAATATTATTCAGTCTCCCTTGAGGCTACACACCATGGACCGACAGAACTTACCGTGCCAGTACTTTTCATTGAGATAGGCAGCACCCCTAAACACTGGGTGGATATGAAGGCTGGGGAAGCCGCGGCCTCAGCCACTGTGAGGGCTGCCATGGAAAGGTCTATTGGAAAACCAGCAGTAGGCTTCGGAGGTGGACATTACGCTCCGAAACACACAAGGTATGTAGTTGAAGAGGGATTCGCTGTTGGCCACATAATACCCGAACATTTCTTTGAAGAGTATGAGCCCACCATAGTCGACTCAGCATTCAGAAAGACTGTTGGCGGATGCAGGACAGCCCTAGTAGACTGGAAAGGTCTCAAATCAGAGCATAGAAGAATACTTCTCTCAAGACTTAGACTGATAGGTGTAGAGAGCATAAAATCATAGTAGGAGGCCGAAAGAGCCCAGGTAGGTAAAATGTTTAAGCAATAAACTATTGAAAGGTTTATTTGCCCCAATCGCCTCCTATCCTAAACTCGGATAGTGATAGATCGATAAGAAAATTGTTGAGGGCCTAGCAGTTGGATATTGGAAGATTCATAGAGTCTACAAAGAGGCTGATCCGCGCTTCCTCCAAACCGACAAGGGAAGAGTTCTGGCTTATGCTACGTATCTCCCTACTTGGGATAGGCCTCATCGGCGGAATAGGATTCATGGTCAGGATCCTATTTCTCTTCCTAGGCACAGGAACCGCATAACAATTTTATGGAAGTTGAGCCTATGATATTCGCGATTAGAACGACGAGTGGCCAAGAAAGAGCGGTCGCTGAAGTCTTAACATCGAAAGCAGCCCTGAAGAAGCTACCGATATTCTCAGTTATGTTTACTGAAGCTATTAAGGGATACGTATTCGTTGAGGCTCCAGGCCCCCATACAGTAGACGAAGCCATGGCAGGGATAAAACACGCCAGAACAAAGACTAAGGGAGCTATCCAACTATCTTCAATTGAACGTTTCATAAAGGTTAGACCCACCATAGATGAGTTGAGCGACTCCGACATCGTCGAGGTCATCGCAGGGCCTTTCAGAGGCCTCAAGGCTAGGATCACACATATGGACAAGGTGAAGGGAGAGGTGACTATAGAGCTTCTCGAGGAGGGATTCGCCACATTACCAATAACGGTACATGCAGACTACCTGAGAAGAACATCAAAGGGCACAGGTGAAGAGGTTGGGAGAAAAGAAAACGGTTGAAGCGTTGATTAATGGAGGAGAGGCGACGGCTGGACCTCCTTTAGGCCCAGCTCTGGGACCTTTAGGAGTAAACGTCTTACAAATAGTCAACGCTATCAACGAATTGACGAAAGCATATGCTGGAATGAAGGTTCCAGTGAAGGTGATTGTAGACATCGATACGAAAGCATTTGAAGTTGAGATAGGGACGCCGTCAACATCAGCCTTAATAATCAGGGAGTTAGGGGTTGAGAAAGGGTCTGGAAACCCTAAGGCTGAGAAAATAGGCAACCTACCAATCGAAAAAGCTCTAAAAATAGCCCAGATGAAGATGAAGGACACGTACTCCAAAGATGTTAAGGCAGCATTAAAGGAGATCCTAGGAACATTCGTCAGCATGGGGGTAACAGTTGAGAATAAGGATCCTAGGGAGATACAGAAGGATATAGATCGTGGAGTATACGAGGAACTATTCAAAGGCGAATCTTAAGGGTCAAAACTGAAGTACTCGAAACGTTCATTAAAGCCTTTTCATGGATGTAATTGCGCCACACACTAGGTCCAGAGGTGCGTTCCTTGCCAATCTCAGATGAGAACATTAGAAAAGCCTTGAGCGAGATCAGGAGTCAGGAGAGACGCAGATTTAACGAGTCTGTGGAACTTATAATAAAACTAAGGGACATAGATCTAAAAAAACCTGAGAACAGACTCAGTGAGGTAGTAGTACTCCCCCATAAGCTAGGCAAACCTGTAAAGGTATGTGTGATAGCAACCGGAGACCTAGCCCTAAAATCTAAAGAGGCAAACGCGGACCTGGTTATAGGTAGAGAACAGCTGGAAGATTTCGCTAAAAATAAGAGGTTGGCTAGAAAGTTGCAGAGAGGGTACGATTTCTTCATTTCAGAGGCGCCCCTCATGCCCCTTGTTGGCAGGACGATAGGACCTATCCTTGGGCCTAGGGGGAAGATGCCTACACCAATCCAGATCAATACACCAATACAAGAGGTTATAGATCAAGCTAGGAGGACCGTAAGGATAAGGGTCAGGGATCAGCCTGTCATACAGTGCAGAGTAGGCACCTGCGAATCATCCGATGAAGAGTTAACGGAGAATATTCAAGCAGTCATCTCAAGAGTAGAGGGGAGACTAGAACGTGGCTCAAGAAACATCTCCGGAATTATGATAAAGAAATCTATGGGATCTCCAATATCCATACCGTTGCAGTGATGTAGGATGTCCGTTAGAAGGATATCTCCGAAGAAGAAATTGGCTATGGAGAGGGTGAAGGAAGCCCTCAGAAAGCATAAGGTAATAGCCGCAGCGGATCTGACGAAAGTCAGGTCAACCCAGATCCAAGAGGTTCGAAAGATGCTCAGGGGCAGAGCCGAGATACTGGTGGCAAAGAACACCATCTTCAGAATGGCATGTAAAGAAATTGAAGGTGAAAGGAAGAATATATTAAAATACGCTGAATCACTCAATGGACCCTTCGCACTCATCCTCACAGATACGAATCCATTCGAGCTAATTCTCTTTCTAAACAAGAATAAGGTCAAGGTTCCAGCCAAAGGTGGAGATATAGCGACAGGCGACATAGTAGTCCCAGGCGGAAACACAGGCCTACCACCTGGACCCATCATCAGCGAGTTTGGAGAGGTCAAGATACCTACCAGGATAGAGTCTGGAAGCATATGGGTAACGAAAGATACAATAGTAGCAAGGAAAGGAGACGTCATATCTGCAAAACTCGCGTCCGTCCTGATGAGACTAGGTATGAAACCTATGGAGACTGGACTCTCTCTAATATCCGCATATGATGGTGAGATGATTCTAAACAAAGAGATGTTGAATCTAGACCTTGAAGAATATAGGGAAAACATCGTTGAGGCCGCTTTAAAAGCATTAAACTTGGCATGTGAAGCAGGATACCTTACAAGTGTCACCGCCCTACCTATCTTCAGGAAGGTGATGAATCAAGCCTCAGCTCTTGCTTTGGCTGCTGAATACATCACACCGGAGACCATAAACCAGATACTAAGAGCCGCATATTTAGATATGATGACTCTAAACAATATCATAGCCATTCTGAATCCTGGGGCAGCCTAGGTTAGAGCAACTCTCAAATCAAAAAGAAACGCTTAAGAGTCAAGGATCATAGCACGTGTAGGAACCTTAAGCGAATGGAGGAGATAGGGTTGAAGTATATATACGCAGCATTGCTGTTACATTCAGCCTCTAAACCCGTGGATGAAAAGAACCTGAAAAAAGTTTTGACAGCCATTGAGGAGGAGATCGATGAAGCCAGACTGAAGGCACTGACAGCAGCCTTATCAGAAATAAACATAGATGAGGTTCTCAAGCAGGCCTCAACCCTCACATATGCACCTACATCTGCTCCAACGAAAGCTGCAGCACCAGCTGAAGCGAAGGTCGAGGAGAAAAAAGAGGAGAAGAAGGAAGAGGAAGCTCTGGCAGGTTTAGGCGCCCTATTCGGATGAGAATGGCTGACAATTCCACCAATTCCTCTAATCTTAAAATAATGCTCGAGGCTACCTAGATTGAAGAGTCTCGAGGAAGAATTTGAAATACAATTCTTTAAAGAGAACGGTTTCAAAAGGAAGAGGTGCGAAAAATGCGGAGTCCATTATTGGACCCAAAACCAAGACAGTAGAAATTGCGGTGACACACCATGCCAAGAATATACATTTATAAATAATCCACCGACCAAAAGGAGACTCACCCTAAACCAATTCAGAGAAACATTCTTAAAATATTTTGAGAGTGAAGGTCACACAATAATAAAGCCATATCCTGTGATAGCAAGGTGGAGGGACGACGTCTATCTAGTAGGCGCATCCATATATAATTTCCAACCATACGTCACAGATGGAAGTATCCCGCCACCGGCAAACCCCCTAGTCATAAGCCAACCATGCATAAGATTCACAGACATCGATAAGGTAGGTCAGACCTTAGGAAGACACATGGTAATCTTCGAGATGGGTGGAGCACACGCATTCAACTACGAGAGTAAAGAGGTGTACTGGAAAGATGAGACTATCAGGCTTCATCACAATCTCTTAACAAAAGAGT